>NZ_JBVJJA010000013.1:0-167999 GCF_055586005.1 Micromonospora sp. NPDC051924
CCCCCCCCCCCCCCCCCCCCCCCCCCCCCCCCCCCCCCCCCCCCCCCCCCTCCCCTCCCCCCCCCCCCCCCCCCCCCCCCCCCCCCCCACCAGCCTGTGTTTGCGTCCCAGGGTTCTGTCGATCCCGGAAGCCGGTAGCTCCGCGCCTACCGTATGGCCCTCCGGCTCACCTCGATCTGCCTCAGAGAGACCGCTCCGGCGGGCGGCGGAGAGAGCGCCGGCGCGGCCCGCATGGAGGCCGCCGCGGGCGACGGTGCAGCCTCGACCAGTCACGGGTGAGGGTGCGGGTGACGGTGGAGCCCGAAGACCGGCGGTGGAGTGGCGCGGACGAGTGGCGGCTGCGGCGGCAGGTTTTGGAGGCAATGGGTTCTGGTATCGCTGGCACATCGGATCGGCGGTGGGCGAGGGCCGCGACGATTCACGTCGAGCTCACCCTCGCGACAGCGGAAGGTGCACGCGTCTTTTGCGGCTCGTCCCGGTACCACCAAAAGGATGGCTGTCAAATCGGCCCGTTCGCTGAACTAATGACGACTCGGGGGTCCCGCTGGCAGGACTCGGGCCTGTAGGGTCCAAGGACCGCCAGTGGGGAGGTGGGTAGATGCACGCGTGGTTACGCCAGGCGTTGAAGACAGTGTGCTCTGTCTGTCACGCGGGTGAGATCGATGCCAGTGGTCTGAGTGAGCCGGTGCGCTCCTAGTCCGCCTCACCCACGCGTTGCACCTACAAGTCAGAGGGTTCGCATGCTGTCCCGCACCACGCCGCCTGCAGAGGCTCCGTCTCTGATCCTCGAGCGCGCCACCTCTCTGGTCGAGTACCTGATGGCCGTTCGAGCGCAGATGGAAAGACCGGGCCGGACCGTACCGCAGGCGGACGCGTTCTGGCAGCACGAACTGCCCGTCCACACCGACTGCCAGGTGGGTGTTTCGGCCGACGGCAGCAGCTGGCTTCGGGTGGGCCTTCCGCCCGCGCCGAAGCAGCTCCAGGCACCTGTCGAGTTCGACCCGTATCTCGCCACTTCGCTGTCGTACGAGACGGAGCCTCGGCTTGTCGGAGACGAGAACACCGTCGATCGTCTCCGCGAGCGGTTTGAGCAGTGGCGGGAGCGGGACTGGCGTCCCTGGGCCGAGCAGGCCAGCCGTACCGAGGCGGTCCGCCGGCTGCACCGGAGCCTGTTCGATCTGAAGCACCGCGTCGACATGAACGCTTCCACCCACGAGCTGGTGTGGGGACACGGTGTGCTGCAGACGGACATCGCCGGAAACAGGGTGCAGTATCCGCTGGTCGTGACCCCGGTCGCCATCGAGTTCGACGCCGATCGGGCCATGATCACGCTGGTGCCGCAGGGGCCCGGCCGGCTCCAGACCGATCCGCTCACCGGCCTCGACGAGCGGTACCTCGGCCAACTGCTCGCCCTCGCCGGCTCCGGCGGACAGCTCGACCTCGACGTCTGGGACGACTTCACCCGCCAGGAGTTCATCGAACGGGCTCTGCGCCGACTCGGTCACGACCCGGCCATCCGGGCCGTTGACGCGCCCGCCCCGACCGGCCCGTATGTCGACGACACCGGCGTGCTCTTCGTCCGGCCCCGGCAACGGATGCTGCGCCGCTTCCTCGAGGAACTGCGAGCCCGGCTGCTCGCCGGCGAGACCACGAGCATCGGTGCGCTGGCCGCCATCCTCGCCCACGAGCCCAGTCGGCTGGAGATGCCCTACGACGAGCCGGCCCACTGGACCCCACTCGGTGAGCGGTTGCTCATGCCACTGCCTACCAACGAGGCGCAGGAGTCCATCGCCCGGCGACTCGCCCAGCACCGCAACGTGGCAGTCCAGGGCCCTCCCGGAACCGGCAAGACCCACACCATCCGCAACCTGATCTGCCACCTTATGGCGCACGGCAAGCGGGTGCTCGTGGTCGCGCAGAAGGAGGATCCTCTGCGCGTCCTGCGGGACGGCCTACCCCAGGAGATCCAGTCGCTCTGCCTGGCGGTACTCGGCCGCTCCACCGACCAACTCGTCCAACTTCAGCTCGCCGCCCGGGAACTATCCGACCGGGGCGCCACCCTCGACCGGCGCAGCGAGCAGCAGCGGGTGGACAGGCTGCGCCGCCAGCTCGAGGAAACTGAACGGGACCTCGGACAGGCGCTCGGCGCGCTGCGCACCCTCGCCGAGAACGAGTCCGCGCACTACGAAATCGACGGCATCCGGTTGTTGCCGAGTGACGTCGGCAGCTGGCTGCGGGACGGCGCCGGCCGGTACGGCGACATCCCCGACGAGATCCCACCGCACCTCGAGGCCCCGCTCACCGTCGAGGAGTTCACGGACCTGCTCGCCATCGCCCGAGGTTCCGTCCGCCAGGACCGCAACCAGGCGCTGCGACACCTGCCGACGGCAGCCGCGCTGCCGAACGCCTCGGCCGTCCTCGCCGCCCGGCAGGAACTGGCCGCCGCGCGGGCCGAGCTGGACCAACTCGTCGCCGCCGGTGTGGTGCTACCGGAGGCACGGGTGCTCGGCTGGCCCACGCTCAACGAGCTGGCCGGACACCTGCGCGAGGCGCTCGCTGTCCTGACCGCCCGGGAGGGCACCTGGACGGATGCGCTCGCCAAGCTCCTGCAGGCCGACCCGAACTGGCGGGCCATGTGGGAGGACCACGCCGCCGCCTGCCAGCGGGCACTCGCCGAACTCGCGACGGTGACCCGGCTCGTCGCCGGACACCGGGTGACAGTTCCCGATGCGCACCTCGCCGAGCCCCGCCGACTGTTGGCGCAGCTCGCCGAGCTGCGCCAACGCTTCGCCGCCGGCAAGGGCGTCAGCAAGCTCTTCCACGGCGCCCTGGCCAAGCTCGCCGCAGACTGCCGCATCGACGGTGAGGCCCTCCGCACCACCGACGACGTCGACATCGTCGTCGCGTACGTCAACCGCCTGCGGCTGCGTCAGGAACTGGCCACCCGGTGGACCGAGTGGCGGAACCTGCTCAACCTGCCGCACGAATCCGGCGACCAGCCCGAACTCTGGACCGGCCGTCTGCTCACCGACGCGACGACCGCCCTGGACTGGGACCGTCGCCGCTGGCCCACCCTGCATGCGACCGTCCGCCGGCTGGTGCCGCAGGTCGAGCAGGCGGTCGACGTACGCCGGCTGACCGCGCTCACCGACCTAGTCGGCCGGTTGGGAACGGTGTTCCGGTACGACCAGTTGGTCGCCGAGGAACGGAACCTGGGCGTCCTGCTCCAGCAGGGCATGTCGAGCGCCGACGCCAGTGAACTGTGGCGGCTGCTGGACCAGTGCCGCCAGCGGATAGACCTCGCCGGCTGGGACGGTCTCCTCGACGAGGTACGTCGGCTGGCCGGACTGCGCCCCGACGCGCAACGGTTCACCGAGCTCGCCGAACGACTCCGCCCGGCCGCTCCCGCCTGGACCGCCCAGATCGATGAGGGAACAGCCGCTGCTCTCGCTGGCACCGGCGGCGACTGCCTGCACCGGTGGCAGTGGCGCCAGGCCCAAACCTGGTTCGACGCCGTCGTCGGCAGCGTCGACCCGGTCGCGCTCGGGCGGCGCGTCGAGCAGACCCGGGACCGGATCGAGCGCCTCACCCAGGAACTCGTCGTCGCCTCTTCCTGGCTCGAGGTCTCGAAGGCCCTCGACGACCGCCGCCGGGCCGCGCTCGCCGACTGGACCGCCGCGCTCCGCAAGATCGGTAAGGGTACGGGCAAGAATGCCGCCCAGTGGCAGGCGCACGCCCAGCGTGCCATGAGCGCCGCCGTTGACGCCGTGCCGGTCTGGGTCATGTCCGTCGACCGGGCCATCGAACAATTCGCAGGCGGCGCGCACTTCGACGTCGTGATCGTTGACGAGGCATCCCAGGCCGACATGTTTTCGCTGCCGATCCTCAGCCTCGCCGAACGCGCCGTCGTCGTCGGGGACGACCAGCAGATCGGCCCGCAGCTCTCCTTTGTCGGCACGGTCACCAGCCTGATCAACTCGCACCTGGTGGACGTGCCCTCCGCAGAACACTTCGATCCGGAAAGCAGCCTCTACGACCACGCCGTCCGCCGATCACCGGAGCGGATCCTGCTCACCGAGCACTTCCGGTCCGTACCGGCGATCATCGGTTTCTCCAGCGAGACGTACTACGGCGGCGAGATCGATCCGCTGCGCACCGACCGGCCCGCCGGCATCGGTGACCCAGTCATCGCAGTGCACGTGCCAGAGGGAATCCGGCAGGACCTGTCAACGTACGGCAACGTCAACGTGGCCGAGGCCGAAGCCCTCGTCGCCAGGGTAGCGGCGATTGTCGCCGATCCCGCGTACGAGGGGCGCAGTATCGGCGTGGTCAGCCTGCTCAGCACCAGCGGGCAGGCGCTCTACCTGCTCACCCGACTCCGTGAGGAGATCGGCGAGGAGGAGATGGAACGACGTCGGCTCCGCGTCGGCGACTCGTACACCTTCCAGGGAGACGAGCGGGACGTCGTACTCGTGTCGATGGTCGTGGAACCGCATCAGGGCCCGGTCGCGGCGTTCACCAAGCGCGACCACCACCGGCGGGTCAACGTCGCCGCCTCCCGAGCCCGCGACCAGCTGTGGGTGTTCCACTCGGTGCAACCCGCCGACCTGCGCGAAGACGACGCCCGCGGACTGCTGCTGACCTACTGCCAGAGCGTCACCGCCGTCGACGAGGCGTACGACGACCTGGAGAAGCGTTGCGACAGCGACTTCGAACGCGAGGTGCTGCGGCGGATCCTGCGTCGCGGTTACAGGCCGCTGCCGCAGTTCCGCATCGGCGGGTACCGGATCGACTTCGTCCTGCCGGCACCGGACGGCCGGCGGCTGGCCATCGAATGCGACGGCGACTCCTACCACCACGGGCCGGAGCAGTGGGAGAGCGACATGCGCCGCCAGGCGGTGCTGGAGCGGGTCGGCAACTGCGTGTTCGTGCGGATCCGGGGGAGCGTCTTCAGCCGGGACCCGGACGCGGCGCTGGAGCCGCTGTGGCAGCGCATCGACGAGCTGAACATCAACGTCCCGCCAGAGCCGCCGGTACCACCGACTCCGCCGTTTCGACCTGGGCCGGGCGCTGGCACGGTCGTCACGGCCAGGGTCCCGGCTCCTGGGCCGGGCATCGATCCGGCAGTACCTTCATGGTCGTCCTCATCTGCGCCGTCAACGGGGACCATGGGAACCGCCCAGGAAGTCCGTCCCGAAGCTGTGGCAGGTACGGCCTCGTTGGTGCGGAACGTTCCGTTTGCAGAGAAGTCCTCGGAACGTTCTGCTTTCAAGGCCGAGCACGGGAGCACCCTCGACCCGCTGGCTCCCACGCCGTGTGCCGCGTCTGTCAGTGCATCGTCTGAATTGGGCACACGTCCGGTCACCGCAACCGAAGGACCCACCCCGCAGCCGGCGACAGCTGGGCCTCGCCCGCCGTCCGGCTCGAAGGCGATCCCGACGGCCGAGCCAGGCGAAGACGTCGCCTTCGCGGCATCCCTCCTCGAGTGGCCGCGCTCTCGTGTGCTGGAGCGGGACACGCCCGTCAACGAAGTGGTGACGGAGGCTCAACCGCTGAGTGGGGAGCCTCCGGTGGTCGTGTCCATGCCGCGGCAGGCCGCCGCATTGAAGAGTTCCCCACCCATCGCAGATGCACTGGTGGACGAACTACGCACGATGCTCGATCGCCGTGGTGCACGAGCGGCACAGTCGGTCGTAGCCGACTTCGTGTCCCGGCACCAGTTGACCCACCGGCAGGTCGATGCGTTGGTGGTCGCGCTGACCCGAAACCCGTCGCACGCAGCTTTCCGAGGCGCGCCTAGTACGACCGGCCAGTCCGCTGACGATCCGCTCATGGGCGATGCCGAGCGCACTCTCGTTCCGGCCGAACTCTCCAACACCGATCAAAGCGCGCCGGACGCTGAGCCGGCACAGGCCGAAAACGGTGCCCCGAACGACGACGACCTTGGATGGATGTTCGGAGGTGACCCGCAGGCGCCTGCAGCGAGGGCGGCCGACGACGTCGTGGGGCAGGCACTGGACGATCTCCTGGGTGACTGGGCACGTAGCGGTCACCTGAGCCGCGCTGACGTCGCGCTGCTGGCAAAGAGGAGAAACTTGTCCTCGGGGCAGCACGGCGAGTTGCTGAGCTTGCTGGAGGACGCAGGCGTCGACCTCCCACGGTCGGCGGACCTGCGACCGAAGCAGGCTGCGCCCAAAGGGTACGAACATGATGGTGACGCCGTCGGCCAGTACCTGCGTTCGATCAGCCGTTACCCGCTGATCGGCGCGTCACGCGAGGTCGAGTTGTGGTCGTTGATCTCCCAAGGCGTCGCTGCTCAGGAGGAGCTGGAAGCGGCAGGTGATGAGCTGACGCCGAGTGCCCGATCGAGTCTCGAGCGCCGCGTAGCGGACGGAAAGCGCGCACATGCAGAACTGGTCTGCGCGAACCTACGGTTGGTGGTCTCGATCGCCAGGGGCCGTAATTACGACGGCAGCGGGGTCGAGTTCGCCGACCGCATCCAAGACGGAAACATCGGCCTGATGCGGGCCGCCGACAAGTTCGACGGCTCGAAGGGCTTCAAGTTCTCGACATATGCGACGTGGTGGATCAGGCAGGCCATCGATCGAGGAATCGGAGACCGAGGCAGGACGATTCGGATCCCGGTGCACATGCACGAAAAGGTGCAAAGGGTGCGCAGGGCGGTTTCGCGGCTGACGTCGAGGCTCGACCGTGAGCCCACCTTGGCGGAGATCTCCGAAGAGACGGGCGTGGAGCCGGGATCGGTGCAGGCAGTTCTGGATCTCGGACGTCCGCTCGTTAGCATCGACATGCTTTTCGGGGAGGATGGCGACCTCCACCTGTCGGACATCCTGCTCGACGACGAGAACCGCGACGGGCGTACCGATCCCGCCGAGATCGTCATCCACGCGATGTTCCGTACGGATGTCGCCCGCACCTTGACCGCGCTTCTGCCAGAGCGGGCTGTCCGCATCCTCGAGCGCAGGTTCGGTCTCGGCACCGGCGATGAGGAGACGCTGGACGCCATCGGTGCCCACTTCAACGTCACCCGTGAACGCATCAGGCAGATCCAAGGCAAGTCGTTGGCGACGCTGCGGGAGAGCGAGGAGGTCGTCGCGTTGCGGTCGTACCTGGTCGACGATTCGAAGGCCGGCGAGTTCGGCGTTCCCGTGAGGAGGAAGGCGTCATGAGCGGCGTGGGGGACCAGTCTCTGGAGCAGGCCTGCGAGGCGTTCGTCGACTGGCTCGACCGACGGGTGGTAGCGGCGGGCCGCGGCGACGGCTTGAGCCGTCTCGAGGTGGCACCGTCCGGCACGTTCTGGTTGGGCCGTCTCGCCTGCGAGGACGAGGTGCGCAAGGATGCCTCCGACGATCGGTCGGAACGTCTGGACCCCTGTGCGATCGCCGTCCGGCTCCGTCCCGCGACGGCGCCACCGTGGTCGATGACGGTGACCGTCCGGGCACGGGCGTGGGTGAAGGACCCGAAGGACGGGCCGGACCCGGACCGGCGCTGGTGGCGGACGGACCTCGTCGAGGAGGTCGTGTCGGTCCTCGCCTACGGCGAGGGCGGAACGTTCGGTGGCAAGCAGCTTCGGGATGCATTCGCCGCGGTGGGCGCGCCGGGTCTCTCCGCCGAGGTGCGGGTGGACGTGGAGGACTGGCATCGGCAGACCGAAGTCGTGGTGCAGCTGGTCAACACGAGCCCGGAGAAGGCACCCGGCCTGACCGACTCCCACCTGTACGAGACGCAGCTCGAAGTCTCTGGCCTTCCCACCGTGCCGTTCGAGCTGGAGGCGCTACCGGACAGCTTCCGATACGACCGGAAGGTGCCGGCCTACGGAGTGAACGTCGGCGTCGAGGTAGTGGCACCAGGCGTGTTCCGCACGTCGGACACCGTGAGCGTGCAGACCTACCGTCCCGACTACTGGAGCGGATCCACCCCGCAGCCGGACCTGTCGTTCATGAGGCTCGCATCCGACCCGCTCCCTCAGCTCCAAGCCTTGGTCGACGCGCTCGACTCGTACGACCACGCCCACTGGTCTTCGACAGCTCTCGACGCGCGGCAAGCCGCCGAGGGCTGGACGCCGACCATGCGAGCCAGGGCGGATGAGTCTGCCGAGCAGGTGTTCGAGGAACTGAGGAGGCTCCGGTCCGGTCTAGCGCTGCTACAGGACCGTCCCGAGATCCTCCGTGCCTTCCAGCTCATGAACAAGGCGATCGCCCGTAGCGCCAAGGGCCGTGGGTATGCCTCCTGGCGGCCCTTCCAGGTCGGCTTCCTGCTCTCGGCCATCCGTTTCCTCGCCGAGCCGGAGGACGAGGCGAGGTACGTCGACACGGTCTGGTTCGCGACCGGTGGCGGCAAGACGGAGACCTACCTGGGGTTGCTCCTGACGGCGGCATTCTTCGACCGCCTCACCGGCAAAGCCCTGGGAGTGACGGCCTGGTCGCGCTTCCCGCTGCGGCTACTGAGCCTCCAGCAGACCCAGCGGTTCGCCGACGCTCTGGCCGGCGCGGAGATGGTGCGCCAGGAGGAGGGCGTCAAGGGCGCACCCTTCAGTCTCGGGTTCCTCGTCGGTCGGGCGGGAACGCCCAACAAGATCGTGCCGAAGACCGAGACCGACGAGATCACCCCGGACAGCCCAGGCATGCCGGACAAGTACCGCGTGCTGTTGCACTGCCCCTTCTGTCGGGACGAGAACCTCCAGATGCGCTTCGACCGCCAGCGGTGGAAGCTCGACCATCGCTGTACGAACCGGAGCTGCCCCTGGAAGGGGCAGGCCCTGCCGATGTACGTCGTCGACCAGGAAGTGTTCAGGTTCCTGCCGACGGTGGTGGTCGGCACCCTCGACAAGGCCGCATCGATCGGTCTGCAGCAGGCGATGCGCGGCCTCGTGGGGCCGCCACAGAAGCTCTGCCCAGTGGAATGGCACGGCTTCACGTACGCGGAGCGGTCCAAGAACCCCAACGGCTGTCTGGTGCCGGACTGCCAGGGCGGCAAGGCCCTCAGGCCGCTGCCCATGGACGCCAAGCGGTTCGGCCCGTCACTGCGGCTGCAGGACGAGCTGCACCTCCTACGGGACAGCCTCGGCGCGGTCGACTCCCACTACGAGAGCCTGCTCGACCATCTCCAGTTCGAGCTGTGTGGCACTCGGGCGAAGATCGTGGCGAGCAGCGCGACGCTGACCGGATACGAGCACCAGACCAAGGTCCTCTACCAGCGAGAGGGGCGGGTCTTTCCGCAGCCGGGCCCGCGAGCGGGTGAATCGTTCTGGACGACCCCGACGGAGAAGCCGTTGCGGCGGTTTGTCGCCGTCGCGCCCCGTGGCGTCACGTTGGAGCACGTCAGCGACCGGACGCTCGACGCCTTGCAGCGCTGCGTCCGCCAGCTCAAGGACGACCCTGCGACCGTGTGTGCCGAAGCCGGCATCGACCGGAAGTACGTGGAAACGCTGGTCAGCCTCTACGGCACCGACGTGGTCTACGGCTCGACGCTCTACGACGTGGAAGCTGCCGGGCGAAGTCTTGGCAGCAACAACACGGTCGAGGGCATCAACGTCGAGCAGCTCACCGGGCAGACCGAGTTCGACGACGTCCGGGCCATCCTGGACCGGTTGGAGAAGCCGGAGGAGGACTTCGCCGAGCGGATCCACGTGGTGGCCGCCAGTTCGATGCTCTCGCACGGTGTCGACGTAGACCGGCTGAACACCATGGTGATGCTGGGCCTGCCGCTGACGACCGCCGAGTTCATCCAGACCACGGCACGGGTCGGTCGTAGGCACCCTGGCCTGGTCTACGTCCTGCACAAGATCGGCCGGGAACGCGATGCGCAGACGTTCCGGCAGTTCACGCAGTACGTGCGGCAGGGCGACCGCTTCGTCGACGCCATTCCGATCACGCGTCGCAGTCGCCGGGTCCTGGACCTCACCGTGGCCGGCGTCGTGGGCGCACGGACGTTGATGATCCGCGAGCCGGCCAGCAAGCAGCGGCTCAGTACGCCAGCGAAGCTGCGCCAGTACGTCCGCGATTCCGGGATGACGCCCGCGGCCGAGGCAGCCGCGGTGGCTTCGGTCCTCGGCCTCGACGGGGCGGAGGACTCCCTGCACCGCGAACAGATCGCCGAATGGCTGCAGGCGTGGTTCGCCGATCTCGAAGACCCTGCGACCACGGCCACGTTCGTCAGCGAACTAGGTCCTCGATCACCAATGACGAGCCTCCGCGATGTCGAGGCCAGCGCTCCCATCCACGACTGACAGGCGGACGAGATGACGGTCCTTGGATCCCGTAGCGGCAGCCAGATCCTGCGTACCTTCCTGCCCAATCAAACGGTCGACCTGCGGGGCGACGTCTACCGTGTCGCGGAGTGGTCGGCACCCAGCCCTATCCAGGTCGATACCGATCTGGTCCGACGTCACCTGCTTCGCGAGGTGGGAGCTTGGGCCTTCCACGGTACGGACGGCGGGGTCGGTGACGACCTGATGCGGAACGCTCCGGTCGAAGTTGTCGAGCTCGACGAGCGACGCGGTGTGACGGTCGAACGGTATCCGCAGGTGTGGCTGTGCCGCACGTGCAAGCGCATCGGGAAGTCCATCGATCGTCCTTGCAAGTGCGGCCAGCGCAACAAATGGGGCCAACTGCACTTCGTCGGCATCCACGACTGTGGCGCAATCGCTGAGCCATACATCAAACGGTGCCAGACGCACGATGACGTCAAGGTCGTGATTCCCAAGAGCGCCAAGGCCGCGGACATCTCCTTCGTCTGCCCCGTCTGTGACACCCGCCTCATGCAGGGGCTCGGCTTCAACAAGCCCTGCGGATGCGGCCAGGGGTACTTCCGCTGGAATGTGCACAAGGCCCGCATGGTCTACACGCCGCGGGGGATGGTGCTGATCAATCCGCCGCGACCCGAGCACCGGGAGGGACTCAAGCTTGCCGGGGGCGCTCGCAAGGCCTTGGTCTGGGTGGTCGATGGCCTGACCGTGCCCCGGCCCGCTGACGTGGTCTCCCCGCCGACCCTCGAAGAACTGATCGAGCAGCTCATGCGCACCGGTCTTCCGCGGGAGATCGCGGAGGTTGCCGCGAAGAGCGCCGCTGATCAGGGAGGACTGGCGAAGGCCGGCGACCACCCGATCGACGGGCTCTCGGGCGAACGGCGTGACGAAGCAGGACGGGAAGCGGTCGACATCGCAATGGCGCTCGCGGAGAGCCGCACGCCGACGACGGCACTACGCAGCGCGACGCCAGCTGATGCCCTCGATGTGCGCTACCAAGTCCGCTACCCGGCGGCGCTCGGCCGGGCCGGGATCGACGGGCTGGACCTCGTCGACCGGTTCCCGGTCCTGAATGCGATGTACGGCTATACCCGGGGCGAGGACGATCCGGCGAAGTGTCGGCTGGTGCCCTTCCGTCGGAAGAAGGGTGGTTACCGGCTCTACGGCAACCTCGCCGAGACGGAGGCATTTTTGGTGCGTCTGGATCCAGTACGAGTCGCCAGCTGGCTGATCGGGAGAGGGCACCGCTTGTCGGGATGGAACTCCAGAGACGGGGCGGTCGCGGCGCGAGTCGCGATCCTGCAGGAGGCGCGGGTGCCGTCCAAGCGTGACGATCCGTCGGTCGAGTCCGCCGGCACCGACTTGCTCAAGCTGGTGCACACCTACGCGCACAGGTTCATTCGGCAGGCTGCCGTCTTCTCCGGGATCGAACGGGACGCGTTGAGCGAGTACCTGGTACCCGGTCACCTTGGCTTCTTCGTCTACGCCGCCGCTCGCGGCGACTTTGTCCTCGGCGGCATGCAGGCGGTGTTCGAGTCGAACCTCGACGAGTTGCTCGACGCGTTCGTCGATGCAGAGCATCGCTGCCCGCTGGATCCGGGATGTGCCCGTGGGAGCGGAGCGTGTAGCGCTTGCGTCCATCTGGGCGAGCCGTCGTGCCGGTTCTTCAACCGTTTTCTGGATCGAAAGGTGCTCTTCGGTGCCAACGGATACCTGCGGACACCGGTCAGGGCGTAGCAGGAGGCACCCGGCGCCGCCATTCGGCTTCCACTCGGTCGGCGGCGGCCTCGGTGGCCTCGTGCTCCCAGACGTGCAGCACCATCCAGCTCAGCTCGGCTAGGGCAGTGTCCTTGGCGCGGTCGCGGGCCACGTTGCGGTCGAGCTTCTGCTGCCACCAGTCCCGGTTGTTGCGGGGCAGGGTGCCATGCTCCGGGCAGCGGTGCCAAAAGCAGCCGTCGACGAAGACCGCTAGCTTCGCCCGAGTGAACGCGAGGTCGGGGCGACCGGGAAGCCCCGGATGGTTGACCCGAAACCGTAGGCCCCGACGGTGCAGCTCACGCCGCAGTGCCAGCTCAGGCTTGGTGGAGGATCGCGGCATCCGCTGCAACCGGGCCGAGGTAGCAGCATCGAGTGGCGGTGGCAGTGGCGCGCTGGACTTTCGGTCCATGTCTGCGACCTATCCCGGGGACGGCATGAGCGATTACGCGCAGCTAGGCTACCTTCCCGGCCGCAACTAACTTGCAGTAACCTTTCGAAGACGGAGAATGCACCTGTGACGGCAACCATGCCCGATGCCCGTGAGGCGCTCGCCCCAGGGGCGGTGGTCGTGATCCGCGACGAGGAGTGGCTCGTCCTCGCTACCGAGGAAACCGCGGACGGCAGCGTTGTGCACGTTCAGGGCCTCGGCGAATTGGTCCGCGACACGAGCGCATCGTTCTACACCCGTCTCGACCAGGTGAAGCCGCTGGACCCGGCGAAGGCCAAGGTCGTGGCCGACAGCAGCCCGCGGTACCGCACGGCACGGCTGTGGCTGGAATCGACGATCCGCAAGACCGCTGTTCCCGTTGGCGAACGCTCGCTGTCTGTAGCGAGGCGGGGCCTCGCTGACGCGCTGAGCTACCAGCAGTCTGCGGTACGCAAGGCGCTCGACCCCGAGAACCTGCGGCCCCGGATCCTGCTCGCCGACGCCGTCGGCCTCGGCAAGACGCTCGAGATCGGCATGATCCTCGCGGAGCTGGTCCGCCGTGGCCGCGGCGACCGGATCCTGATCGTGACGCCCCGGCACGTGCTGGAGCAGATGCAGCACGAGCTCTGGACGCGGTTCGCGCTGCCGTTCGTTCGGCTCGACTCGGCCGGCATCCAGCGGGTACGCCAGAAGCTGCCGGCCACCCGCAACCCGTTCACCTACTACAAGCGCGCGATCATCTCGATCGACACGCTCAAGTCCGACCGCTACGTCGCGAGCCTCCGCAAGCAGCGCTGGGACGCCGTCGTCATCGACGAGTCGCACAACCTGGCGAACGCCGCGACGATGAACAACCGGTTGGCGCGGCTGCTGGCACGTAACACCGAGGCGCTGGTCCTCGCCTCGGCGACTCCGCACAACGGCCGGGCGGAATCGTTCGCCGAGCTGATCCGGTTGCTGGACCCGTCGGCCGTCAAGCCGGATGGCGCGCTCGTGCCGGACGAGGTGCGGCGGCTGGTGGTGCGCCGGCATCGACACACTCCGGAGGTCGCGCAGGTGGTCGGCGCCGACTGGGCGGAACGGCAGGAACCGAACAACGTACTCGTGCCGGCGACGCATGCCGAGAACGCCGTCGCCGAGGAGCTGGAGCAGACGTGGCTCTGGCCCGGCAGGGGCGACAGCCCCTATTCCGGGCAGAACGCCTCACTCTTCCCCTGGACCCTCGCCAAGGCGTTCCTCTCCTCCCCCGCCGCCCTAGAGGAGACGATCGACGCGCGGCTGGACCGGCTCCTCAAGGACGAGAAGGGCGATCCCGAGCGGCAGGCACGCGAGCGCCAGGCGTTGGAACGGCTCAAGGTGCTCAACGAGAAGACGCTGCGGCAGCCATCGGCGAAGTACTCCCGGCTCGTAGCGCACCTCAAGGAGGACTGTGGCGTCGGCCGAGGGTCTCCCGCGCGGGTGGTCGTGTTCGCGGAGCGCCTCGCGACCCTGCGCTGGCTACATGACAACCTGCCGAAGGACCTCGGCCTGCCCCGCGAGGCGGTGCAGATGGTACGCGGCGGGGACGACGACGAGCAGCAGCGCATCGTGGAGGCCTTCAAGCAGGAGCAGGCGCCGGTGCGCGTGCTCGTCGCTGGTGACGTGGCATCCGAGGGCGTCAACCTCCACGCGCAGTGCCACGAGCTGGTGCACTACGACATCCCATGGAGCCTCATCCGCATCGAGCAGCGCAACGGCCGTATCGACCGGTACGGGCAGAAACACCCGCCGCGGGTGACGGCGCTGCTGCTGGACCCGACGAGCCAGCGCTTCGCCGGGGACGTACGGATCCTGGCGAAGCTGGTGGAGAAGGAGGACGAGGCGCACAGCGCGCTCGGCGACGTCGCCTCGCTGATGGGTCGCTACGACGTCAAGGGCGAGGAGGACGAGATCCGCGACGTCCTCGCCGGCAATAAGCAACTCGACGAGGTGGTACGCCCAGTCGCGGCGGTAGCGGCCGGCAACGACGTGGCAGCGATGTTCGCCCAGCTCTTCGACGCGCCGAGCGAGCAGCCCGGCGCCGGGCCGGCCGACGACCAGCCGGAAGGTGGCCTCGACCTCGACTCGGGCCTCTACGACGACGACGTCTCGTACCTCGAGGACGCGTTGCAGGAGGCGTTCATCGACCCAACGGCGCCGCCGAGCCGTGGTGGTGTGGGCTGGCGGCGCGACAAGGCCTTCGGCACGGTCGAGCTGAGTCCGCCCCCGGACCTGGTGCAGCGGCTGGAGGTGCTGCCGCAGACATACCTCGCCGAGCGCAAGGTCACCGAGCGGCTGGTGCTCGCGACGACCCAGGCACGCGGCAAGGAGCGGCTGGCCGCGGCACGACGCGAAGACAAGAGCTCCTGGCCCGACGCCCACTACCTCAGCCCGCTCCACCCGGTGCTGGACTGGGCGGCAGACCGGGCGCTGGCGGCGCTGGGCCGCAACGAGGTCTTCGCCGTACGCGGTACCGTCGACGCTCCGACGGTGCTGCTGTTGGGCACGCTGACCAACCGGCGCGGCCAGGTCGTCTCCACCGCCTGGCTGACCGCGGAGTTTCCGACACACGAGAATCCGTCCTTCACGCTGATCTCCCCACACGAGTCGGCTCGAGCAGCACTACGCGCGCTCGGTTGGGACACCGTGCGTAACAACCGGGCCCCGATTGCCGACGTCGCGGCACTGAGCCAGCTGGTGGCTCCGGCCGTGCATGAGGCGGAGAGCCACCTGCTCAATGTCTTCAAGGCGGCGGAGCGAGACGCGGCGCAGCGGGTCGAGGACTGGACGCGGCGGCTGGACCTCTGGGACGCCGACGCCGATGTACTCATCCAGCGCAGCGATCTCAAGCAGCGCAGGACGAGTGTGGAACAGGAGAAGGCGCTTGTGCAGGCGATGGCACCCGACCGGCAGCTCGTACGGCCGCTGCTGATGGTCGTGCCGGACACGGAAGGTGGCAAGTGGTGAGCGTGTCTGACGCGATCGTCGTCGGTGAGGGTTGGATCTCGGAGCACTACTTCACCACGGAGGCGAAGAGCGAGTCGTTCGGCGCAGAGGTCAAGAAGCGCCGGGACGAGTGGGATGCCGAGGCGAAGGCGGGCCGGGAGACGCCGCGGTCACGGTTCATTGACGCCCGGCAGAAGCTCGAGGCCGCGCTGGCGACCCTGGCGGAGCTGCTCGACTCGTCTGGGGGCACGGAGGTACGCGAGGGGCGCAGTGTCGACGGCCGCAACCCTGACGACATTGCCGCCGGCGTGCACGACCAGCTGCTCGATGTGCTGGAACTGCGCGGGCACGGCCTCGTCCTCGACCGGCAGGGGCCGCTGTGGCGGGTCTCGTCGCCCGGCATCGCCGAACGGGCGCCGCTGGTCGTCGTCTCCGCACGACCGGTCACCACCGTCGAGGAGCTGATGGCCCGCGATGCGGTGACGCTGCGCGAACCCGTGCAGCTCACCGAGGACGGCGACGAGCTGAAGTCGGCCGCCCGGCTGGTGTCGGCGCTCTTCGTCGCCGACGACGCCCCGGACCTGATCCTCGTGCTGGCTGGCCGCTGGGCGCTGCTCGCCGAACGGGAACGCTGGGCCGAGGGACGCTACCTCGCCGTCAACGTGCAGCTCGTCTGCGAGCGTAACGACGCGAAGAAGGGCGGTGAGATCGACCGAGCCTTGACCTGCCTCTGCGCCCAGTCGATTGCGCCGGACGCAAATGGCAAGCTGTGGTGGCACGGCATCCTCGAGGCCTCCGTCAAGCACACCGTCGGCGTCTCCAAGGACCTGCGCGACGGTGTCCGCCTCTCCATCGAGATCATCGCCAACGAGGTCGTCAACCGCCGTCGCGACCAGGGGCTCAACCCGCTGCCGGCAAGCGAGGCCCAACCGCTGGCGAAGCAGTCACTGCGTTTCCTCTACCGCATCCTGTTCCTCCTGTACTCCGAGGCGTCACCCGAGTTGGGCGTGCTGCCCGTCGGTGCGCCGGAGTACGACCAGGGCTACAGCCTGGACCGGCTGCGGGAACTCGTGCAGGTGGAGCTGGCCACGCCGCGTGCTCAGAACGGCACCCACCTCTACGACTCGCTCGGCGTGCTGTTCCGGCTGGTCGACATCGGCCACCTTCCGGCCACGACCGTCGCAGAGAACGAAGACAGCGAGGGACCTGCGACCGCGCAGGGCTTGACGTTCAATGCGCTGCGCGCCGACCTGTTCCGGCCGGAGGCGACCGCACACATCGACGCCGTCGGGCTGGGTAACCTGGCGATGCAGAAGGTCCTCACCCACCTGCTGCTCAGCAAGGAGGCACGGGGCAAGGACCGGGGTTTCATCTCGTACGCGGAGCTGGGCATCAACCAGCTCGGCGCGGTCTACGAGGGCCTGATGTCCTACACCGGCTTCTTCGCAGAGACCGACCTCTACGAGGTCGCCAAGAGCGGCGACGCGTCCAAGGGCTCGTGGGTGGTGCCGGTCGAGCGGGCGGATGGGATTTCGGCGGCCGACTTCGTCAAGACCCCGCATCCAGTCACCGGTGAGCTGCAGCCGGTGGTGCACCACAAGGGCGGTTTCGTGTTCCGCCTGGCGGGGCGAGAGCGGCAGCAGTCGGCGTCGTACTACACGCCCGAAGTGCTCACCCGCTTCACCGTCGGGCAAGCCCTGGAGGAACTACTCGACCAGGACGGCCGGACCACGAGCGCCGCCGATATCCTCGAGATGACGGTCTGCGAACCGGCGCTCGGCTCGGGCGCGTTCGCCATCGAGGCGGTGCGGCAGCTCGCCGAGCAGTACCTAAAGCGCCGCCAAGCCGAGCTGGGCGAGCGGATCGACCCCGACGCCTATCCGCGCGAGCTGCAGAAGGTTAAGGCCTACCTGGCGCTGCACAACGTGTATGGCGTTGACCTCAACGCCACAGCCGTCGAGCTGGCCGAGATCTCGCTGTGGCTCGACACGATGGTCGAGGGCCTGGCGGCCCCGTGGTTCGGGTTGCACTTGCGACGCGGTAACTCCCTCGTCGGGGCCCGCCGCGCGGTGTACCGGCGCAACCAGGTCAGTGACAAGTCCTGGCTGGGCGAGGTGCCGCGGGAGGTGCCGCTGACGTCCCTGGTCAAGGACATCGGAGCCGGACGCGTCGCCTCGGACGGCATCCATCATTTCCTGCTGCCTGCCGAGGGCTGGGGTGCCGCTGCCGACGCCAAGGAGGCTGTCGGGTTGGCGCCCGAGGCAGGTAAGCGCCTGAAGGACTGGCGGCGTGCGCTAAAAGCTAAGCTGACCAAGCAGCAGATTGACGCCCTGGTCGAGCTGGCGTACCGGGTCGAGGTGCTATGGCAGATCGCGTACCGGCGGCTCCAAATCGCCGAACAGGAAATCCGCCGCGCGATCCCGCTATGGGGCGCCGATGGCCTCAGCTCTGGCGGCGCTGTTCAGCGGGAGCAGATCGAGGCGGCGCTCGCCGACGCCAATGGCGCCTACCAGCGTCTACGTCGGGTGATGGACGCGTGGACGGCGTTGTGGTTCTGGCCGCTCACGGACGAGCCGGCCACGGTCGACGGCGGACGGGTCGAGCCGCCGACGCTGGCGCAGTGGATCGCCGGCCTGCAGGCGCTGCTAGGCCGCAGCCCCGAACTGCGTAAGCCGTCCCTCCCGCGGGAGACGCTGACCGGTGGTGCGGCGTGGGACGAACTCAACATCGCCGAGCAACTCGAACTCGGCTTCGCTAACGCTCGTCCGATAGCCGATGTGCTTCGCCAGCACCCATGGTTTTTGGTCTGCGAGCGAATCGCTGAGCAGCAGGGATTTTTCCACTGGAATCTGGACTTCGTGACCGTGTTCGCGCGCGGCGGCTTCGACCTCCAGGTCGGTAACCCGCCATGGGTGCGCCCTCGGTCTGATGTAGACGCACTACTGGCGGAGGGTGACCCGTGGTGGCAGCTTACGGTCAAGCCCACCGAGCGTCAGAAGGCGGCGCGGCGGGAGGTGACGCTCGACTTGCCGGGAATCGCAGAACTAGTGGTCAACGGCACCACCGATGTCGTAGCGACGGCTGCCTTCGCCGGTGCGGTCCCGCAGTATCCGGACCTTTCGGGCCTGCAGCCCGATCTCTACCGATGCTTCATGGAGCAGACTTGGCGCCACACGAGCACAGACGGCGTCGTAGGGCTAATCCACCTCGACACTCATTTCACCGATGACAATGCGGGAGTATTTAGGGCTGCCACCTACGGCCGGCTGCGACGGCACTGGGAATTCGTCAATGAGCTCAAGTTGTTCGAGATCAGCAACAGGAAGCACTACAGCGTCAACGTATATGGAAGTCCCGCGCCTGAGCCCCGATTCCTCCACGCGGTCTCTCTCCTCCATCCCGATACGCTTGTGCGATCGCTCGACCACGACGGATCGGGCAACGAACCAATTCTGAAGGACTCGGACGGAAGGTGGGATCTTCGTCCTCATAGCGGGCGGATCACCGTAGTCGACGACCAAGTGTTACGGACCTGGCATGCGGTAGCCGAGACGCCTGCCGTTCCGATCCGGCAGACCCGCATGGCCTACACGATCAACAGCGCGACTGCTGCCGTTCTCGACAAGTTGTCCATGACACATCGGATCGGAGAGCTGGGACTGCAGTCCTCCGCTGGATGGTACGAGACGACCGACAGACGGAAAGGCTACTTCGAGAAGAAATGGGGAGCTCCATCGTCATGGGACGACGTCATCCTCCAAGGGCCTCACCTATTTGTAGCGACGCCTTTCTACAAGGCGCCAAACGCGACCATGAAGAACTACAGGGACTGGTCGGCGGTCGACGTGGAAGCTCTACCACCAGACGCGGTGCCCGTCACGGTCTATAAGCCTGCGGGTGCCAGGCGTCGATACGATCAGGATTACACGCATTGGGGCGGCACGGATACGCCCCTTCCTGCTCGCAACTTTTACCGTGTGGCGTGGCGCAGAATGGCCGACAACATGGCGGAGAGAACTCTGATGCCCGCCATAATTCCTCCCGGGTCCACACACGTCGATGGCGTCTTCGCCTTCGGTCAGACGGACGAGCGCTACATCGATCTTCCGGTAGTGCAGGCGATCCTTGGTTCGCTCGTTGCGGATTTCCTCGTCCGCTGCGTACCCAAGGTTGACATCCGCGCGGCTTCAGTTAACCGGCTGCCATGGACTGCTGCGCCCGCATCGATTCGTAGTGCGCTCGTCCTGCGAGTTTTACGGCTTACCTGTGTCACTGACGCCTTCGCGGACCTGTGGCGTGCCTGCTACACGACGACCTTCCGGTCCGACCGCTGGACTGGCGGCCTCGAACACGCACGACGTCGCCCACTGGGATCGATCAGCTCTGAATGGACACCCGACACGCCTCTCCGCATCGCGGCCGACCGCCGCCAGGCTCTTGCGGAGATCGATGCGCTCGTGGCGCTGATGTTCGGCCTGTCCACGGAAGATCTGTGCATGCTCTACCGCGCGCAGTTTCATATCCTTTTCGGCTACGATCACGACGAATACACTTACGATTTTAATGGACGGCTCGTGCCCAACTCAGTGTTGAGCGTATGGCGGAAAAAGGGAGAGCGAATCACGCAGGAGGAGCGCACCGCCGCCAATCAGGCGGGCAACACCTATACCTATCAGTTGCCGTTCGTGACCCTGGACCGGGAGGCGGACATGCGGCAGGCGTACGCCCACTTCGAGCGGCTACTGAAGGAACGTCCGTGAGCGCCCTACTCCCAACGCTCCAGGCGGCCAGCATCCGGCAGAGCCTGGTCGACTACCTGACGACGACGTTCGGGCTGACCGACGGGGATGCGCGCGACAGCCTGGACCGGTTCTTGTCGGATCCTGAGTCCGGGATGTTCAAGGGCCCATACGTTCGGCTGCGGCTGCCGTTCCGTCCTGCCGACGAAGGCTGGCGGGACGCACTGGAGTGGTACGAGGGCTTCCCGCCCTACGTCCACCAGGCGGCGGCGTTTGCCCGACTCGCGTCGTCGGCCGGCGGAGAGCCGCGCCGACCGCTGCCGACCTTGGTCACCACCGGCACCGGCTCGGGTAAGACTGAAGCATTCCTGTACCCGATCCTCGATCACGTGCTGCGCGTTCGCCGCCGGGGCGTAACGGGAACGAAGGCGCTTATTCTCTATCCGATGAACGCGCTCGCTAACGACCAGGCGGCGCGACTGACGAAGCTGCTCACGACCCACGCCGAACTGGCCGACGTGACCGCGGCCCTCTACACCGGCCAATCCGGCCCGACCCGCATTGCCGTCACTTCCGACGGGCTGATCACCGACCGGGGGATCATCCGGGACACGGCCCCGGACATCCTGCTCACCAACTACAAGATGCTCGATCAGCTGCTGCTGCGCGCCGACGATCAGGAGCTGTGGCGGCAGTCGGCGACGAGCCTGCGTTACCTCGTACTCGACGAGTTCCACACCTACGACGGGGCGCAAGGCACCGACGTGGCGATGCTGCTGCGCCGCCTCGGGCTGGCACTGAACAGCCACTGGAGTGACGACGACCCACAGATCGACGAGGCAGCGCGCAACCGGCCGCTCGGTCTGATCACCCCGGTAGCGACGTCGGCGACGCTCGGCGACAAGGGCGACCCGACGGTGATGCTCGACTTCGCCCACACGGTCTTCGGCGAGCGGTTCGACGCCGACGCGGTCGTCACCGAGACGCGGCTCAGCCTCGAGGAATGGGCCGGCGACGCCAGCGAGACCGTAGCCGCCGCCGGTTTCACCCCCGTTGACGTCGGCGCGCTCGACCTGGCGGCCGCAGTCGATGCCATGACGGCACTCGGTTACAACCCGACCGGGGAAGAGGTCGCTCCTACCGTCCTCGCCCTCCTCTACGGAGTCGAAGCTGATCGGTTCGCCGACGCGAGCCCCGAGCTGCTCTTTGCGCTCTGTCGTGCGCATCCCCTCGTCCGGGACCTCGCCAACACAGCGGAGCACGCCGTCGCGCTCGACACCCTGATGGGCCGCGTGCTCGGCTACGTTGACGGCAACAGCTCCCGAGCCGAAACCCTGCTGTCGTACCTGCTCGCCATGCTCGGCCACGTCCGCGCCGTCGTCGGCCGCGAGGCCCTCTCGGTGGACGTGCACCTTTGGGTACGCGAACTCACCCGCATCGACCGCGCCGCCGCCGCGACCACCCGCTTCCGGTGGAGCGACGACGGGCCGCCCGTCGCCGGCACCGACGGGGAAGAGGTGCGGCCCTCGTTTCCCGCGATCTACTGCAGGCACTGCGGTCGCTCCGGCTGGGGCATCGGTCTCGCCCCCGTGGGCCACAGCCTCGCCGCCGAGGACGACGGCATCCGTCGCAACCATGCGACCAGGGAAGGCCGGTTCCGGCCGCTGCTGTACGCCCCTGCCGAAGCCGCCATCCACCTCGAAGAGGACAAGGAGGTCGAAGGCCTGGTGTGGTTCTCGGTGCGCAACCGGGAACTCCTCAGCGACGTAGCCGACGACGACCGGGACCTGCGCGACGGGTGGGTGCTGCCGGTGCTCACCAACGCCGGAAACGACGCCGACGAGCAGAGCCGTAAGGACACCTGCCCGTCCTGCGGGCAGGAGGATGGCATCCGGTTCCTCGGCAGCGCCATCGCCACCCTGCTGTCGGTGTCGCTCTCGACCCTCTTCGGCTCGCCGGCCCTCGATGCCGCCGAGAAGAAGGCCCTGGTCTTCACCGACTCCGTGCAGGATGCCGCCCACCGGGCCGGCTTCGTGCAGGCCCGCTCCCACACCCTCACCCTGCGCTCCGTGCTGCGTGAGGCGGTGGCAGAGGGCGCCCTCACGCTCGACGCGCTCGTTGACGAGGTGATCCAGCAGGCGGGCAACGACCGGTTCGCTCGGTACCGCATCATCGCCCCCGACTGCGCCGACCGGGAATCGTTCACGCCCTTCTGGCAGGCGAAGACCCTGCGATCTGTGCCCGCTCCGGTGCGAGCGCGCGTCCGCAAGCGTCTCGCCCTCGACGCCGCACTGGAGTTCGGGCTCAACTCGCATCTCGGGCGCACCCTCGAACTCACCGGTTCGGTGGCGGTCGAGGTCGAAGCCGGAAAAGCTGCGCGGATGGCTGGGATCGCCCAAGCCGTGCTACGAGGTACATCATGGCAAGACAAGCTCGGCTCCGAGGGCCCCGACGATGCCACACTCGTGCGGTGGGTCCGCGGTGTGCTGGAACGAATGCGGGCCCAAGGTGCAATCGACCACCCGTGGTTCGCCCGTTACCGGATGGAAGACGGTCGCCGCTGGTCGATCTGGATCGGACGGCCCCGTAGCGAGGGTATGCCGGCATTCCCCCACAACCGCCCCGCGCCGGCGTACCCCAAGGTCGGGGGTTCCAGCGAACCAGTACGTGGCGGAGGGCTAGACCCTGTTACATCGCCGAAGTCCTGGTACGCCCGCTGGACTTCCCGGCTGCTCGACGTCTCGCCGCTCGACGGCGGACGCCTCGCCCGCATCCTGTTCGACCGACTTGCCCGTGACGGCCTGCTGACTACCACGACCAGCGAATCCGGCGCGACCGTGTACGCGATTCCCCCATCCGGGATCGTCATCGCTCCCACGACGGAGACCGATCTCACCGAGCGGCGTCACCTGCTCGTCTGTGACACCTGCCGTGCCATCACGCCTGGTACTGCCGCCACTGTCGACCAGCTCAGCGGAGCACCCTGCCTGAACGTGCGGTGCGGCGGCCACCTCCGTGCCAGCGAACTGGCCGACAACTTCTACCGGCGCCTCTACGCCTCCCCTGACATGCGCCGCGTCGTCGCCCGCGAACACACCAGCCTCCTCGACGACGAGACCCGGCTGCAATACGAGGACGGCTTTCGCGATGCCGCCACCAGTCCGCAGGCTCCCAATGTGCTCGTCGCCACGCCCACCCTGGAGATGGGCATCGACATCGGCGACCTGTCCGCGGTCTTGCTCGCCTCGCTGCCCCGCACCGTCGCCTCGTACCTCCAGCGCGTCGGTCGCGCCGGGCGCCTCACCGGCAATGCGCTCAACCTCGCCTTCGTCACCGGCCGCGGCGAGCACCTGCCCAAGCTCGGCGATCCGCTCTCGGTCATCGACGGCGAAGTGCGGCCACCCGCTACGTACCTCGCGGCGGAGGAGATCCTGCGCCGCCAGTACACGGCATACCTGGTGGACAGCTTCGCTCGGGACACCAAGCGACGGCACCCCTGGGCCGCCTCCGGAGCCATCGGATCGAGCGCGCCGGGCACGTTCCTCGGCGACCTCGTGCTGCACGCCGAGCGGAGCTCAGACGAGAACCTGCCTCGGTTCCTCGCTACCTTTCGCGAGCTGCCGGAGGAGGTCGTGTCGGGGCTACGCGACTGGCTGCGTCCGGTCAACGGCCCGAGGACCAGCTCTTTCGCCGCTCATGTGCAGGCAGCCAGCCGCCGATGGCAGGACACCGTCGAGACGCTGCAGCGTCGGCAGAAGGACATCGACGCACTCCTGCCCGAACTCGAGGCCCGCGTTCAATCGCCCGCGAAGACCGACGATGACGAGCAGGCGCTGCGCTCGGCCAAGGCCACGCGCAAGCTGACCACAGGTCAGCTCGCCCACCTGCGCAGTAGCTACTGGATCAGCGTCCTCGAGGAGTACGGGCTGCTGCCCAACTACACCCTCCTCGACGACACCGTCACCCTCGACGTCGGGCTGTCCTGGACCGATCCGGACAGCGGCACCCATGAGTACGGCAGCGCCCGGTTCGAACGGGGCTCCGCGCAAGCGCTCAGCGAGTTCGCACCCGGTGCGATTTTCTACGCCCGCGGTTGGGAGATCGAAATCGACGCGGTCGACCTCGGCCTCGACGGCGCCTCCATCCGCACGTGGGCGTTCTGCCCGCACTGCGGATACGCAGTGGACGTCGCCGAGTCCGGCCGGGAACTGCATGTGTCCTCGTGCCCACGCTGTGGCAGCACCGGGATCGGTGACACCGGTCAGCGCCTCGACGTGGTCGAGCTGATCCGGGTCTCCGCCGAAGTGCGGCGCGACGAGGTGACGATATCCGACCGCAAGGACGAACGCGGACGGGTCGCCTTCCAGATCGTCCCGACCGCCGACATCGATCCGGCCCACATCACACGCCGCTGGTTCGCCGAGAGCACCGGCCTTGGCTGCACCTACCTGCGTACGGTCGACCTGCGCTGGCTCAACATGGGCCCGTCCGGCCATGGCGCGACACGCACCATCGCCGGGGGCGAACGTCAGGGCACGCTCTTCCGTGTCTGCGCCGGCTGCGGCAAGAAGGACACCGAGTCCGGACGCAACCGGCCCCACGAACACCGACCTTGGTGCCCATACCGCACCTCGCCGAAGGAGACGACCAGGACGGTCGCTCTGTCACGGACGCTGCGTACGCAGGGTCTGCTGATCCGGCTTCCCCACGCGGTCAGCCTCGGCGACGACTTCGCCCTGCCTAGCCTCTCCGCTGCGCTGCTGCTCGGGCTGCGGGAACAGATGGGCGGCCACCCCGACCACATCCGGGTCGAGCACGTCGTCGATCCGACGCTCTCCGACGGCTCCGACAACCACGAGGCGCTCCTACTGCACGACGCGGTTCCCGGCGGCACCGGCTACCTCGCCGAGACCGCAGACCCGGAGCGCCTGCGGGACCTGCTGGTCCTCGCGTGGAACCGGGTTCGTGACTGCGAATGCCGCCACGAGGAGCGGCTCGCTTGCCATCGGTGCCTGCTACCCTTCACTGCTCCGGGCGCCATCCGTCGGGTGTCGCGGGCGTCAGCCGAACGGCACCTGCGCACCCTCCTCGGCTTCGCTCCCGACGCGGAGACCGCCGAAGGAACGACCTGGACGGTGACCGAGGTGGCACCTCACGAGGAGCCCGAGTCGCACCTGGAGCGAGCATTCCACCGGCTGATCGTCGGCCGGTTGCGTAGGAACGGCGCAGCGGTGACGGAGGTACCCGGGCCGAGTGGCAACATCGCGCGCTTCACCTTGCCGGGCGCGCACCGGCAGTGGACGCTCACCCCGCAGGTCGACGTCGCCGGCTCTCGCCCCGACTTCCTGCTCGAGACGAACGACATGAACGTGCCCGATGTCGCGATCTTCACCGACGGCCGGGCCTACCACGCGAGTGCGGCGGTCAACCGGCTCGCAGACGACGCCCGGAAACGGGCGAACCTGCGGGACGCGGGACTAATCGTCCTGGGCGTGACCATCCAAGACGTCGCCGCGGAGGATGGCAGCGGGTCGGCCCCGGACTGGTACAACCCTGGTTTGGCCGGCAACCTGATGAACATTCCACAGTTCCAGGCGCCGCCCGAGGCCTACAAGGCGCTTGGCAGGGGCCCTGTCGACTGGCTCATCGACTGGATCATCGATCCGAACCCGTCGGCGGTCGGCGTCGTCGCCCGAGCCGTACCCATGTTCGTGTCGGGCAAGTCGCAACCCGTCCAGGTTCCCGAGACGGTGGCTCTGGAGGAGATCGGCCGCGCGGTCCTGGTCGACGAGCACCTGCCGGCCGGTGAACGGCGTGTGTTCGTCCATCGCGCGGGCGCGCTCGCTGTCGTCGTCGAGATGTCCTCGACGACCATGGTCGTGCAGGTTGCTGCCGTCCTCGACGACCGTGACGAGGTCCTCGACGATGCCCACGCGAAGGCGTGGCGGGCGTGGCTTCGCTTCTCCAACGCGCTCGCACTGCGCGATTGGCCGACCGTCGTGACGACGACGAGTCTGGTCGGCGGGCCGTCTGACAGTCCCTCTGCCGATGACGCCTCCGGACCTGGCCGCCCGATGGGCGCCTGGGCAGACGTCTACGACGCAGCCGCGCCCGGCGACGAACGCAATCTCGTTGCCGCCCTCGCCGCCCAGGACGGCATCGCTCCACCCGTGGTCGGTGCCGAAGGCCCCGACGGCATCCCGCTGGACCTGTCTTGGCCCGACCTGCAGGTCGTGGTTGCGTTCCCACACATGCCTCGCCAGGATCGAGTGGATCTTGCCGCCGCGGGTTGGCGCGTCCTCGACCCGTTGCCCGACCTCGTCGCCGCTACCTTGGCCGACGTCGCCCCTGAGCAGCACGGAGACCGTTGATGCCGACGATCATCATGGGCAAGCTCGCCAGTAAGATCGATGGCTCGATCCGCGGCAAGGCGATGACGTTCCTGCAGAAGCTCGGCGCCGACGACACGACGCCGGGCCTGCACGTCGAACCGATCAACGACTGCGCCGACCCCCGCGTGCGCACCGGCCGCGTCGACGAGTTCTGGCGAGCGGTCATGTTCCGGCTCGACGGCGACGGCGAGACCCACTACGTCATCCACGGCATCTGGCCGCACGACGACGCGATCGCCGTCGCCCGACGCGTACGGCTGAAGGTCAACCCGATCAACGGCCTACCGCAGATCGACGAGATCACTCCGTCGACCGTGATCGTGCCCGTCGCCACGCCGGCGATGGAGCAGCCCGCGAAACCGCTGTTCGTTCGCCTCGGGCATAACCCCGTCGACCTCGTCGACACCCTCGGCCTGCCCGAAGGCATCGTCGATCAGGCGATGGCCGCCGCCGACGAGGATGCCGTGCTCGATCTCGCCCAACGTCATGAAGGGTGGATCGGCACGATCCTCGTCGACCTCGCCGCCGGCGACGCCGTCGAAGCGGTCGTCGCGCGCATGCAGCTCGAGAAGACCTCTCCGTCGGGCGACGACGACGCCGACGTCCTGCAGTCCCTCAAACGGCCCGCCGCAGCGCTGCAGTACGCGTTCATCGACGACCAGGACGAGCTTCGCAGGGTCATCGAGGAGGGCGACTTCGGCGCGTGGCGGATCTTCCTGCACCCAGAGCAGCGTCGCTACGTCGACCGCAGCTACAACGGCCCCTTCCGACTCTCCGGCGGGGCCGGCACCGGTAAGACGGTGGTGCTCATCCACCGCGCACGCGCTCTCGCGCGCCGTAACCCAGATGCGCGCATCGTCCTGACGACCTTCACCACTAACCTCGCCGAAGCTCTCGGCGACGGTCTCATCCAGCTCGACCCCCGCGTGCGCCAAGCCAAGGCGCTCGGCCAGTCCGGTGTCCACGTGGCCGGCGTGGACGCCCTTGCCGCGGCGGTTCTGCGCGGTGCCGGCAGCAGCCTCACCGAGGCGATGCGCGAGGTGCTCGGCGAGGAGCGCTCCGCCCCCCTGGCACGCACGGTGGGCACCCGGTGGCGCGAGATCGTCGAGTCGACCGGCACCACCCTGTCGCACGAGCTCGCCAACGAGACGTTCCTATCCACCGAGTACGCCCACGTCGTGCTCCCGAACAAGATCCACGACGAGGCTGGCTACCTGCGTGTCCGCCGCCCTGGCCGTAGCGTCGCCCTCGACCGGGCCAAACGATCCGCGGTCTGGGCGTTGATCGCCGCCTACCGGGCCCAGGGCCGCATCGACGGTAGCCTCGACTTCACCGAGGCCGCTGCCGTCGCCGCCAACTACCTGGCGAAGCAGAGCGACCAGCCCGCCGACCACGTCCTTGTCGATGAGGGCCAAGACCTTTCTCCCGCCCACTGGCTGCTCCTGCGTGCCCTCGTCGGCGAACACGCCGACGACCTGTTCATCGCCGAGGATTCCCATCAGCGCATCTACGGCACACGTGTCGTCCTCGGTCGATACGGAGTCGCCATCGTCGGTCGTTCCCAGCGGCTCACCCTCAACTACCGCACCACGGCACAGAACCTGCACTACGCGATGAGCATCCTCGACGGCGGGCAGTACGTCGACCTCGAGGAAGAAGACGAGACGACTGGCTACCGTTCCGCTCGCAGAGGGCCCGCCCCGGCCATCGAGTCGGTCGACTCGCTCACCGGCGAGCTGCGGGCCATCGTCCGCCACGTTCGCGCCTGGCTCGACGACGGAGACGCCCCCGAGACCGTAGCGGTCTTGGTACCGGACCGGTTCCACCGGGACCGCGTGGTTACCGCCCTCACCGAGGAGGGGGTCCCTGCCCGCGCCGTCGATCGCGACCGGCCCCAAGCCGAGAGAGTGCCGGTCATGACCATGCATCGCGCAAAGGGTACGGAGTTCTCCAAGGTTGTCCTCGTGACTGGCAATCCGTCGCCCGCCGAACTGGCACGCCTGGAGTCGTTGGACTCGTCCGAACGGGCGGACGCGCAACTGCGGGCCCGATCCCTGAGGTATGTGGCAGCCACCCGCGCCCGAGACCAACTGGTGGTGGTGAGCCGAGCCTGAGGCTGGAGAGGCGGGTTGCCTCCACTAGCAGGCGAGCCAAACGATCGAATCCGTGGCGGCGACAGCTACGCCAAGTCATAGCTGCGCACGCGGTCGAAAGCGCATGCAAGGAGCCCCTCGATGCCGACCATTGGCGACTATCTCGAACTGAACGCCGGGCAAGCCGTGAACCAGTGGAGGGCCATCCTCCGACGTGCTCCCAGGCCTGGCGCCAGGCAAGAGGACTTCACCCCCGTCGAGACCCTCCTGTGCCTTGCGGCCAGTCTCGTCTTCAACCATCGCCGGTACCGCGGATCGACCGCCCACCTCGCCGAAGAACCCATCCCAACGCTCGCCCGGCTGTTCAGGCGCCCAAACGGAAGTTTGATCGCCAAGATGGGGAATCTCGACGGCGGCCTGACCCACGGGGCTCGTTACGAGGTCTACGTCGCATCAACCCTCCTCTCCGATCCGGGGCGACTCGATGCGAGCTACCGACTAATCCTGCAAGCGGGCCGTGAGGCAGGGATCGAACCGGATGAGCTGCCCGACTTCCTGGGCTTGGAGGGCGGGGACGAACTGCACCTCCTCGGGCAGGAAGAGCTGACCCAGTCAGATCTCGAAGTGGCGGTTCAGGAGAAGGTCGCTACCTGGTCGCGCAAGGCACCGGACCTTCCTGAGCGAGTGACCGAACGGCTTCTCATGGCTTCGGTGCGAGTCGGGCAACATCGATTCGCGCGCGACGTCCTCGGCAACCACGGACATCGCTGTGCGTTCTGCGGTCTGGGGGTGAGGACGAAGGGCCGTGCGGCGCAGCGCATGCTCGTTGCCAGCCACATCAAGCCGTGGCGGGTGAGTACCTCCGCTGAGAGACTGGACCCGCAGAATGGGGTTGCTGCGTGTCCCACGCACGACGTCGCCTTCGACACCGGGCTCCTGGCGGTCGACCAGGAACTCGGGATCCACGTGCGCGCTGACCTGCAGGAGGCGATCAAAGCGGATCCGGCAGCGCGCTCATCCTTCGGGAGACCTCCGCTCTCGGAACGACTGCTGCTGCCCGAGGGGGCCCAGACGCCAGGAACGCACTACCTGGACTGGCACTTCGTCAACGTCTACCGACAGGTGTGACGCTGGGCTCCAGCGCGCCGAGCTGGCGACCCATCACAGACGCAGGCCAAGGTTGCGGTGGCCTGCAGGTTCCCTGCGGGTTGTCGGTGACCGGAACGCTGGCGGGTGGACGCCACGAAGACCGGCACAGCTCCGGATCTCAGCCCGTGCGACGGATGCCACGTCATGCCCCTGCCCGAGGGCGCCACACCCCTTGATCTACTAGAGTCCCAGCATGGCCGCCCAACCTGTCACGATCTCTGCCGTCGATCTCTTCTGCGGCGTTGGCGGTCTTTCTCGCGGCCTGCAAGATGCAGGAATCCACGTGGCTGCCGGAGTGGACCTGGACCGCACCTGTGACTATCCGTACCGGCGCAACATCGGAGCACGCTTCCACAAGCGCGACGTTCGCGATCTCGCCGTCGAGGAACTGGCGGCGATGTGGCCCGCCGGCGTAGTTCGCGTTCTCGCTGGCTGCGCGCCTTGTCAGCCATTCTCGTCGTATCGGCGCGGCGTCGACACCTCAAAAGAGGCCCAGTGGCCCCTCGTTGACGAGGTCCGTCGACTTGTCCAAGGTACGATGCCCGAGATCGTCACCATGGAAAACGTTCCGCGCATCGGCGGCACCCGTATTTTCAGAGACTTCGTCGAGCAGTTGCGGGAGTGTGGCTACAGGGTGGACTTTGCGTCTTGCCACTGCCCGGCCTATGGGGTACCTCAACACCGTCGTCGCTTGGTCCTGGTTGCGTCGCTACTTGGTGAAATCGCCGTACCCGAGGGTGTTGTCGACCCGGCGGCGTACGCCACCGTTCGTCAGACTATCGGTGGCCTGCCTCCTATCGGGCATGGCGAGACTCACCCCGCGGATCCCCTGCACAAGAGCCGAACTCTGACGCCCCTCAACCTCGAGCGGATCAAGAATTCCACGCCGGGCGGCACATGGGAGGATTGGCCCGAGGAATTGCGCGCGCCCTGCCATCGTAAGGCCTCGGGTGCAACCTTCCGCAACGTGTATGCCCGGATGTCGTGGGACGAGCCGTCTCCTACCATCACTACTTTGTCTCACAACTTTGGCGCCGGTCGGTTCGGCCATCCAGAGCAAGACAGAGCGATGACTCTCCGCGAAGCTGCGATGCTACAGAGCTTTCCGCAGGACTACGAATTCGTGCCACCGGGCGAGCCCGCCCAGTTTGCGCCGCTCGGGCGCCTCATCGGCAATGCGGTTCCGCCGCGGCTCGCAAAGGCTGTAGGCGCGGCAATCGTCGAGCATGTCGCAGCGATGGAGGGCGGATTGGGAGGCACCTCCTAAACTAATTTCTCTCTAGCCCGAGTTCCGGAAGCCAGTGCGCGAGCAGCTCAAAGCTGCGACTGCCGCAAACTTCGAACTGGCGAACTCAGTGTCGGTCGCCACCACAGAAAGGGCAATGATCCCGCCGTGGTGCCGAGGTTGGTCGACCCTTTCCGGTGCCCTGGGAATAGCTGGCCCGATCAGAAGGCAGTCGAGTGACGGTCTCGCACTCTGGTCATGACCGTAAAGGTAGGCGCGTCTTCCCAGGGCGGCCGGAGGCTGGCAATAGACCGCCAACCCCACGCGTCGTAGGCCCTCCGAGCCGCTATGTTGTCCGGACGTACGAGGAGGGTGGCACGGTCTTCCGTTCGGCTACTTATCAACTCGTCATGCAGAGCTCCGGCGATGCCTCGCCGCTGCCATCCGCGGCGCACCAACAACTCGCTGATCGCGAAGGTCCGCCGGCCATCTTCCTGCGTGAAGCCGGGAGGGATGGGCTCCTGGATGCCGTCCCACCACCGCGTGTCCGGTCCCAGCGTAAACCCGTAGATGTAGCCGACTAGCTCCTCATGGACCATCGCCGCGACCAGCTCCCAGCCAGCCCTTGGCATGTGCATCGCAAGCTGTCGCCGGTACCGCTCGGCCGTGTAGAGCGGCCCGTTTTCCGAGTGTGCGTCCAGGTACACGTCCACGAGCTGGTCAAGCAGCTCTTGAGCTTGCTCGGCGTCGTAGTGCCGCAACCGCAGGTTCTCCAGCATCAGACCAACGCCCTGTCGTACGCCTCGACGAACTCACAAACCTGCGGGGCCGAATGGCGTGCCCCAGCAAGATCGGACCGCACCTCGGCGAGCAACCGGAACACCCGGCCCGATCGCACCCTGCCTACGCCCGACAACGCCTTCATTCCCGCCCGCGCTGCCTCGCTAGCATCACCCTGGCGGCTCGCCGCACGAGCGAGCTGAACCGTGTAGTAGGCCTGGTTCCGTCGGTGAGCGGGAGAGGGGGCACCTGTCACCGCGCGGAAGCATTCGGCGGCGCGGCCAGGCCGGTCAAGGGCAAGGTAGGAGAGGCCTTGAATGCCGGTGACCTCCTGTGCCGTTACGAACGAGATGAACGGCAGATCGTCCTCGTGGCTACCGCCGTCGAAGGCCCGGCGAGCCCTGGTTACCTCCTGCTTGAAGCCGAACACGTCCCGGAAGGTGGCGTGAGCGTAGGCCGCTCGCAGGTGCAGGAGAGTTCGCAATTTCGGCGTGGCCCAGCCCGCAGATGCGCGCAGCGCCGCTTCGACGCATTGCACTGCCTCGCCCGGCCGGTCCTCGCGCAGGAGCAACGACATGCAGGCCAATGCCCGCACCTCGACCCGTGCGTCGTCCGCGATCCGCGCTCGGGCAATCGCCTCATTCAGATAGGGGCGTGCCTCCGTTCGGCGGTCGGCGTCGATGGCGAGCCAGGCCGCCTCAATCGCCAGATCCGCCAGGGCGCTCTGCAATGCATCACCCGTTGAGCGGCTGCAGGCCGCCTTCGCTGCCCAGGCCGACAGCCGCTCGTGCACCTGCATCGCGATGTCGCAGAGCGCATCGGCGCCTACCGCCGCGTCCGCCTGGCGGAACTCCTCCACGAGCGAACCGGCGTACCGCACATGGTCCATGCCAATGGCCGGTGGCAGATCGGCCTGGTGTGCCAGCAAATCGAAACAGCCGCTCGTCTGGATTCCGGCCAGAGCGGCTACGGCGTGGAACTGTCGGCGGTTCGTGGTGCCACCTTCTTCGTGAGTGATCGCTGACCGGTCCGCCATCGCGTCGGTCCGGACGGGCAGCGCGAACCAGAGACGGGACGCCGGGATCCCCAGCAGTGTCGCCCAGTGTGCGAGCCGGTCCAAGTGCACGAGTGGCCGGCCACTCTCCACGCGGCTCAGCTGCGCCTGCGTGATTCCGAGCCATGCCGCGACCACGGTCTGCGGCAGCGGGTTCCGCCCGTGGTACGGGTGGTACCGGTACGCCCGGATCACTCGCCCGAGGTGCCGCTCCGTGAGCGCCTGGCTTATCGGCTCGTGCTTCCAGAAGCTCTCCGGCACCTCAGGCGGACTGCTCAGTCTGTCGCGCTCGGCGCCTTGGCAGGGTGCGCAGCGTCCGCTGTCGTTGTCGCGCGCCAGGCGTCCGCCGCAGCGGGGGCAGTTCCTACGTGTCACCGGCAACCTCGCCATTCGCGGTGGCTCTGTCGATGGGGCGCAGTCGTGCGCATCCATTCAAGCCGTTCTGCCGGCCTGCGGTATGCACGCCACGCATATCGACGATTCTCGCAGCATTGGGTGCTGCATTCGGCCCCTCGGGCGCCTGCGCACCCGGCAGTGACCAGATCGCCCCAGCTAGCTGACGGAGAAGGGGCGTGCTCGTCTTCGACCGGGGCGGCTTCTATTCGCCCATCTGCGGCGAGCTTCTCGATGCCCTGGCCCGACTCCAGAGCCGGATCAGCGCACCGTGGCTCGGTAGCCGGAGCAGAGTCACTGGCCGCATACAGCTTGTGCATGGCAACCATGATCACTGCGGCATACCGGCACCCCAGAGCTGCCTCGACAGTGTGCGCATGGCCCGGGGCGGGTGCTGGCTCCGGCCGCGTCGTTCCCCCGTACGGCGGCGGCCGTCCCCGCCCGCCCCGGCGCCACTCCACGCACCCCACCGCCGGAGGCGCCCACCGATGTCCGCCGTACTCGCCGATTTTCCCGTGCTCACCCCGGTCACCGACGAGGACCTGGCGCTGGCCGCCCACGCGGTCCGCGTCCACGTCCCCGAGCCCTGGCCGCAGGGCCTGCTGTGCCGCAGCGAACGCGTCCCGTACCCGTGTCGCCTGGCCCGCTGGGCGCACGCCACGATCCACGCCGCCGGCCTCACAGCGGAGCAACTCGGGGAGCCGGCGTGACGGAACTGGGGGCACCCGAGGCGGTCGCCCGTTGGCTCAGTCTGGTCGCGGCGGACGCGGAGCTGTCCCCGTACCTGATCGGGGTGGACCGGGACCGGCTGACGGACCAGTTGGCAAAAGCGTTGGCCACCGGCACCGACCTGCCGTACCTCGGCTGGTCGGAGGCCGAGCACCGCCGCGCGGAGAGCTACCTGCGGCGACCGTCGTTCTGGGAGGAGGTCGAGGACCACTGCCCGGGCCTGCTGCCTGAGCGGGACGCCCCGCTGATCGAGGCCGCCCTGCGCCGGCTCGCCGACGAGCCGGACCGCCCCGAGAAGCGGGCGCTGCTGAGCGTCCTGGGCCGCGCGTACCGCCGCTTCGGCCTGCGACCAGAGCATCAGACGGTCATCGACGACGCGCTACGGACCAGCGTGTCCTGGCAAGAAGTCGAGCGGGCAGCCACGAAAGCAGGGGACGGCCCGGCCTGGTGGCCGGTCGAGGTGCTCGACCACGACCTGGCCTGCGACGGGGTCGCCGTCATTACGGTACGGCCGTGGCGGCGGCTGCCCTACCGGCCAGGCCAGGCGGTGCCGGTCTGCACGCCGCGCCGGCCCGGCCGGTGGCGCTGGCTGTGCCCGGCGAACGCGCCGCGCCCGGACGGCACCGTCGAGCTGCACGTCCGCGCGGTCCGCGGCGGCGCCGTCTCCACCAGCCTGGTCCATCAGGTACGCCCCGGAGAGCTGCTCCACCTCGGTCCGCCGACGGACGCCGGGCTGAGCCTGCACGGCGGGGACCTGCTGCTGGTCGCCGGCGGGACCGGGCTGGCGCCGCTGCGTGCGATCGTCGAGCAGGTCGCCGCCGCCCCGGACGGCCGGCACGTGACGCTGATCGTGGGAAGCCGTGACGTGGCGAGCCTGTACGACGCGGTCACCCTCGACAAGCTCCAGCAGGCCCACGACTGGCTGACCGTGGTGCCGGCGTTCTCCCACGACCCGCTGGCCGAGCCGGGGGAGCGGGGCGACGCACTGACCGTCGCCCTCGACCACCATCGCCCCGACCAGCAGGTGTACGTGTGCGGGCCGCCGGCGATGCTGGCCGGGTCGCGGCTGCGGCTGCTCGCCGCCGGGGTGCCGGGCGAACGCATCCACCTGCCGGACCGGATCCCGTGGCGGTGACCGTCTACCGCAGCCGGCACGCCCTGCGCGGTCCGCTCACCCCGGACCGGATCGCCGCGCTGCGGCTGCCGACGGGACGGCGTGGCTATCGGGTCGATGACGTCGACGCGCTGCTGCACCGGCTCGCCTACGAGTTGCGGGAACGCGCCCGGGAACGGGACGAGGCGCGCGCCGAGAACCGGCGGATCAAGGACGCCCTGCGCCGCTGGCAGTCGGCCGAGGCGGCGCGGAGACTCGCGCGCTGACCGTGGCCCGCCGCGAACCCGTCAGCCAGCTGCGGCGTCCGCCGTCCGACGAGCTCCTTCCACCACGATTCGGCTCGGTGTCGAGTGGCGCCGGGTACGCGCGGACCTACGGTGCCTCGCGCAACGGCCAGACCTCGACGACTCCCTGCGCGACTGCGCATGGCGCCCTGGACGCGATCTGGATGGCTTCCTCCAGCGTCTCGGCTTCGATGATCGCGAACCCGGCCACCGGCAGGGCGAAGGTCAGGAACGGGCCGCTCTGCACGGTCATGCCGGCGCCGTTGGGGTTTCGCACCTGTACGGGGGAGTCGGCAATGCCCATCACGGTCCCCGCCTCGTGCAGGCGCATGTCATGGGCGTGCGCCTCGTCGCGTACCGCGGTGTCGGTGCGGTCGTAGCCTTCCTGGTCCCCGTATCCGATGGTCACGAATTTCGCCACCACAGGCTCCCTTCTGGTCGCTACGGAAATCGTCACACCTTCAGTGCCCGTCGTGGCCGCGGCGAACCAGGACAACGTGGTCGACGAGGACACCCGTTTCGCCATCAGGGCCGATGCCTGTCCTGTTCGCGGCCTCGAGCCGCTCGGTGTGCCAGCCGTCGGCGTCGAGGTCGAGCGCGGCGAGGATCTCCTCCGGGCTGGCGAAGCGGGCGTGCGGGTGGCTGTCGCGGGCCCATGGCGGCGGCGCGCCGTGCTCGACGACCAGGAGCCGGCCGCCGGGCGCGACCGCCCGCGCCGCGGCGCGCAGCACCACGCCGCGCGGCAGCTCCAGCGGGGACTGGAGGAACTGCGCCGACACCAGGTCGTACCGGCCCGCCGGGAAGCCGCGGGTCAGGTCGTGCCGGGCCACGGTGATCCGGGACGCCACCCCGGCCCGGGTGGCCTCGGCGGTGAGCCGGCCCAGCGCGGTGGCCGAGACGTCGACGGCGGTGACCCGCCAGCCCCGACCGGCCAGCCAGATCGCGTCACCGCCCTCGCCGCAGCCGAGGTCGAGCGCGGTGCCGGGCGGAAGGGGGTCGACCACCTCGGCCAGGACGGCGTTGACCCGGCCGCTCCACACCCGGTCGCGCTGGTGGTAGAGGTCGTCCCAGTAACGGGCGGTGTCCTGGTCCACCGGGTGTGCCTCGTGCTCGATCATCGTGTCCCTCCTCTGCTCGGACGGCCGTCGCCCCGACCTGGCGATGGTGCGCCGCAGGGAACCGAAGTAGCAAGGATCTTTGCCGGTTCAGCAAACGATGAAGGCGGGCAGCGTTTCCGGGCAGGGTGTCCCATCGGTGGACTTCTTGACCCCTCACCCGTCGCGCGACGCGCCACCTGGTCCGGGACATCAGGCTGCCCGCCCATTTGGGCCGGGCGAGGTGGGGGTGGGGAACTCGGTGTCGTGGTGGGTGTCGGTGTAGGGCAGGTCGATGAGCCGGTTGCGGCCGGCGCTGAGACCGATCAGTTGCCACACCTGCTCGGCAGGGCTGCTGCCGGTGGCGGCGCATAGGTCGGCGGCGGTGGTGGCGATGAACGCTCGTGGCGTGGTGCCGGCGAGGCGGTGGTGCAGGTTCGCCTCACGTCGCACCGACGGTAGGTGGAACAGCACCGGCCACGCCCAGGTGCTCATCGCATACAGGCGTTCGTACTTGGCGATCTTTTCGGTGAGGATGTCGAGGCGTTCACGGCCGGTGTCGTATTCGAGGAAGAACGGCACCGACCGGTCCTGCTCGGTCCACACTCCGGCGCCGTCCGGGCGGGGCAAGCCGCTCCGTCCGTGGACCATGACCTGCGGGTCCCCGCCTTTGCGGTAGAACACGCCCGGGTCGTGGAAAGCTGACGCGGGCTGCCAGCGGTCCAGACGGCTGTCGGGGTGGGTGCGGGCGTGGGCGGCAAGGTCGATGAAGAACTGGTTGCCGCCGAGCAGATGGGGCAGGTCCGGGCGTGACGTGAGGGACTGTTTGCGGCGCCGTGCCTGGTCCCGGCGTGGTGGTCCGAGTCCGCGTTGGGCGCGGACGTGGCTGTAGCCGAGTTGGTCCAGGACGTAGTGGTAGGGGTAGGAGCCGCCGTCGGGTTTGTTGGGTCGGAACCGGTCGACAGCGCGGAGGACGGTGAGGCGGCGTAGCCGGCGTTGCGCGAAATCGAGGGACGGGAACAGGGCGGCGGCGATCTGGTCGGTGGTCAGCAGTCCGTGGTCGTAGAGCCAGCCGAGGAGCTGGTCGTCGCGGGCGGTGATGCTGGCTTGCAGGCGCAGCAGCGGATCCGCCGCCGGTAGTGGTTTACGCATGGGCGGCCCCTGGGGGGACACCCCACACATGAGGGTGTGTCTGGAACCCATCGGCGCCGCTAAGGGCGCGCCTGACCTGGGCTGTCAGCAAGTACGAGGGGTCCGCTTGGGGGTCAGTATCAAGGCGGACGGTGAACCGGGGATCGACACCGACACCGGCATGGCCCGTCACACCGCGGTGATCGTGGTGTGTGAGGGCGTGTGTTGCGGCTCGGTGACGGCGCTGGTGGCCCTGGCGTGGGCCGTTGGGCTGGGTCAACATGCTCGTCGCTCCGCTGATAGTCGGGATGCGGGTGGAGGGGCAGTAGGTGCACTGGCTGCGGGCGCCGTGGCGGGCGGGACGGTGTTCGCTCTGACAGGCCGGGTCAGGTTGTGTCAGGAGGCGGGCTTCCTGACAGGCGTTGGTCTGACAGGGGCGGCGTGGTCTGTCAGAACTCGCCCGTGGTGGTTCCCTCACGCGGCCTCCCGACGGGACAGGTGCGGCAAAGCCGGGGCCGATGCGGTGGTCTCGGCGCGTAGGACGCGCACGAGTGCTGAGGCGGTGGCGTTGGACAGGTGGTGCCCGTCCGCGCGTAGCTGTCGGGCGAGTTCCTTGCGGGACAGCGGTGTCCCTTGGACGGCGAGGGTGTGGGCGGCGGTCCGGGCGGCCGGGACCAGCGCGGTGATCTCCGGGCCCCGGTCCCGGACCGGCGGGCCGCCGCGTCGGCGGTCCGGGACCGCCCGGTCCTGGTCCGGGACCGCGGTGGTGCAGTCCCGGACCGTGGCAGTCCTCGCGGGGACCGGCAGCGGCGGTCCGGGGACCGGCTGTCGGATGTCCGGGACCGCGGCGTCCACGAGCAGCGGCGGTCCTGGCTCGCCCGGTGCGGGTCGGGCGGTGTGGCCGGGCGGGGCGGGATCGGCGCGGCCGAGGGCGATCTTCACCATCGTCAGGAAGCCGAGCGCCGGCAGCGCGGCGGCGACCCAGCCGATCACCGACGCTTCGGCCTCCACGACCTGGGCCGACAGGGACAGGAACACCGCCACTGTCAGCACGGTCGCCGGGAAGGCGACGCTCTTGCCCAGGCGCCGGTTGCGGCGCAGTTCCAGACCGGCGGCGATCGAGGCCAGTTCCAGCACGACCGCGTCGGCCCAGGCGAGCCAGCCCGGCTGGCCGTGCGCCGCCGCGACGTCATGGACGTGACGGAACGAGGCTGCGCCGGCCGCGCCGCCGATCAACAGCATGATCAGCACCTGGATTCGGTTCTCCAGCCGCTCCCGCCCCGACCGCACCTCGACGGGCGGGTCAGGCGGCCGCTGCTCAAGCGATGCCAACGGCCCACCACCTGTCGACACGTCGCCGGGCGAGAGCCTCGAATGGCGTCGCCCTGAGCAGGCGGACCGATGAGGCAGCCGTCAGCCTATTCGGATTAATGAGGGTCGAGATCATGTTCGTGCTCCAGCTTCGTTTTGTAGGGATTCAATAGCGACGGGGGATGAGGTCCAGGTCGCGCCTACCCGCACAGGGCTGGTGCCCGGGCGGGCGCGACCTTGCCGCGGAATGGCCGGCAAGGCGGAACCGTCTGTGCGTGCAGAGGTCGGCCAATACCTCTCTGTGATCGAGCCGACGAATAGTCCAGGCCCGCCCAGGGGCAGGCAGCCGGCCACAGGTGCCGCCACAGTCCGTACTGCAGGCTGAGGTCAACGGGCGGACACGGGGACAGGCGGCCAAGCCGAGCCACAAGCGGTCAGGACTCTCGCCACCGGCAGCGCTCAACAAGCGCCACAGTGGTGCGGCTCAACTCGCCGACGAGTGATCCTTCATGTGGGACCTCCCATCTCTCGGTGTCCTCCGCAACGCCAGCGCGAGCAACAGCAGCACTTCGTCCTGAGAGTGCCCTGCGCGCCTCTGTGGCCGACCACGCCGCCCGGCGGTGCGGGAACGTATATCGAGTACGCCCGGGAATGCCCGTCGCGTCAAGCCCGGCTTCCGTGCAGCTCGATCACCGAACGTTGGCGCCAGTCCGGTGGAGTGCCATCCGCCAGGGCACCCGCCGCCAGACCGGCGACAGGTGCCCTGGTCCTTTCGCCGGATCACGTCATCGCCGCTGCTTCCAACCCCGCGAGCCCGGTATTAGGGTTTCGTCCGGCCGTCGGTACGGCGGCTGGCCGACACGGGGAGGTGTCATGCGGCGTCGTCAACTGCTGGCGTCCGGGATGTTCACGGCGATCGGGCTCAGCGCCGGGGAGCTGCTGAGAGCAGCGCCGGCCGCCGCCGAGACGGCCTTGTTGAAGAGCGTCGGCACCCAGTTGCCGGTGACCGACCTGCGGGCAATCGAACTCGACGAGGCCCGCGGCCGCCTCTACCTCGCCCAGGGCGTCGGCGGCGGGCTGCCGCTGGTGGTGACCGACCTCGACGGCCGGCTGCTGAACCGGGTCACGGCCGTCGCCGACATCTCCGACCTCGTCCTCAGCGACGACGGGCGCATCCTGTACGCGGCCCAGAGCTTCAACCGGATCATCGCGCTGGACGCCGCCACCCTCACCGTCATCGCCAGCTACCCCGCACCCGTCGGCGCCCGGCTGTACACGGTCGAACCGACCGGCGAGAAGGTCGTCGGCGGGTTCATCGACGCCGGCATCGGCTCCGGCGGTCTGCTGATCTGGTCCGCGCCCGGCACCCCGCCGGTGGTCTACACCGGGGGCCCCAAGTACCACCCGATCATCGACGCCAGCCCCGGCGCGCCCGGCCTCCTCGTCGCCGGCGACACCGACTATTCGCCGGTCACCACGTACGTCATCGACGTGTCCGGCGACAGCCCGACGATCGTCGCCCGGCGGGACAACACCGGCAGCAACCTGATCGACTACGCCGTGAGCCCGGACGGCACCGAAGTGGTCGAGACGGTGGGCAACCCGTACGAGCACCACTCGTACCGGCTGCCGGATCTCACCGACGCCACCGTCTACCCCAGCGGGGTCTACCCGCAGGACGCCGCCTGGTCCGGCGACGGCTCCACCGTCGCCATCGGGCGCGCCTCGACCGACACCGGTGACCCCGATATCTACCTTTATGCCAAGGGCAGCACCGTCCCGGCGTACGCCGTCGACTTCCGCAACGGCGACAACCTCTGGGAGGGCACGCTGCTGGTCAGCCGGGACGGCACCCGGGCCTGGGCCGTCACCTCCAACGACCCCTACCAGGACACGCAGCTGCTGCACTCCTTCGGGCCGGCGCACCCGCCGACGCCGCCGGTCACCGACCTGGCGGTCACCGCCCAGGCGGGGACCGGCAAGGACAAGGGCACCGCGCAGCTCACCGTGACCTGGAGCTCGCCGATCGGCGACGACCACTACTGGTGGATCACCGCGTCGACCAACGGCGGGCCCGAGCAGGAGTTCTGGCGCGGCAAGCTGGACGCCAGCGGCAGATACGCCCTCACCTACTCGCTGCCACGCGGCACCACTACCTTCACGGTCCGGTACCACGACTACTACCAGTTCTACCCCGACGGCTACGCAACCGCGACGGTGCAGCGGTGAGCGCACCGATCCGGCGGCGCTGTCCGCTCGTCCGCCGCGGCGCACTGACGCTGCTGCTGCTCGCCACCGGCCTCGCCGGCTGCGCCCGACCCGGCACCGCCGGAGCCGGCGCCGTCTGGGCCGCCCCGACGCCCGCCGCCGCGACCAGTGCCGCCGGGGCGACGACCAGCGCCGCCACGGCACTGACACCAACGCCGAACAACCTGTCCGCGAGCGCCTCCCCGACGCCGAAACCGCGCCCGCCTTCGGCAGCGCGGGGCGGCTCGTCCGCCGCCCCGGCGCCGGCCCCGGCCGCCAAGGCCACCCCGGCCCCGGAGTTCCCCCGCGGCTACACCCTCCTGTCGCAGACCTGCACCCTCCAGGCCGGCCAGCAGGTGTACGTCTCGCTCAGCGGCAAAACGAAGGGGAAGTTCCTCTTCTGCACCCAACGGCTGCGCAAGAACGACACGGGCGGCTACTACCTGAACCCGTACGTCTTCGTCGAGCCCTTCTTCCTCGACGGCGGCCAATGGCTCCCGGACTCGCGTGAACCGCTGAGCCTGACCATCACCTGCCGGGTCAGCCACACCGGCGAACAGGACTACTCCCTCACCGCCACGTCACCGAGCGGGAACGGGCCCGGGCACACCGCCTCCTGCGGCCGTCAGGTGCCGCACGCGGTCACCCCGACGACGGGCAGCGACGCCTACACGATCCGATTCACCGGATACACCTCGGGCGGACACTACGGCGTGCTCGCCTTCGACACCGAGGTGCACTTCCCGGGCGCCGGCAAGCCGACCCCGGAGCAGCAGGTGACCGTACCCCGCTGACGCGGAAGTACCACCACTGACCGCCCGGAAGGCTTCACCGCGGTCGTCGTCTTCCGGCGCTGCCTTGACTGCGGTGAGCGCAACGTCGTCCGCGACGACGACTACAGCTGCGCGCTCTGTGGTGCTGAGCTGCCGGATGATGTGGAACCTCGGCTGAGGGCCCAGCGGTCGACCGACCAGCGTCTGCTCTGACCGAGCCGGCTGATCGTCATTTCCGCCAGGCCGGCGCCATGCGCTCGGACATCTCCCGCCAGAATGTCCGCAGGTCCTCCCGGTTGACCGCCTGCCAGTCCGCCCGCCCGGGCGCGCGGAACCAGTGCCCGACGAGATCGATCTGGTGGGCGCAGAACGCCTCGTCCATCTGGTACGGCAACTCGTCCCCCTTTGGCGGCAGCGGGCACAGCCGGAACGGGCAGTCGTCGATGCAGGTGGAGCCGGGTTGGACGTCGTGGGCCTGGCGGCGGCTGAGGGTGACTCGCATGGCGCTGCGGTCGATGGTGAGGCACGGCGGCAGCTCGGCCCGGCTGGCCCGGCTGAGCCGGCGGGCCCGCTCGGAGTTGTCCTGTCCCCGGTCGGCGAGGTTGAGCAGCAGCATCACGTCGGCCAGCAGCCGTTGGGCTCGCGGTTCCAGGACGGCCCAGCCGTGTGACGGTGGCAGCCAGGAGTCCTGCATCCGGCGGACGCCGGGTTGGGAGCTGGCCGCTCCCACCCGTCCGACGATCTCCCGCTCGTCCACCCAGCAGCGCCGTTCCGGATGGCGGTCGGTGAGCGCCTCCACGCACAGGTCGGCGACCTCGAGGACGAGCGGGTGTGCCGTACCGCTGCCGGGCTGCGGGGCACGGTGCCCGCCGCCGGCGATCGAGGTCCAGAAGGTGACCAGGCCGCGTGGGTCCGAACCGTGACCCCGCTCGCGCAACGTCTCGCTGGGATCGCGGGGCAGGGCCAGCAGGGTGAGCGCTTGCAGGAGCACCAGGTGCGAGTACCAGAACCGGGAGTACCGCAGCGCCTTCTCGGCCTCCTCGATCAGGATGCTGCGGTGCGCCGGGTACGTGCGGCAGTTGGCCGCCAGCCGGAAGCCCTGCGCGAGCGTGAGCTCGTAGACGCGGGCCCCGTCCGACGCGTCGGTGGCCAGGCGGTGCACCCACCGCCGCAGAGTCTCCCGGGCCACGCCCCGCCAGTCCGGTTCGCCCGGGGCGTACACACCCTCGGCGAAGAGGAACAGCGACGGGGCGATCCAGGTCCGCAGCTCCTCCAGGCGTTCCCGGCCCAGGGTGTCGGCCGTCTCCGGCGGCTCGTCGAGCAGGTCGTGCAGCGCGCGGACGGCCGCGTCGCCGCCGCTGGCGATCTCCCGGGCCGCGGCCAGTCGGGGCAGGTAGGACGTCTCCTCGGCCATCATCTGGAACAGCTGGCGGTACTGCGGCTCTGGCTGCTGGGCCCGGGGCCCGCCCTCCGGGGGCCGGTTCCCGAGCTGCCGGGCGGCGTCGCCGTACCGGTGCACGAGAGCGATCTTGGCGTCTTCGAGCGGGCGGTCGGTGACCGAGCCGTCCCCCTGGTAGGTGGGCCAGGCGCCGCGGATGGCGTCGGCGAGTTTCCGGTGCAGCGTGTGCCCGCTGGCGGCGTCCATGTCCAGCGCGGTCGCGAACATCTCCAGGGCCCGGGTGCGGTTCCGCGTCCCGGTCGCCTCGGCGCAGAGCCGCTGGACGAGGCTGACCGACCGGTTACGGGTGACCGTCGCGTCCTCGGCGCTCGGGCGGATGCGCACGCTCTGCCGGACGGCGTCACCGACGCGGCGCAGCCTTCCGCGTGCGGCGGGTGGCATCCGTCGCCCGTCCAGCTGTTCGAACACCCCGCCGCTGCGGCCGTAGAGGGTGAGGGCTGAGAGCAGCTCCCGTCCGGGGCCGTGGTTGCGGGTGAAGGCCCGCTCCAGGAAGGCGTCGTCGCGCAGGGCGGCGGCGAGAAAACGCGAGCCGAGGTACGCCTGGATCACCCCGTGCTGGAAACGCACCCCGTCCTGCCGCTTCACCACGATGTTGAGCGCGTCCCCGGTGGTCTCGGCGAGCCCGATGTCCTGCGGGTTGTCAGGGCTGAGCTTGTGCAGCCGGGATCGCAGTTCGGCGAGGATCCACTGGCGGCCGGCGTCCGGGGTGCCGTCGGCGCCGCTGAGTGCGGTGGTGCGCACCGACTGCTGGTTGTCACGTAGACCGAGGCAGGCCAGCGCGGAGAGCACCTCGATGGCGTCGGACCGTTCGGTCGGCGGCATGCCGTAGTCCTCGTACAGGTCCCCGGCGAGGGTGGCCTCGTACCACTCCTCCAGCAGACTCCAGCGCAGCGCGGATCTGCCCCGCCCCGCCGGCTCGACCCGGTCGAGGCGGTCGATTTCGTAGAGCTGGCCGATGACCCGCAGGTAGAACGGTGACTCGGCCACGTCGGCGGCCTTGACCAGCCCGGTGATCCGGTCCGACCGCTGCCCGGCATCCGAGCGGCGGCTGCGGCTCTGCACGTACGCCAGGGCGGCGCCCTGGGCGAGCGGCTCCAGTTGCAGCAGCAGCGCGTCCAGCCCGCGCAGCGGATCGGCGGGGCGCGACGCGACCACCAGGGGCAGCCGCTCCCGGACCGCGCCCCGGACGGCCTCCCGCAGCAGGCTGTCCCGGTCGGCGGGCTGCGCGGTGTCGGCGAGCACCTCCTCCAGGCCGTCGGCGAGCACGACGATGCGGTTCTCCAGCCAGAGCCGCCGCCACACCTTGTCCGCCTCGCCGCTGGCGTGCAGTTGGGTGTCGATGGTGCGCTCGAACTGTGCCTGGGCGAGCTGGTGGAAGTTCAGCTGCTCCGGAGTGGTGACGGTGCGCAGGTCGATCCCGATCGGTACGACGTCGGTGGCCATCAGCAGCTCCGCGAGGCGGACCAGAGTCGCCGTCTTGCCGCTGCCGATGCCGCCCACCAGCAGCAGCGGACGGCGGTGGTGCTCGTCGCGGAGGCGGTGGATCATCAGTTCGCACAGTTCGTCCCGGCCGACCACGTGGACGCCGCTGATGTCGCGTTCGGCGGTGGGGATCACCATCTGGCGGTTGCGCAGGGCGTTGCGGTCGTACCAGCGGCGGACCCGGAGATACCGCCAGAAGATGAACACCGCGAGGCCGAGCCCCAGGATCAGCGGGCCCTTGACGAAGCCCTCCACCTGCCCGCAGTAGTACGACCTCGGCGGCTGTCCCGCGCACCAGCGCGACATGGGCAGGAAACCGGGCTCGGCGTCGAGGACGGTCAGCACCAGCGAGTAGACGGTCCACGCCACGAGGATCGTGGCGGTGGCGATGATCGCCCAGCGCAGCCCGTGGTGGTGCCGCCAGCTCATCCGGTGGTCGGTCCGGTGGTCCGTCCGCCGGCGCAGGCTCCGCTCGGTGCGGCGTTCGCGTCGGGTGCGCCACCTGCGCCGGCGCTGGCGTAGCCACAGCCCGGCCGCCCAGACCCGGCCACGTCTCGGCCCGCGCATGGCCACCCCCATGATCGACATGGTCGGCTGCCGGAGGGAAGCGCGCCGTACCTCCTCGCTCAACCCAGGCTAGTGCCGGTTCCCGGAGGTCAGGGCGTGGTTCGGGGAGTTGGGGCGGGCTAGTTGATCCCGGCGGGCCCCGTATCGGACCTTAGCGCCGGGCCAGCGCCAGCACACTCAGACCGAACATCAAGACACCCAGGGGGAGATGGACCGACGGGACGTGCGCGATGCCGAGCACGACCTGGACCGAGGCGAGTACGAGGAAACCTGACGCGTGCCAGACAGGCCGGGACGAGCCGCCGCCCGGCTTCCACGCCAGCACCGCCGCGAGCAGGTACAGCATCGACGCCCCGTACATCACACGTGCTCCGACACTGTGCAGCGTCTCTCCGTAGGACGAGGTCAGCAGCAGTCCGGCGGAGACCGCCTGAAGGAAGATGGTCAGGGTCTGCAGGGCGATCGCGATTTGCAGGAACGAGGAGCTGCGCTGTGCGTTCGCCGTCGCCATCCCCGTCGCCGTCGCCGTCGCCGTCGCCGTCGCCGTCGCCGTCACCTGAGCGGCCATGTCACAGTCCCCTTTTCCGCCCTCGGGCAGTAGATCGTTAAGGTCTCACCAGCCCGACGACGCGGGCTTGCGAAAGGTAAGGCGAGGGGCGGCCGAAGGCATGGGGACTGTCGGGACCAGCCACGATGAGATAGCCGGCGAGCGACGCCAACTGATCAATGTCGCTTACCGGTTGCTCGGTTCGGTGACCGAGGCCGAGGACGCCGTCCAGGATGCCTACGCACGCTGGTACGGACTGCCACGCAGCCGGCAGGAGGAGATCCTGTCCCCCGGCGCCTGGCTGACGACGGTGACCAGCCGCATCTGCCTGGACCTGCTCGGCTCGGCGCGGGCCCGCCGTGAACGCTATGTCGGCGCGTGGCTGCCCGAGCCGCTGCCCGACCGCACCGAGTGGGACCACGCGGGCGGCGCCGACCCCACCGGCTCTGCAGACCCCGCTGACCAGATCGTCCTGGACGAGTCGGTGGCCATGGCCTTCCTCGTCGTCCTGGAGTCGATGACGCCCGCCGAGCGAGTGGCGTTCGTCCTGCAGGATGTCTTCCGGTACCCGTTCGCCGAGATCGCCAACGTTCTCGGCCGGACCCCTGCGGCCTGCAAGCAACTGGCCGCCTCCGCCCGGCGGCGGGTGAGCGTCGCGCGCGCTCCGGTGACGGCGACCGGCCACGCCGACGTGGTGAGGCACGTCAAAGAGGCATGGGAGACCAAGGACATCGCAGCCCTAGTCGGTCTCCTCAATCCGGCTGCCGTGATGACCGCCGACGGCGGCGGCATGGTCGGCACCGTCCTGCGCCCGGTCGAGGGCGGCGCGCGCATCGCCCAGTACATGGTCGCCATTGCCGATAAGGCTCCGGGGCTCGAACTCCTGGAGCGGTCGGTCAACGGTGTGCCGGGCCTGGTAGCCCAGCGCGCCGGCGTCGTCATGACCGTAGCCTCGTTCGACGTCTCCGACGGGCGCGTCACCCGGATCTGGGCGGTCCGCAACCCGGAGAAGCTGCGGCCGTGGGTGCGGGAGGGCTAGCTGGCCCTCGCTCGGCGGCGGCTCCACCGCTGGCCGGACCGGTGCGGTTGTCCACGGCGGCGGCCGCGCGGGCGTAGGGTCGATGCCGTGGTAGCGGCGGGGCGTCGATACCGGTACGTCGGCCCGGCGGACGTACGGGCGTCGGTCGTCGGCTCTCCCGAGGGCTGGCCCATCCGATCATCGGTCGATCTCGACGCCTACCTGACGGCCGCGGATCCGCGCGACCGTGACGAGCCGTTCACCTACGTCATCGACCCCGGCGGCACGCTGCGGCTCGCGTCGAGACGCAGCGAGCACGTCGCCTGCGCCGGCGGTGGGGAGGTCCTCGGTGCGGGGGAGATCGCCTTCGCCGGCGAGCGGGACGGCTGGGTCGTGATCGAGGTGAGCAACCAGTCCATCGGCTACTGCCCCGCTCCCACCTCATGGGCGGCGGTGGCCGCAGCCCTCGATCGGGCGGGTATCGGCCGCCCGGAAGGCTTCACCGCGGCCGTCGTCTTTCGGCGCTGCCTTGACTGCGGCGAGCGCAACGTCGTCCGCGACGACGACTACATCTGCGCGCTCTGCGGTGCTGAGCTGCCGGAGGATGTGGAACCTCGGCTGATCGCCCAGCCGTCGACCGGCCAGCGTTGCGCTGACGACCGAGCCGGCTGATCATCACTTCCGCCAGGCGGGGCCATCCGCTCGGACATCTCTCGCCAGAACGTCCGCAGCTCCTCCCGTTTGGTGGCCGCGTCGGTGGGAAACTCGCGGATTTGCGACAACAGGGAGAGGAATCCGCATGACGTCGACCAGCCTGCCCGGCGGGACGTTCAACATGGGGGATCTGACGGTCACCCGCATGGGGTACGGCGCGATGCAACTGGCCGGCCCGCACGTCTTCGGTCCACCGGCCGATCGCCCCGCTGCCGTCGCCGTGCTGCGCGAGGCCGTCGACCTGGGGATCAACCACATCGACACGGCCGACTTCTACGGCCCGTACGTCACCAACGAGATCATCAAGGAGGCCCTGCACCCCTATCCCGACGATCTGCACATCGTCACGAAGGTCGGGGCGCTGCGGGACGCCGAGGGCAACTGGCCGCAGGCCCTCGCTCCGGAGCAGCTACGCCAGGCCGTGCACGACAACCTGGCTCGCCTCGGCCTCGACGTGCTCGACGTGGTCAACCTGCGCGTCGGCGGGTTCGACCGCCCCACCCCCGGCTCCATCGAAGAGCCGTTCACGGTCCTCGCCCAGCTGCAGCAGCAGGGGCTGATCAAGCATCTCGGGCTCAGCACGGTCAACGCCGAGCAGATTGCCGAGGCGCAGTCCATCGGTTCGGTGGTGTGCGTGCAGAACTTCTACAACATCGCCAACCGGGACGACGATCCCCTCGTCGACTCGCTCGCGGCGCTGGGCATCGCCTACGTGCCCTACTTCCCGCTCGGCGGCTTCTCCCCGTTGCAGTCCGAGGAGCTGCACGCGGTCGCCGCCCGCCTCGACGCCACCCCGATGGCGGTGGCACTGGCGTGGCTGCTGCACCGCTCCTCGAACATCCTGCTCATCCCCGGCACCTCGTCCGTCGCGCACCTGCGGGAGAACGTCGCCGCTGCCGCGCTGGCCCTCCCCGACGACGCGCTGACCGAACTGAACATCATCGACTGACTCCTCGGTACCCAGCAGCCGCCGGAGGCGCTCGGCGCAGGCCGTCATGGCGTGGGCTTAGAGTTCAGACCGGTAACCAGAGGGCTCCAGGCGGACATCCCCAGGTATGGAACAAGACGACGCGGCCGCTCGAAGGCGCTTCGAGGAACTGTTCGACGCCCACTACGCGGAGTTGACGCGTTTCGCTACCCGTCGGGTAGGCGCCGACGCGGCGGGCGACATCGTCGCCGGCACGTTCCTCATCGCCTGGCGCCGGTTCGGCGAACTGCCGGCCGACCACGCCCGAGCCTGGCTCTTTTCCACCGCCCGGCAGGTCATCGCCAACGAATTGCGGGGGCGTACGCGCCGGGAACGGCTGACTGCCAAGGCGGCTGCCGGAGGCGACGCCCAGGTGGCGGACCATTCCGGCCGGGTCGACGAGCAGATCCGCGTACGCGCGGTGCTCGCCGAGCTGTCCCCGGCCGACCAGGAGCTCCTGCGGCTGATCGAGTGGGAAGGGCTGGACGTGGCCGAAGCGGCACTCGTCCTGCACTGTTCGCGCACCGCGCTCAAGGTGCGGCTGCACCGGGCGCGGCGGCGATTCGCCCAGCGGTTGCTGGCAACGGACGAACAGGGCACCTCGGCGGCCCGGCGCACCCGGTCATCCATCGTTCCCGAAGGGAGCACCAGCCCATGAACGACGCTCTGGACCGCCTGCGCGCGGCCGATCCCGCCCTCACCATCACCGAACCTGATCCGCGCGACTCGCAAGCGCAGGCCCTGCTCGAACGGGTCCTCGCCGGGCCACAGGTGTCACCTCGGCGGCATGGACGTCGCCGGCTCGTCGTCGGCTTGGCCAGCGCGACCGTGGCCGCCGCCGGCACCGCGTTCTTCATCGCCGAACCGGCTGCGGCGTACACAGTGGACAAGAACGCCGACGGCTCGGTCGCCGTCTCGTTCCGCGCCGAGCGGCTGAAGGACACGGACAAGCTCAACGCCGAGCTCGCGCGGGCCGGTGCGCGTACGGTCGTCATGCGGATGGTCCCGGCCGATCAGTGCACGGCACCGCTCGACATGGATCCGGCGTTCCCGTTCCTTTCCACCGCGACTCGGGAGGAACTGGACCGCTATCCGGTCTCCTACCGGATCCAGGACGGGAGCGTGGTCATCACCATCCGGCCTGACAAGATCCCGGCCGCCGACACCCTGGCCTTCGGGTACGCCATCCGCAACGACCGCGAAGGCCGCACCACGTTCGTCGTCCCCGCAGTCGTACGCGCGCTGCCATCCTGCATGGCGATCCCGAACCCGCCCCGGCGGTGACCTGAGCGGGCGCGGGTACCGATCGTGGTACCCGCGCAGCTTGGCGATCTGGTTGGTCGGGGTGTATCGCGGACGTATCCAGAACTGCATACGCCACTGCAACGGCCCGTCGTCTTGAATGGGTGCGTGAATCAGAATGCATCCCTGCCGGCGCCGCCCCGCCGCACGCGCATGATCGTGCTCGTCGGCCTGGCGATCCTCGGCCTGGCGGGCGCGGCGTTCGTCGTGCGGCGGCCGCTCCTGATGTCCGCTCCGAGGTGCATGGCCGGGCGGTGGCACGGCTGCTTCGACACGTTCAACGGTGTGCTGCTCATGATGCTGGTCGGCTTGCCGTTGGCCGCTCTGGTGGTGTGGGCTCTGGCGCTGGGTCGGCGTGCCGCCGGCGTCACCTCGGCGTGGCGCATGTCGCTGGCCGAGGTGGGCATGGTCTACGGGACGGTGCCGCTCGTATGGCTGACCTTGATGCCGGGCCCGGGGGCGGGCGTCGTCCCGGGCCGGGTGAGCCTGGTCCCGCTGCGGGATCTGGTGACGATGGGGCCGGTCGGGATCGGCGGCAATTTGCTGATCTTCGCGGCGCTGGGGTTCTTCGCCCCGATGCGGTTCGCGGCGCTGGCGTCCGTGCCGCGGATCCTGGCGCTCGGGACGGGCTGCTCGGTCCTGGTGGAAATCGCACAGTACGTCCTGCGGCTGGACCGGGTGTCGTCCGTGGATGACGTACTGGTCAACGCCGCCGGCGCGGTGCTGGCCGGGCTGGCGTCACGCCGCTGGTGGCGCACTACGGAGGTGCCATCGGAGCGGCCGCGCCCGGCGCCGGTGTCGGCTGGATGAGTCGCGTGCCGGGTGCCGGCACATAGGGTTCAGGGATGCGCGTACTGATCGTGGAGGACGAGCCCTACCTGGCCGAGGCCGTCCGTGACGGTCTGCGGCTGGAGGCGATTGCCGCCGACATCGCCGGCGATGGCGACTCTGCCTTGGAACTGCTCAGCGTGAACGCCTACGACCTCGCGGTCCTCGACCGTGACATTCCCGGCCCGTCCGGCGACGAGGTCGCCCGGTGCATCGTCGCGTCCGGCAGCGGCACGCCGATCCTCATGCTCACCGCTGCCGACCGGATCGACGACAAGGCTTCCGGGTTCGAGCTCGGCGCCGACGACTACCTCACCAAACCGTTCGAGCTGCGGGAGCTCGTCCTGCGGTTGAGGGCGCTCGACCGCAGACGCGGCTACGTCCGGCCGCCCGTCCGCGAGCTCGCCGGTCTGCGGCTCGACCCGTTCCGCCGGGAGGTCTTCCGCGACGGACGCTACGTCGCGCTCACCCGCAAACAGTTCGCGGTGCTGGAAGTTCTCGTCGCCGCCGAGGGCGGGGTCGTCAGCGCCGAGGAGCTGCTGGAGCGGGCCTGGGACGAGAACGCGGACCCGCTCACCAACGCCGTACGCATCACCGTCTCCGCGCTGCGCAAACGGCTCGGCGAACCCTGGATCATCGCCACGGTGCCCGGCGTTGGCTACCGCATCGACACAGCACCCCACATCGAGGCATGAGGCAGTGCCGTGGATAGAGCCCCTGGTCTGAGCGTTCGCCTCAAACTCACCGCCAGCTACGCCGGCTTTCTCATGCTCGCAGGCACGTTGCTCCTCGCGGCTGTGTGGGTGTTCCTCCTGCGATACGTACCCGAGGCACCCGCCGTGCGGCCATTGATCCGCCGCCACGAACTTCCCCCTCTGGGAAGCCCCAGCCGCGACGACCTCCTACGCGCTTTCGCCCCACGGGCAGCCGAAGTGTTCGTGTTTCTGTTGATATTCGGTCTGCTGGGAGGGTGGCTTCTCGCCGGCCGGATGCTCGCCCCCCTGACTCGCATCACCGACGCCACCCGCATGGCCACGACGGGGTCGCTCTCCCACCGGATCCGGCTGCCGGGCCGCCACGACGAATTCCGCGAACTCGCCGACGCCTTCGACACCATGCTCGAAAAGCTCGAGTCCCACGTCGCCGAACAGCAGAGATTCGCCGCGAACGCCTCCCACGAACTGCGCACCCCGCTGGCGATTTCCCGGACGCTGCTCGACGTCGCCCGCAAGGACCCGACGCGGGACCGGGACGAACTCATCGAACGCCTGCACGTCGCCAATACGCGGGCGATCGACCTCACCGAGGCCCTTCTGCTGCTCAGCCGCGGCGACCGCGGAAACTTCACCCGCGAGAGCGTCGACCTCTCCCTCATCGCCGAAGAAGCCGCCGAGACATTGCTTCCCCTCGCCGAGCAGCGCCGGATCACCCTCGACGTCACCAGCGGAGCGGCCCCGACCAGCGGCTCCGCCGAACTCCTGTCGCGGATGGTGACAAACCTCGTCCAGAACGCCATCGTCCACAACCTCCCCGCCGACGGCACCGTGACGGTCCACACCGCGGCACACGGCGACACCACCGTGCTGCAAGTCGAGAACACGGGTCACCGGCTCCCCTCGGAACTGATACCGACCCTCATCGAACCGTTCCAGCGCGGAACCGAACGCGTACGCACCGACGAACACGCCGGCGTCGGCCTCGGCCTGGCCATCGTGCACAGCATCGTCCGCGCCCACCACGGGACCCTCGACCTCGTCCCCAGCCCCGCTGGCGGTCTTCTCGTCACGGTCCGGCTTCCCGGCATGCCGTAGGCCTACCTGAGCCACCACCTCTGTCAGCCGGGGCGGCGGGCACCGCTGTACGGCATGTTCGCCAGCTGCGCCATCCGGACCACGTCCCCGGTGTGCGGGGCGTGGACGATCAGCCCGTTGCCGACGTAGATGCCCATGTGGTGGTGGTCGGAGTAGAAGAAGACCAGGTCACCCGTACGGAGGTTGGCTTTGCTCACCGCCACACCCGACGTCCACTGAGCACCTGTGTAGTGGTCCAGCTGCACCCCGGCGGCGGCCCAGGCGTACTGGGTCAGGCCGGAGCAGTCGAAGGAGTCCGGGCCGTTGGCCGCCCACACGTACGGCTTGCCGATCTGCTTGCACGCCGTCTTCGCCGCGACGCCGCCGCTGCCGGTGATGGCGACGGCGGGACACTGCCCGCCGATGAACAGCGAGCTGGTCGACGTGATCGGCGAGGTGCTGGTCGACGTGGCGGCCGACTGCGCGGCGGCTGCGGCTCTGGCGGCCGCGGCCTCCGCGGCCGCCTTGGCCGCGTCCGCTGCGGCGATCTTCTTGCGCAGCGCGTCCAGCCGCTTGATCTCGGCGTCGATGGTCTTCTTGCGGGCCGCCAGCTGGGCCTGCTGGCGCTGCTGTACCGCGATCAGCGCGTCGACCTTCTCCTTGTCGGCGTCGTAGCTCGCCTGCTGGGTCGACAGTTGGGTGATCTGCCGCTGCTCCGAATGTGCCACCTGATTCACGAGCGCGAGCTGGTCCCCCACTTCGGTCGGCGGCGCGCCGGGAGACAGCAGGGCGTTGAATGTGGAAAGGGACTTCTCCCGCTTGTAGTACCCCGACACGATCTCCTGGACCCGCGTCCGGCTGACCTCCACCGACTTGCCGAGTGGCTCGATTTGCCGGCTCAGTTCGGCCGATCTCCGCTGGTTCGCGGTCAGGTCCGTGCGTACCTTGTTGTACTGCTCGATGACGGGTTCGAGCTTTTCAAACGCCGTTTCGATCTGCTGCTGCACCTCGGCGGCCGACGGGGCGGCGTGGGCAGGCGCGGCCGGCCCGACGACCACCATGGCGGCCGCCGCGACGGCGAGGATTCCGGCGAGCAGACGCGATCCGGTGGGCCGGGTGCGCACGGGTGGCAACGGGTGCAGCTCCTTCCACATCCCGGGCCCTCCAGGTGGAGACCGGCATTCGGAACGGACGCTGGCCAACATTAGTGAGTGCGGCCCGAGGAAATCAACGAGCCGGTGAAATCAATTCTCTGCGCGGTCAGACGGGCACATCGGGTGCCGGAAATGATGTCTACGTAAGGCTCCGCTAATCGAATTCTTAAACATTTCTAATATCGATTCGAGTGACTAGTCCAGCCTGCGGTGGCCCAGGGACCGCGGTTCGCGGCCGGCGAGCAGCCATCCGGCGATCGCGGCGAGCGCCGGCAGTCCGACGACCGTCGCCGCCAGGTGCGCGACCGGCACGTCGCTGAGCGCGCCGAGGTCGTGGTGCAGCACGCTCACCAACCCGACGTACGCGCCGGCCAGCCCGAGAATGGCGCCGAGGAACGCGAGCGCCCCGGCCGTCGTGGCGGTCAGGGTGCGCCGGACCCGCCGAGGCGCGCCGGTGGCGGCCAGGGTGCGCAGGTCCCCGGCTGCCTCGCCGCGGATGAGGCCGACGGTCATGGCCAGGATGCCGAGGGCGAGCAGCGCGCCGGCGGCGACCGCCCCGGTCCGCAGTGAGCCGAGGGAGGCCCGCTCGTGGCGGTACTCGATGGTGAAGCCGGCGCTCGTGGCGAGGTTCCGCGCGGTCGACAGTTCCTGCTCGCTGAGCGGGTGGCCCGCCTCGATGAGCCAGCCGACCCGCGTGGGCTGCCAGCCGTGGCGGGCCATCATGCCTGCGGTGACCATCGAGTTCGGCATCGAGGTGTACCGGGTGTCGGGGAGCGCCTGGGTCTTCGGGTAGACGCGGCGTTCGGGGATGTTCACCAGTTCGAGTGCGCCGGTGCGGGCGGTGAGCACCTCGGTGTCGGCCGCGACCGCCGCGCTGTCCAGGCGGTAGAGCCGGAGCAGCTCCGGGGTGGCGACATAGAGGGGGTAGGTCGTCATCTGCTGGCGGTCGGCGACCGGCGGGCCGATCTCGACGGCGGGGTGGCCGGGTTGGCCTCCGGGCTGGCCCGGCTCGGTGTAGGAGGCGACCACCGCCATGTCGAGCGGGGTCACGGTGGTCCTGCCGAGGTTTCCGGCCATGGCCTCCATCTGGGCCTGCAAACTGGCGAGCTGCTCCGGGGTGCGTACCGGGATCACCGGGGTGGGTCGGCCGATGCGGACCAGGAGTTGGCCCTCGGCCAGGTTGCCCTGGCCGGCGGCCTGCTTGGCCTGGTGATCGGCGGCGGCGGACCCGGCCACCACCGCCACCGAGATCCCCAGGGCGAGACTGATCGCGGCGAGCGCCGCACCGGCCCGGGCCTGGTAGCGGACCAGGTCGGTCAGCGCCAGCCGGACGGCCACCGGCATCCCGCCGCGCGCCGCGGCCAACAACCGGATCGCCGTGGGCCCGACGAAGAGCACCCCGACGGCGGTGGCGATGGTGCCGGCGGAGATCAGTACCGGCTTCTTTCCGCCGGAGAGCAGCAGGCAGGTGACGCCGGCGGCGAGCAGGATCACGGCGACCGCCGCGGTGCGCCGGGCCGGTCGGGGCCGTGGCGGCCGCGCCGACAGTGCGCTCATGATCGGGGTACGCGCGATCGCCCGCGCCGGCCACCACGCGGCGGCGGTCGCGGTCGCCACGGCCAGCACCATCCCCGCGCCGAGCGTCGGCCAGGGCAGGTCGAACCGGTCGATGCGGTGCCCAGCGGCCGTCTCCACGCGCTCGGCGACGAGCAGCCAGGCGGCGACGCCGACGGTGGTGCCGAGCACCGCGGCGACCGCGCCGACGGCGGTGCCGTTGGCCAGCAACACCAGTCGCAGGTGTCGTCGGGTGGCGCCCATCGCGGCGAGCATGCCGAGCTGCCGTAGCCGGCGCTGCGCCACCACGATGAACCCGGCCGCGGCGACCAGCGACACCAGCAGCAGACCGACGGTGGAAAGCGCCAGGGTGGTGGCGGCGATCACGGTACGGGTCGTGCCGGGCCGGGATTCGCGTACGAGGGGACCGTCGATGGTCGCGCGGAACGCCTCCAGGGAGGCCCGGTCCCCGGCGACGAGGACGGTGACGCTCTTCGGCGGGTCGGCGTGTGCCGGGTCGACGAGGGCGAACTCGTCGGTCAGGTCCTCGGGGTTCTCCACCATCCCGACCACGAGGCGGTCGTGGCCGTCGACGGTGACCCGCCGGCCGAGCCCGGTGCGCAGCGTACGCGCCACCGCGTCGGTGACCGCGACCTCGCCGGCACCGGCCGGGTACCGCCCCTGCCGCACCGCCAGCATCGGCGCCCCGTACGCGCCGTCGGGGTCCTGCGCCCGGACGTCGACCGGGTCGAACAGGCCCGGCACCTCCAGGTAGCGGTGACCGATCGTGTCGATCGTGCCGAACCACTGCCGGGCGGCGGCCAGCCGGGAGTCGAGGATGGCCGGGTCGCTGCCGTCGAGGCGCAGGAGGTGGTCGGCGCGGCCGAACGTCGCGTCGCTCGAGGAGGCCATGTTGTAGGTCGCCGAGACGGCGAAGGTGGCCCCGGTGACGGCGACCGTGAGCAGCGCCAGGGTCAGCACCTGCTGGCGCCATTCGCGGCGGAACAGCCGTACCGCCCAGCGGATCACGGCCCGGCGGGCCGGTAGACCGCCGCCGGGAGCGCGGCGGGGCGCCGGCCGGCCGGTGGTCGGCGGGGTGGCGGTCGCGGTCACGGGGCCACGTCCCCGGCGAGCAAAGTGTCCGGGCCGACCGACGGCGCGGTCTGGTCGACGACCCGGCCGTCGCGCAGGAACACCACCCGGTCGGCCCAGGACGCGAGCTGCGCGTCGTGGGTCACCAGCACCCCGGCGATCCCGCGCTTGCAGGCCGCGCGGAGCATCCGCATGACCGCCTCGCCGTTGGCCGAGTCCAGCGCGCCGGTCGGCTCGTCCGCGAGCAGCAGCCGCCGGTCGCCGACCACCGCGCGGGCGATCGCGACCCGCTGGCGTTCGCCGCCGGACAGGTCGTCGGGGAAGTGCGCGGCCCGCTCGGCCAGCCCCAACTCCTCCAGTACGCGCAGGCCGGCGGCGCGGGCGGCCCGCGCGCCCAGGCCGTCGAGTTCGAGCGGCAGGGCCACGTTCTCCACGGCGGACAGCCCGGCGAGCAGGTTCAAATCCTGGAAGACGAAGCCGATGGCGCGGCGGCGCATCCGGGCCCGCGCGTCGGCGGACATGCTCGACACGTCGTCTCCGCAGACCAGCACCGCGCCGTCGGTCGGCTCCTCCAGGCTGCCGGCGATGGTCAGCAGGGTGCTCTTGCCGGAGCCGCTCGGCCCCATGATCGCCACCAGCTCGCCACCGTTCACGGTGAGGTCCACGTGACGCAGCGCGTGCACGGCGGCGTTGCCGGTGCCGTACACCTTGGACACCTCGCGCATGCTCAGCACGGCGCTCATCGACGGGCCTCCTCGCGTGCCGGCGCGGACCCCGCCGCTTTCGTGCCGGCGGGGCCGGCCGGCTCGGTCCGGCCGCTCGGCGCGTCGGTGGGCGTGGCCGGTAGGCGGCGCAGCCGGGCGTCGGCCGCGTCGAGCCAGCGCACCACCGATTCGAGCCGGAACAGTTCCGCGTCGACGACGAGGCCGAGCGCGATGTCGTCCGGGTCCGCGGCGGCCTTGAGGTGGGTGTACCGCTGCATCTCCTCGACCAGGCGCCGTCGGTGGACCTGCAGGATCTCCCGTACGTCGACGCCGGGAAGGCGCACCGCCACCTGCACCTTGATGATGAGTTCGTCGCGGGGTGGGGGCGTGGCGTCGGGCGGGGTGCGCAACCACCGGTCCAGTTCGCGCTGGCCGTCGGCGGTGATCCGGAACCGCCGCTGCGCGCCGTCGCGCCCGGCCTCGTCGGACTCGACGTGCCCTTCGCGTTCGAGGCGCTGCAGCGTTGTGTAGACCTGCCCGACGTTGAGCGGCCAGACCTCACCCGTGCGGGCCTCGAACTCCTGCCGTAGTTGCAGGCCGTACTTCGATCCCTCGGTCAGTAGAGCCAGCAACGCATGTCGAATGCTCATGGTCCACCACCCAGCGTCAGTATACCGGGTATAATACTCAGTATTATCATGGCGTCCAGCCACTTCGGACATGAGTTGTCAGCTCACCGACGAGGGTCAGGCCGTCAGGGGATGGCGAAGAAACCGAGGAACCGGAAGGCCAGCCACGGCCTGCGACCCCACGCCCGCAGCCTCCCGCGCGCGATCAACAGCCACTGGCCACTCAGGCCCGCGCTCAACAGGAAGAAGGACACCGGGTCGACCGAGATGGTGCAGTCCACCCGCCCCGGCGCGGTGTCGCCGACCGCGGCGACCCCGTCGGTGAACCGCACCCAGAACCGGGAGACGCCGCGCAGTCGCAGCTCGTAGCACGCGCTCAGGCCTCGCACGGCGGCCTGGTCGACGAGGCGGGGCATCGTGGTGTGGATGAACGGCAGGATCAGCTCGACGTGCCGCGGCCGGACGATCGGCGGCTGCCGGAGGGCGGCGGCGATCGCGGTGCCGTGGCTCAACATGTGCGCCAGCAGGTAGCAGCCGAACACGCCCAGCGGCATCGGACCCATGGGCGTGTCGACGATCTCGGCGGCGGGCCGGACCCGAGCCGCCTCGACGAACGCGGCGGCCTGCCCGGCGATCCGCTGCGCGAGCACGGCCGGTTCGCGTTCGGTGTCCTCGCTCAGCGACCGGGCGTTCGCGGCGGCCAGCCCGGCCTTCGTCCCGTCGCCGTGCGTCGCCGGTCGGCCGGCGGCGATCGTCGCCATGAGCTCGTTTGCCATCGCCAGGTGGGCCGCCGCTTCGGCGACGGTCCAGTCCGCACCGGGGATGGGGACATCGGCGCGGGGCAGCCCGCCGATCAGGTCGGCCAGCCGCCCCGCCACGGCGAGGATCTCGTCGGGCAGTTCGCCGCGCTCGGTGGGGTCAGCCGTCGTGGGGGCCATGACGGCTGATCCTCACCGATCCCGAACCTCTTGTCCAGGGCGACGACCGGAGCCCTGAACACCCTCTGGCGGCGGACGCTCAGCGGGTCGCTCTCGCGATCAGCGGGATGCCCTCGCGGTAGGTCGGCACCGCCGGAGTCCAGCCCAGCTCGCGCTTGGCCTTGGCGTTGGAGACGCGCATCGAGGTGGTCATCATCGCGTGGGCGTACGGGATGGGCCGCAGCATCCAGCTCGGGACCCGCCACGGCCGGCGCGCCCCGAACGCGGCCGCCATGGTGTCCAGGTAGTCCCCCCAGCGCACCGGCTCGTCGTCGACGATGTTGTACGCCTGCCCGGCGCGTCCCTTCTCCAGGGCGGCCACGGTCGCCGCGGCGGCGTCCTCGAGGTAGATGAAGTTGGCGAAGCCGGCGGACGAGGGCACCGGCAACCGGCGCTTGCGCACCAGGTTGACCATCATCCTGGTCATGCTGTCCTGGCCGTAGAAGAAGCCGTAGCGCAGCGCGACGCCCTCCATCTCGTCGGCCGAGAAGGTCTGCTCCTCGGCCGAGCGCATCGCCGCGACGGCGCTGCCGAGCATGCCGCTCACGGGCTCGCCGAACGGGGCGTCCTCGGTGATCACCTGCGGGCCGTGGTCGCGGTATCCGTACCCGAGCATGATCGACTGGGTGACGAAGCGGTGGGCGCCGACCGCCCGGGCCGCCGCGAGGAGGTTGGTGGTTCCGGTGGTACGCAGGGCGTTCGTGCCCTGCAGCGCGTCCCGCATCTTCGTGGTGCCCAACGCGGTCAACTCGTGGATGACCGCGTCGGCCCGCACGTCCCGTACGGCGGCGAGCAGGTTCTCGCGGTTCATCACGTCGGCCACCACGGCCTCGGCGCCGGCGTTGCGCAGCCGCTCGGCGTTGGTCTGGCTGCGGCTGATGCCGACCACCTCGTGGCCGGCGGCGATGAGCTGGCGGGTCAGCGGTGTACCAACGGCGCCCGAGGCGCCGGCGAGCAGAACTCTCATGGTTTCGGTTCCTCTCTACAGGTCTGACCATGTAGACGGCGTACCGGTCGGGCGTGTGATGACCTGGCGGTGTGTTGTCCCGCACAGCCGAAAACGGGCTCGTGGCGTCCGGTGGTGGTGCATACGATCGGGCCATGGGCCGGACCTTCGACATCATCGCCCCGCCGCGCTCCTGAGCGGGGCGCTTCTGCTCATCGTGTCCAGCCGGTGCCGGCTGGCCGCGCGGTCCGTGCAGCGCTGAGTTCGGTACGCCCCGCTTCCGCGACCCTCATTCCTCTCGTCGCAGGAGCGACTTTTCATGCTTGTCTTCGAACAGCCGGTGGCTGCCGTCCGACGCCGCGCCGCCGGCCTGTGGTCGCTTGTTCTCGCCGGCGTGCTGTGGGGCACCGGTGGCCCCACCGGCAGCCTCCTCGCCCACGAAACGGGGCTGTCACCGCTGGCGGTGGCGGCCTACCGGCTCGCCGTCGCCGGCGTCCTCGTCATCAGCTGGCTCTGCGTGACCCGGCAACCGCTGCCACGCGGTGGGCACGCCTGGACCCGGATGGCCGTGAACGGGCTGCTCGCCGCGGTTTTCCAGGCCTGCTTCTTCGCCGCGGTGTCACTGACCAACGTCAGTCTCGCCACCCTGCTCACCATCGGCGCCGCACCAGCCCTGGTCGTGTCCGCGGAACGGGTCGCAGGCCGGCGGCGGGTCGGCGCGTCGGTGCTCGCCGCGGTGGCGCTGGCCGTGGGTGGTCTGGCCCTGCTGGTCGGCACGCCGGCCGGCGGCATCACCACCACGGGGGCGCTCACCGGGGGCGGGCTCGCGTTGCTGTCGGCAGCCGGCTTCGCCGCCATGACATTCATCGGCGCCCGGCCCGTCGCCGGCCTCGACGACCTCACCGCCACCGGCGTGAGCTTCGCGATCGGCGGTACCGTGCTCGCCGCCGCGTCCACAGTGACATCCGGCATGGCCTTCGTCCCCACCCCGAAATCAGTGGGATTGCTGCTCCTGCTGGGCGCCGTACCCACCGCGATCGCGTACGCCCTGTACTTCCGGGGCCTGCGCACCACCCCGGCCGGTACGGCAGCGCTGATCGCGCTGCTGGAACCACTCGTGGCCACCCTCCTGGCCATCCTGTTCCTCGGCGATCGACTGAGCTCGACCGGGCTCATCGGCGCCGGGCTGATCACCACCGCCATCGTGCTGAACGCCCGCGGCGCGCACCGCTGACGGGAGGGGCCCGGTCAGGACCAACAGGACCTGGCCGGGCCCACGGGTGTCGGGCGTCAGCGCTTCGCCCAACAGCAATCTTCAGGCGCCTGCCGTGGCCGGCCCGGGGGCCGGCTCGTCGTCCCAGGCCAGCGAGCTCATCTTCCAGCCCGACGGGGTCCTGACGAACTGGGTCGTCTTCATGCCCCGGCCCTCGAACCACTCGCCGTTGAGGTAGCCCGACTTGCGGTACTCGCTGAACCGGTGGGCGATCGAGCCGAAGATCTCGGTGGTCTCCGAGGTCTCCCACTCCTGGAACTCGGTCAGCGTCCCGTCGGTGAGGATCTTCTCGCGCGGTTCGACGAACCGGCGCAGGTCGTAGATCACCGGGGTGGTGCCGGCGCTGCTGATGATCATCCCTTCGGGGATGAACACCTCGTCGATCGCCTCGACGTTCGGTCTGGCGCCGCCCAGATTGGCGAAGGCGCCCAGGAAGGTGGCCATCAGGCCGTCGAGTTCGGCCTTCACCTCAGCGGACATGATGCCCTGGCTGGTGGCAGGGCCTGGCCGGCCGGCGCGGCGGGCCCGCCACTCGTCGGCCAGCACCGACCAGATCTCGAGATCGGTCCGGCCGCCCTCGCCGTCCGGGTAGACCTGACGTAGCGTGCCGTCGCGGCTCATGCCCAGCCGCCGCGCCACCGCGATGCTGCGCGCGTTGCGTGACTTGGTGCGCCACTCGACGCGAGCGATGCCGCGTTCCTCGACCGCCCAGTCGATGATCTGCTCCGCGGCGCGGGTGATCAGGCCTTGGCCCTCTGCGCCGGGCTCCAGCCAGCAGCCCGCCTCGCAGACGCCCTGCGCGGTGTCGAAGGAGACGAACATGACGCCGCCGACCAGGCGGCCGTCCAGCCAGATGCCCCAGATGCCGCCGCTGTCCTGAGCCCGCTTGTCCGCGTACCGCCGCAGGACCGCGCGGGCCTCGCCGATGTCGCGGGCGACGAACGCGGGGGAGACCCACGGCGCGATGTGCTCGCGCGCCCGGTCCAGGTGATAGAGGAACTCTTCGGCGTGCCACGGCTCGAGCGGGCGCAGCACGGCCGAGGGGGTGAGGGGCAGCGCGAACATCACGGACCTCCGTACATAACAAACGTTTGGCATGTACGCTAACAGACATGCCCCCCGCGCGAACCGACCACGACTCCCGCCGCCAGGACGTCTCCGAGGCGGTCTGGCAGGTCCTGGCCGAGCACGGCTTCGGCGGCCTCACCATGCGCGCCGTCGCGGCGGCCCTCGGCTCCTCGACCGGACTCGTCACCCACTACTTCGCGGGCAAGCGCGAACTGATCGCCCACGCCCTCGACATCCTCGAGGTACGCACCGCGCAGCGCCCCCGGCAGGCCGCCCCCGCGCCCGGGCTGGCCGCCCTGCGCACGCAGATGCTCAACATCCTCCCGCTGACGCCCGACGCGGCGGCGATGAACCGGATCTGGGTCGGCTCCTGGGACGTCGCCCTGTCCGACCCCGACCTGTTCGCCGCCCAGACCCTCCGCTACGAACGCATCCGGGCAGGCCTGCGCACCGCCATCGAGGAGGCGCAACGGCTGGGCGAGCTTCCCGACGGTGACCCGGGCCGGCTCGCGACGACCGTGCTGGCGTTCACCCACGGCCTGGTGGTGCAGGCGCTGTTCGACCCCGAGCGGCTGCCTGCCGCGACGCAGACCCGACTCGTCGACGACTTCCTCGCGACCCTCACCCGCTGAACCGTGACGGCCAGCGCGCTGGTGCCGCCACCGGTCAAGGCGTCGGTGCGACCAGATCCCGAGGCCGCGAGTCACGCGTCGCGCAGCTGCAACGAGAGCAGCCCCGCCAGCAGTGCACCCGCCGCCCACAGGGCGAGGACACCCAGCCCCTGCCACGGTCCGATCGTCAGCTCGTCCAGCGCCGTCGTCGCCTGGATCTTCAGCCCGGCGGACATCGGCGACACCCGCTCGATCCGCTGCAGCCACCTGGGATCCGACACGAATGAGGTCAGGATCGGACCGAGGTACAGCAGGAGGAGCATCGCGGCGATCGACCCGGCGCTGTCGCGCAGCACCGCGGCGACGCCGTAACTCAACAGCGCCACGAGGGCGAGGTAGAGCACGGTGCCGTACGTTGCCCGCAGCGTCGGTTCGTGTCCGAGCGAGAGACCGAGGTCGCCGTTGGCGGCGCTGAACGCGGTGCCGGGCAGGATCCGTCGGGCGAGGAGCAGCGAGCCGAGGACGCCGAGGGAACCGACGACGACCACCACTCCGGTGAGCACAACTGCCTTGCTCAGGTACAGCCGCCACCGGCCCGGCACCGCTGTCAGGCTCACGCCGATCGAGCGCGTGCCGTACTCCTCGCTCATCACGAGGACGCCGAGCACGACCACGAGGGCCTGCCCGTACTGGGCACCGGTAAGGCTGAGCTTCGGCAGGTCACCGAGGCAGGCCGACGTTACTGGGCAGGTGCGGTTGCTGGCCGCGTTCGTGACCGTCGCGCTGATGCCGGCGGTGACGGCGACGGCGGCGAACAGCAGCCACGGAGTGCTCACCACCGTCCGTAGCTTCGTCCACTCGGCGCGGATCGCGTGCACGGTGCTCACGCGTCCCTCCGGCGCAGTAGCCAGAGCGCCACGACCATCGTCACCAGCGCGTACACGCACACGACCGCGATCCCGGCCCACGGATGGTCGTAGACGCAGCCGTCCTCGGGTATGCAGATCCGCGGCACCTGTTCGTAGTGCGGGACCGTCTGCTGGACCGAGAACCCGGCAGCCGGGGTGAGCCGCATCAGCCACTGCCCGGTCGTCACCGGCAGAGCGCTGGCGAGGAGTTGCGGTAGGAGGATGAGCACGATGACGATGGTGACCGCGCCCGCGGCGCGACGCAGCACCGTGCCGAGGGCCAGGCTGAACACCGCGATCGCGGCCAGCGCGGCGGCGGTGCCGACGATCGCCCGCAGGACCGTGGGGTCGGCCAGTGACCAGTCCGGGTAGACGGGGGGCACGAAGCCGTTGTCGCGTGTGATCGGCAGGGTGATGAGCAGCGCGGCGACACTCGCCACCAATCCGATGACAAACGTGACCGCGCCGACGACCATCGCCTTGGCCACCAGGACCCGCCCACGTCTGGGGCTTGCCGTGAACGTCGTGCGGAGCATGCCGCGCCGGTACTCGGTGGTGACGAACAGGACCGCCACCGCGACGAGCGCCATCAGTCCGGCATACGCGCCAGTGAGGCCCAGCTTGATGACGTCCTCCGACCTCGTTCGCGGCGCGATGTCGCCGACACCGACCAGCGTGAGCCGGTCCCCCGCCCATTCGGCGGCGGGCGGCCCGGCCTGCGGCGTTTTGTCCGGCCGCGCGCCAGCGGGCAGTGGCGGGCCCGAGTGACCAGCTTCGTCGTTGACCTCGTCGTCCCACCAGCCGTCCTGCGGCTCGCCGGACGCGGCGCCCGTGGCTCTGGCCGGCTCCAGCGTGGGCCGCTCGAATACAGCTCGGGTCGTGGTCGGGTACCGCTCGGACTGGACGGTGCCGAACTGCCGCTCCCCCATCAGGATCCCGGCCGGCGAGGCGACAAAGGGCCCGACTTCGACAGTCTGCGGCAGGCCCGGAACGGTGACTGTTCCGACGGGTGTCCAGGAGACTCCGTCCGATGACTGGAAGGCGCTGATCGTCGAGTCGGCGCGAGTGAGCCTGAGCCAGGTCGGTGCGCCGACAGCTGGGCCGGCGATGTCGGTCGTGAAGTTCGACTGCAGCCGGACGCCGTGCCCGGGGGTGACCATCACCGCGGCATATCGCGAGCCGGGCCGTAGGCCGTCCTTGACCATCAGCCCGGCCTTGGACCAAACGGTGCGTTCGACGTCCTGCGCCCGTCCGTCGCCGTCATCCTGCTGCGGCACGCTCAACTCAAGCGTCGTCGAGGCGACCCGGGTCGTCACGCTGCCGTCGCCGGTGAGCGGGCGGTGGACGAAATGGAACCGGTCCTGCACCCAGGTGCCGTCCGGGCCGCTGACGGTCGAGTCGGGGTTGCCGGCTTGGCTGCTCGCGGCGGACAGGAGGCCGACGAGGATGGTCAACACGGGCGCGGCCAGCAGGGCGATCGTCCAGCGGCGGACCGAGCGCAACTTCGTCCATTCCGACAGCAGGAGCCGACCGAAGCCGGGGCGGCCGGTGTCCAGCCGAGGGGCGGCGGTCCGGTGCGCGGTCGCGGTCATCGGGCAGCCCACCCCTCGCCCCCGGCGACGCCGAACTCCACCGCGTCGCGAGTCAGCTCCATGTACGCCTCTTCCAGCGAGGCCCGGTGCGCGGACACGCCGGTGAACGTCACCTTGTGGCGGGTAAGCAGCTCGACGACGCGCTCGACGGGCAGGCCGGAGACGGTCACCGTCTCCCCGTCGGTGATGGTGGCCAGCGCGCCCGCGTTGGCGAGCGACGTGACCGCCTCGGTGCGCATGCCGGTACGGACGGCGACCCGGTCCCCGGACGCGGCGGCGACCAGCTCCCGGACGCTCGTGTCGGCCAGGAGCCGGCCGCGGCCGATGACCAGCAGGTGATCGGCGCTGCCCTCCAACTCGCTCATCAGGTGGCTGGAGACCAGGACCACTCGACCGTCGTCGGCCAGGGACCGCAGCAGGCCGCGGATCCACTGAATGCCCTCGATGTCGAGGCCGTTGATCGGTTCGTCGAAGATGACCACCGCGGGGCCCCCGAGCAGCGCGGCGGCGATGCCGAGCCGCTGCCGCATGCCGAGTGAGAATCCACCCACTGTCCGCTTTGCGACCGTCGCGAGCCCGGCGAGGTCGAGGACCTCGTCGACGCGGCGGCGCGGGATCCCGTTGGACTGGGCGAGCCAGAGCAGATGGTTGCGGGCGCTGCGGCCCGGGTGCACGGCGGAGGCATCCAGCAGCGCGCCAACCGTGCACAGCGGGCGGGCCAGCGCCCGGTACGGCCGGCCGCCGATCAGTGCGGTGCCCCCGTCGGCCGTGTCAAGCCCGAGGATGATCCGCATCGTGGTGGACTTGCCGGCGCCGTTCGGCCCGATGAACCCGGTCACCATGCCGGGCTCGACGGTGAACGACAGGTCGTCGAGAGCCACCGTCGAGCGGTACCGCTTGCGCAGCCCGCGCACCTCGATCGTCATGGCCCCGCCAGGTGGGGATTCGGTCATGGCAGCGACGCTAGGCGGCCGGCGACGCCTGGTCGTCCCGCCGCGGAGCGGTCTTCGGGTGCCGGGCCCCGGGTGACGACGCCACAGCGAATCCCCCGCGTGGGTGACGGGCGCCGGGGGACGCGGCCGACCTGCTGTGCCGCGAGAATGGCGACATGGCGGGGGATGCGCACGCCCGGCCGACCGGCGTCGGGCGGTTCGTCGGACGGGTCAGCGGTGTGCCCGAACTGCCGGCGGTCGTCGCGGCGCTGCTCGGGTTCGCCGCGATGGTGGAGACCGTCCTGTACGGGGTGGTCTCCGGTGCTCTGCTGCCCGCGGCGCTGCTCCTCGCCGTCTGCGCCACCGCGCCGGTGGCGCTGGTGCGCGCCCAGCCGGTGTGGGCCGCCGCGATGACGACGGCGGCGACGTCCCTCACCCTCGCGCTGCAACCCCGGCCGCCGCTCGCGGTGCTCGTCGCCGAGGCCGCCGTGCTCCACATGGTGGGGCGGCGTCGCCGGGCCACCGTGGCAGGTTGGTTCGCGCCACCGTTCGTGGCCTACGCGATCCTCGGTCCGCCCGGTGGTGGCCTGGCCGGGCGCATCTTCGCGCTGGTCGTCGCGGCGGCGACAGTCGGTGCGGCCGGCGCCGGCGCCGCGATGCGCGCCCGCGCGGAGGCCGCGGCCCGCGACAAGTCCCGCCAGGCGATGGAACGGACCCTGCTCGCGTACGCGGCGCGGGGCGAACGCGCCCGGATCGCCCGCGAGCTGCACGACGTCGTGGCCCACCACATCTCGATGATCGCGGTACAGGCCGAGACGGCCCGGTTGACCACGCCCGGGCTTCCAGCAGACGGGGCGAAGCGCCTGCTCGCGATCGGGGACACGGCGCGGGCGGCGCTCACCGAGATGCGACGGCTCCTCGGGGTCCTGCGCGAGGACGCCGAGGAGTCCGGCGTGACCGGCCCGAACCGCACACCACAGCCCGGCCTGCGGCAGCTCACCGACCTGCTCGACGAGGCGCGCGACTCGACTGGGGCGGGCGTCCGGCTGCTCGTGCGCGGCCGGGTCCTCCCGCTCGATCCGGGGGTGCAGCTCACCACGTACCGGATCGTGCAGGAGGCGCTGACCAACGTCCGCCGGCACGCCCCGGGCGCGGCGGTCGACGTCGAGCTGACGTACACGAGCGGGGTCCTGCGCGTACGCGTCCGCGACAACGGCCCTGGGCCCGTGCCGGGCCGGCCCGCCGGCGCGGGACACGGGCTGCTCGGCATGCGCGAGCGGGTCGCCACCCTGGGCGGCGAACTGTGGACCGGCCCCGCGCCGGGTGGCGGCTTCCTGGTCGACGCGGTGCTGCGCCTCCCTGCGGAGGCAGCGTCGGCGGCACCGGCCGGGGCCGCGACCGACGGTCAACCGTCCGGCCGTACGCTGGTCGGATCGAGCGAAACCACGGTGGACCAATGACCGGGCCGGTGCGGGTCGTCGTCGCTGACGACCAGGAGGTTGTCCGGGCCGGCTTTGCCGCGCTCCTCGACACGCAGCCGGACCTCGCCGTGGTGGGCAGCGCCGCGGACGGCGCCGAGGCGTTGCGGGTCTGCCGAGAGCAGCGGCCTGACGTGGTCCTGATGGACGTGCGCATGCCGGTGATGGACGGCATCGAGGCCACCCGGCATCTCGCCGCCGGCGACGGCCCTCGGATCCTCATCCTCACCACATTCGACCTGGACGAGCACGTCTACGACGCCCTCGGCGCTGGGGCGAGCGGCTTTCTTCTCAAGGACGTCACCGCCGAGCGGCTGTTCGACGCGGTCCGGGTCGTTGCGGCCGGCGAGGCGCTCCTCGCGCCCACGGTGACCCGGCGGCTGATCCAGGAGTTCGCCCGGCTGCGCCCACGACCGCCCCGGCACCCGGCCCCGCTCACGGTGCTCACCCCGCGGGAAACCGAGGTGCTGTGCCTGGTCGCGGAGGGCCTGTCCAACCCGGAGATCGCCGAGCGGCTCGTGGTCAGCGACGAGACCGTGAAGACGCACGTCAGCCGGCTGCTGAGCAAGCTCGGCCTGCGAGACCGGACGCAGGCGGTCGTCGTCGCCTACGAGACCGGGCTGGTCGTCCCGCGCGGCAACCGGAGCGAACGGTGAACGACGACGCCCTCGCCCCCGTCGCTGGCGGCGTACCTGGACCGGCTCACGTTTCTGGATCGGTCGACCGACGAGGTCACCGCGCTACTCGTCGACGCGGTCGCCGCGGGTGAGCCCGTCGAACTGCCGCTGACCAGGCACTGACCATCGGGCCCGTACGGCCGGCTCGAGCGGTAAGCCGGGTCCGGCCCTCCCCGATTACCTGGCCGAGGCTCCGACGATCGCTGCGAATGAGTCCGACTGGCTCGATGGATATTGCGCGGGGCGCTGCTGTTCGGGGGGCTTCGCCGCGACGTGGGGGCTTGTACCAGGCAACGGCCACCATCGCCGCGCTACTGCAATGGCTGTAGAACCGTTGAAGACATTGCCTAGCACGGAAATCTCGGCGGCAGTCTGCGACTCCGAGCAGGGGTCCCTCACGACTCCGGTTCGGCGGGCAGGCTGTCCATGAACGAGCTGACCGAGAAGACCGCGCGGCCGGGGCCGGCCGGGCCGTACCCGGGCGGGCTGGAGAGGCCGTTGGCCTTCATGGTCGCGGCGTAGGCCTCCAGCAGCCGGATGTGATATTCCAGCGGCGCGCCCTGCGGGTTGGTCCGGCCGAGCGGGGTGGTCGGCTCCGGGCACCAGGTGGTGAACCGCGGGGTGATGCCCCGGGACATGAAGTACTGCAGGCCCTCGGTGGTGGAGTCGATCGCCTCGTCCACGCTGGTGAAGCCGTACGGGGCGGCCATCTCCACACCCGCGACGAAGTTCGGGATGACGTTGCGCGGCCCGAAGATCTCGGCGGAGTCGAGGATCCGGCGGTGCCACTCCTCCCGGCCCACGTACCGCTCCTTGCCGGGGCAGTAGAGCTCGAACAGCCGCTTGTCCCACACCTCGTAGTTGGGGTGGTAGATCCGGATGCCGTAGTCGTGGAACCGCTGCACGTCCGCCCGGGGCAGCGCCTGCGCGACCACCTTGCCGATCCACCGGCCCGGGAACCGCTCCTCGATCGCCTGCGCGTACCGGCCGTAGAAGTCGGCCTCGGCCAGCCCGTCGACCTTCGAGGTGATGCTGCCGCCGGTCAGCGTGTACGCCTGCGACGCGCCGGTGGCGTCGTACCGGTCGATGATCTCCAGCGCCTCCAGCACCTCCTCGACCGGCTTGACCCCGGTGTACGGGCGGCCGGCCTGCTTGTGCTGGCGCCAGTTGTGGTTGATGTCGCAGTACTGGCACTCCTCCTTGGCGCCGAAGTACTGGCAGACCCGGAACACGGTCAGGTAGATCAGGTAGCCCCACTGGATCGTCGGCGCGACCTCCATCACCGACTTCCCGTTCGCCAGCGTGTGCCGGTAGTAGTCCGGCATCGGCGGCAGCCCCACATCGGCGATCGGCCGGCCGTCCAGGAACAACCGCAGGCGACCGTCGCCGTCGTCCTTCACCCGGTACGGCGAGTCGGGATTGGTGCGGACCGAGACGACCGTACGGCGCAGCCCGTACGGGCCGCCGGTGAGCACGATCTCCTCCGGCGGCCTGCGCAGCGCGGCGGTGCCCAGGTCCGGCAGGGTCCGGTGGTCGAAGGAGAAGATGAAGTACGACTTGGGCTTGACGGCCCCGCTCTCGTTGTCGGTCAACGCCGAGTCGTCGAAGGCCAGGCCGCCACGCAGCAGGTCCTCCTTGATGACCGCCTCTTTCGGCACATGGGGGAAGCGCCCCATCAGGTCCTCGATGAGATCGGTGCGCGACTGCATGCGCCCTCCCTGGGCGGTTGTGCACGAAGGCCCCGAGGTGGTGCGTGAGGCCTGAGGTGGGTCGGCGACTCCCTGCTGCCTCCAAGCTAGTCAGTCGGCGCGGGCCGGCAGGAGCGGCCGGCCGAAGGTTGTTCCCTACGTCACGTCTACCGCCGGGTCAGCCGGTGAAGGCCTGGGGGCCGAAGCGCCCCCAGGCCACGACGACGGCCAGGGCGAACAGGACCAGGGTCACCACGATTCCCTGGGCCTCGTGCCGGCGCAGGTGCGCGACGAACGCGCCGACCATCAGCAACACCAGACCGACGGCGGCCAGCGGCACCAGAACCGGCGCGATGCCGAGCGCGGCGGGCAGGATCAGGCCCACCGCAGCCAGGATCTCAAGGGCGCCGATGGCCTTGAGGCTGCCGGCGCCGAAGTCTTCGAGGACCGGCATGGAGCCGGCCAGCTTCTCCCTGGGCTGGATCAGCTTCATGACGCCGCTGGCCAGAAAGGTCAGGGCCAGCAGTCCCGCAATGATCCACAGCGCGATGTTCATGACGTTTCCCCTTGCCGAGTTGATCGCGTCTCAGCAGTCCGACGACATGACTCCCCGGAATGTGAGGTGCTGGACCCCTACTTCCCGTGCGGGTCGGCCCGGTTGAGGGTCGCGACGACCTGGTCGTAGTCGCCGCGCGCCTCGCCGTACCGGAGGAACTTCACCCGCTCGACCTGGATTTCGTTGGCGTCGGGCTGCGCCTCGATCAGCGCGACCACCTCCGCCACGAACTCGTCCAGCGGCATGGCGAACTCGCTGGTCTCCTGGCCGGGCAGCAGCGCGGTGCGCACGGCCGGCGGTTCCAGCTCCACGACCTTCACGCTGGTGTCGGCGAGCTGAAGCCGGATCGACTCGCTGAGCATGTGGATCGCGGCCTTCGACGCGTTGTAGCTCGGCGTGGCCTTGAGCGGCGCGAACGCGAGGCCCGAGGAGACGGTCATGATCGTGGCGTCCGGCTGCGCCCGCAGGTGCTCGATGAACGCGGCGATCAGGCGGATCGGGCCGAGCACGTTCGTCGTGATGATCGACTCGGCGGAGGCGAGGAACGACTCCGGCTGGTGCCAGTCCTCGACGCGCATGATGCCGGCCATCGTGACCAGCACGTTGAGGTCCGGGTGCTTGGCCAGCACCTGCTTCGCGGCCGAGTCGATGCTCGCGGGATCCGCCGTGTCGATCCGTACGGTGTCGATGCCGGGGTAGTCCGCGGCGATGATGTCGAGCAGGTCCGTGCGCCGGCCGCCGACGATGACGGTGTTGCCCTTCGCCTGCAGCTCCAGCGCGAGAGCGAGACCGATCCCGCTCGTGGAGCCAGGGATGAAGATGGTGTTCCCGGAGATGTTCATGCTCCGAGCTTCGCCGGTCACCCCAGGCCGGGGGCAGAGATCGGTTATCGGGGGATCGGCGATCCCTGGTTCGCGCCCGCCGCAGCCGGATACTGGGCGCATGGACCGTGCAGCCCTGGCCGACTTCCTGCGCCGCCGCCGCGAGGCGCTGCAGCCCGGCGACCTCGGGCTGGCCCCGGGTGCCCGCCGGCGGGCACCCGGCCTGCGCCGCGAAGAGGTCGCCGCCCTCGCCGCCATGTCCACCGACTACTACACCCGGCTGGAACAGCAGCGCGGCCCGCAGCCGAGCGCACAGATGCTCGCCTCGCTCGCCCGGGCGCTGCGGCTGAGCGGGCAGGAGCGCGACTACCTGTTCCGGGTGGCGGGACACAACCCGCCGACCCCCGTGTCCGCGGCGACGCACGTCGCCCCGGCGCTGCTGCGGGTGCTGGACCGCCTCGACGACACCCCGGCGCTGATCCTGTCCAACCTCGGCGAGACCCTCGTGCAGAACCGGATGGCGGAGGCCCTGTTCGGCGACAGGTCCGGCTACACCGGCCTCGCCCGCAGCGAGATCTACCGCTGGTTCACCCAACCCGCCGAGCGGCTGCGCTACCCGGAGGACGACCGTGACCGGCAGAGCCGCGCCCAGGTCGCCAACCTGCGCGCCGCGTACGGGTCGATGGGTCCGCAGTCACGGGCCGGCGAGCTGGTGCGCGCCCTGCAGAAACTGAGCCCGGAGTTCGCCGAGCTGTGGGAGCGCCACGAGGTCGCCCAGCGCTTCGCCGACCACAAGACGCTCGTCCACCCCGAGCTCGGCCCGATCGAGCTCGACTGCCAGGCACTGTTCACCGAGGACCAGTCCCAGGCGCTGCTGGTGCTCACCGCCCCGCCGCGCAGCGAGGGCTACGAGAAGCTGCGGCTGCTCGCCGTACTCGGGCACGAGCGTTTCCCGGCCGACCCGAGCCGCCTGTAGTTCCTGCTGTTGACCGCCTCGGTGGTCGGGATTGTGCGGCCGTAATACCTAGAGCTATTATGCATTGTAGTTCTAGGGTTGGGTGGTCACATGCGCATCACCAAGGACCTGGTCGCAGCGTCCGCGACACCGCTCGTGCTGGGGATCCTCGCCGATGGGGAGAGCTACGGCTACGCCATCCTCAAGCAGGTCAACGAGCTGTCGGGCGGGCAGTTGGAGTGGACCGACGGCCTGCTCTACCCGCTGCTGCACCGTCTGGAGCGGCTCGGCCACGTGGAGTCGGCCTGGGAGACCCCGCCCGGCGGGCGCCGCCGCAAGTACTACCGCATCACCGACCAGGGCCGGGCCGAGCTCGCCGAGCAGCGCCGCCAGTGGGCCGCGGTCGTCGATGCCCTGCACGGCATCTGGAGCACGACACAAGCCATCAAGCCGATCCCGGCACCGGCCTGGGAGGCGGGACGATGACCATCGAGCGCGACCACGATCTGGAGGGCCAGATCGCCGAGTGGCGGGCCTACATGCACCGCCGCCAGGAGCTGCACCACACCGACGTCGAGGAGCTGGAAGACCATCTCCGCAGCCGGATCACCGAACTGACCGAGGGTGGCCTGCGGGACGACGAGGCGTTCCTCATCGCCGTCAAACGCATGGGCAGCCTCGACGAGCTGTCCCGGGAGTTCGCCCGCGAGCATTCCGAACGGCTGTGGAAGCAACTCGTGCTGCCCGGCGAGCCCGACGCGCCCAGCGCCGCCCGTACCCGTCGGGAACTGCCGGTCATGGTGCTGTGCGCGGCCGTCGCGGCGCTCGCCATCAAGGTGCCGAGCTGGTTCGGGCTCGACCTGTCCGACGATGACGGCGCCTTCTACGCCCGCAACATCAGCCTCTTCGCGCTGCCCGCGCTGGCGGCGTACTTCGCCTGGCAACGCCGGGTGGGTCCGCGCGTCATCGGGGTGCTCGCCGCGCTGTTCGTGCTCGGCGCGGTCGCCGCGAACGCGTACCCGCTGGCCGATGACTCGCAGAGCATCGTGCTCACGGCGATCCACCTGCCGATCGCGTTGTGGCTGGTGGTCGGCGTCGCCTACGTGGGCGGTGACTGGCGCTCGGACCGGCGGCGGATGGACTTCATCCGGTTCACCGGGGAGTGGCTGATCTACTTCGCCCTCCTCGGGCTGGGCGGCGGCGTGCTCACCGCCTTCACGGCCGGCACCTTCAACGCCATCGGCCTCGACGCGGAGGGATTTATCCAATCGTGGCTGCTGCCGTGCGGCGCCATGGCCGCGGTCATCGTGTCCGCCTGGCTGGTGGAGGCCAAGCAGAGCGTCATCGAGAACATGGCGCCGGTGCTGACCCGCGTCTTCACCCCGCTGTTCGCGGCCACGCTGCTGGCCTTCCTGGCCGCCGTCATCTGGACCAACAGCGGCATCGACGTCGAGCGCAACGTGCTCATCCTCTTCGACCTGCTGCTCGTCGTCGTGCTGGGCCTGCTGCTGTACGCCATCTCCGCCCGTGACCTCACGACCCGGCCCGGCCTGTTCGACCGTCTGCAGCTCGCGCTGGTGGTCAGTGCTCTGATCATCGACGTCCTGGTGCTGCTGGCGATCACCGGTCGCATCACCGAATGGGGCTTCAGCCCCAACAAGACCGCGGCCCTGGGCGAGAACCTCGTCCTGCTCACCAACCTGGCGTGGTCGGCATGGCTGTTCCTCGGCTTCGTACGTGGCCGCCTGCCCTTCGCCCGCCTGGAACGCTGGCAGACCCGCTACGTGATCGTGTACGCGGTCTGGGCCTGGGCCGTCGTCCTCGCCTTCCCGCTCGTGTTCGACTTCGCCTGAGCGGGATCGGGTCCGCTCGTCCCGCCACCGACACCACGCCCGGTCAGCCCCGCTCCCACCTGGTTGCCATTCATTGCCATCATTTGAGTGTGGCGTGGAACGACATGGTTGATCACAGAGCAACCCAGCCGGAGCAGCTCGCGGCAGGCGCCCGGACGGACAACCGGACCAACCTGCTCATCGCCGAGTACAACTCGATCCGGGCCGTGGTGGCGCAGAAGTCGTCGGCGTCGCACGCGCTCGTCGGCGCGTACCTGACCGTGGTGGCCGTGCTCCTCGGATTCGTGGTGGCGAACCGCGCCGATCCACGGCTGCTGGTCAGCGTGCCCATCCTGGCCGCCGCCTCCGGCATCACCATCCTGCGACGCCGCCGGGACCGGGAGGCGGCGAACCGGTACATCATCGAGGTCCTGAGACCCATCGCCGTCGAGTGCACCGGCGACGAGCGGATCCTCACCTGGGAGGACTTCTACGCGCTGCACCGGGACGAGCGGTCCTTCCTGTACGAGTTCGGGTTGCAGCTGGTCTTCCCGCTCTCCGCGGCCGCCGCCCTGATCGCCACCCTGCCGCTGCTGGACTCGTTCGGCGACTGGCTGGCGTGGCTGGCCGGCTTGATCTTCCTCGGCGTGCTGCTCTCCACGTACGTCCGGCAGAACCGACCCCATCTCGGCCGGGCCGTCCGCGGCGCCCGCACCTCCTGCCTGAAGATCCTGCAAAGGCTGGGCGGGCGGTAGCACCGGATCCTCTGACTGACGGGGGCCAGCTCCCACGGAAATCCATTACATCTTGCCGCCACCTGTATAGGATTTCCGTGTGTCGTCTGCCGAGAGCCCAGACGCCGGGGGCCCCCTGCCTGACACGCTTCCGGCTACCTTCAGCTACTCCCAGGCACTCGCTGCGGGTCTCACCGAGTGGCAGCTCTACCGGTTGCGTGATCGGCGGCTCATCGAGCTTGTCGGCCGGGGCCTCTACCGGCGCCGCGAGGCTGAGGCGGCCGACCTCGACCTTGTCGAGATCGCTCGGCGCGCCCCGTACGCCACGCTCTGCCTGGCCACGGCGCTGGCCCGGCACGGCCTCACCGACGAGATCCCGTCCCGGATCGATGTCGCGCTGCCCCGCGGGCGGCACCGGCCCGTCACCACCGCGCCGGTCGCCTGGCATTCATTCGACCCCGCGACATTCGAGGTCGGGCGCACCAACCTGCCACTCGAAAACGAGACCTCGATCGGGATCTACAACGCCGAGCGCAGCATCATCGACGCCATCCGGCTCCGCCACCGTGAGGGCCCGGATCTGGCGTACGCGGCGCTCAAGCGATGGCTGAGGCAACGCGGCGGGGCACCGTCGAAGCTGCTGGCGATGGCTCGACACTTTCCACAGGCCGAGCGGCCACTCCGAGAGGCGCTGGAGATCCTGCTGTGACCACCCGACCGACCCGAGCCACCGTCGCCGGCCGTGCCTACCTCGATCTGCAGAACCTCGCCCGCCGCACCGGCCGGCCGACCGACGAGTTGCATCAGGTGTACGCCCTGGAGGGCTTTCTGGCTCGCCTGGCCCTGTCACCCAACGCGGACAGGCTCGTGCTCAAGGGCGGGGTCCTGATGGCCGCCTATGCCGCCCGCCGGCCCACCCGGGACGTCGACCTGCAGGGCCGATGGATCTCGAACGACACGGACCAGGTGCTCACTGTTGTCCGCGACGTGGCGAGCCAGCCTCTCGACGACGGCCTCGTCTTCGACCCGGCCACCGCGACTGCGGAGACGATCCGGGACGACGACGTCTACAGCGGGGTCCGGGTCAACCTCACCGGCAGCCTCTCCGTGGCACGACTGGCGTTTCACGTTGACGTCAACGTCGGCGACCCGATCTGGCCCGACCCGCAGCCCATCAAGCTGCCCCGCCTGCTCGACGGGGAAATCGTGGTCACCGGTTATCCGCTCCCCATGGTGTACGCGGAGAAGCTGGTGACGGCATTGCAGCGGGGCGAGGCGAACACCCGCTGGCGCGATTTTGCCGATGTGTACCTGCTGTCCGGCCAGCACGACGTGGACGGGGATGAACTCGCGACGGCCCTGCGACGGGTTGCTGAGTATCGAGAGGTGATGGTGACATCGCTGAGCGAGGTCCTCGACGGCTACGCAACGTTGGCCCAATCACGGTGGGCGGCCTGGCGACGCAAACATCGTCTTGAGGACCGGCTGCCGCAGGATTTCGGAGCGGTGTTGCAGCGTGTGTTCCTGCTTGCCGATGGGGCACTGTCTGGAGCCTCGCTAGGACAGACCTGGCACGCGGCATCCACCGCGTGGGTGGCGAGGTGACTCCGGTGTGAGGTGATCCTGGTGGGTTGTGGCCCGGTGACCGGTCACAACCCACCAGCAACCGCTCAGCTGATCGCGGCGGTTCACCCGGTCTTGCGGAGGCCGGCGAACTGCAGGACGGTGAAGCCGGCGACCACGACCGCCTGCACGATCACCAGTGCGGTGCCGAGTCCGGTCAACGGGAACCAGCCGGCGACGAGCAGTTCGGCGCTCGCGGCCACCCAGGCGATGTTGACCGCCATCACCGCGCTCACGGCCGCCCTGCTCACCGTCTCCCGCGAGGCGAGATAGAGCAGCGCGGCGGCCCAGGCGACCAGGAAGGCGCCGATCGGGTAGAGGAAGGCGGCGGGGAGGCCGAACAGCTCGCCGAAGATCGCTGCGGCGGCGACGTAGACGACCCCGTTGGCACCGGAGCCGATCGCATCCTGCTTCAGGGCGAAGCGGAGCAGCTTGGCGTCGGCGGCGGGGTGAACGGTGCTGGCGACGGTGGCCATCGTAGGGGTCCCTTCGTAGTGCTGACGTGCGGTTGATCACGAAGCTACGGAGGTCCACGCAGAGCCGAATCAGTCATCGTGACGGTAGCTTCCTGGCTGTGTTGCACGGACGAGCCGGGGAGCAGGCAGAGATCGAGCGGCTCCTGGCGGAGGCCGGGGCCGGCCGGAGCGGAACCCTGGTCATCCGAGGCCCGGCGGGGATCGGCAAGTCCGCGCTCCTGGACCACGCCGCCGAGCGGGCAGCGGGTCTGCGTGTGTTGCGCGGCGTCGGTGTCGAGTCCGAGGCCACGTTGCCCTTCGCCGCGCTCCACCTGCTCCTGCGCGCCGGTCTCGACCGGATCCACACGCTGCCCGCGGCGCAGGCCACCGCGCTCAACGCCGCCTTGGGGTTGGGTGACGTCGCTCCGGAGAGCCGATTCCTGGTGGGGCTGGCGACGCTGAGCTTGCTCGCCGAGCTTGCCGCGGACGGCGCGCTGCTGTGCCTCATCGACGACGCGCACTGGTTCGATCAGGCGTCCATCGACGCGCTCGTGTTCGCCGCCCGCCGCCTCGAGGCGGAAGGCGTCGTCATGATCTTCGCCGCCCGCACGGGTTTCCCTGCCGTAGGGCTCCCCGAACGCCGGCTGGGCAGGCTGGACAGGGCGGCCGCCGCCGCCCTGCTGCCCGCCGACCTTCCACCGCAGGTGCGCGAACGCCTCATCGAGGAATCGGACGGCAACCCGCTCGCGCTCGTCGAACTGCCCGCCGCGCTCAGCGCCGAGCAGCGGGCGGGACGACTGTCACCGGTGGGTGCGATACCCGTGGCCGATCGGGTCCAGGAGGCGTTCCAGGCACAGATCGCCGCTCTGCCCGAGCCGGCGCGAACCGCGCTGCTGGTCACGGCGGCGGACGGCCGTGGTGAGCTGGAGACGCTGACCGCCGCTGGCGCCACCCTCGACGGGCTGGGAGCGGCCGAGCGACACCGGCTGATCGAGATCAAGGGGAACGTCGTCGGCTTCCGTCACCCCCTGATCAGGGCAGCCGCCTACCAGAGTGCCCCGGCCACGCGACGTCTTGCCGTACACCGGGCCCTTGCCGGCGCTCTCACGCGCTCACCGTCCGCGGACGCGGCCGACCGGCGGGCGTGGCACCTGGCCGCCGCCGCGGTCGGGGCCGACGAGGACATCGCCCGGGAGTTGGCGGACGCGGCGGAACGCGCTCGCACCCGCGGTGGCCACGCCGCGACCGCGGCCGCCTACGAGCGCGCCGCCGAACTCACCCCCGATCCGGTACGACGGTCCGGGCGCCGGGCCGCCGCCGCGCTGGCGGCGAGCGACGCCGGACTGACGGTTCGGGCCGCCGCGCTCGCCGACCGCGTCACCCCCGACGTGGACGACCCGGACCTGGTCACCGCGCTCATCCAGGTACGCGCCCACCGCGAATTCGAGTTGGGCGCGCCGCTCGCGGCGGGCCGGGCCATCATGGACGGCGTCCCCCGCGTGGCGGCCCGATCCGCCGAGCAGGCCACCTGGCTGCTGGTGGAGGCCATCCGCTGCGCCTGGTTCGCCGGGGACACGCGGCTGGCGAAGGAGGCCGCCACCCGACTCCGCACGCTTCCCGAGCGGGACTCACCGCTGCCCGTCGGCGCACTCGGGCTGGCCCGCCTGATGGACGGTGACATCGGCGGCGGGATCACCCTCATGGCCGAGGCCGTGGCCGGACACGAGCAGGCTGGGCTGGGGATACCCGGCCTGACCTTCACCGCCTCGCTGTGTCTCGCGCTGGGCCGAGCCACCCTCGCCGAGGAGATCACCGGCCGCCTCGTGGCGGACTGCCAGAAGAGCGGGATGATCGGCTGGCTCGCCTACGCGCTCCAGGATCACGGGTTCGCGCAGGGATGGCTCGGCCGGTACGGCGAGGCCACGGCGACCCTGAACGCAGGGTTGCGGCTGGCCACGGACCTGGGTCACGAGCACCGGATCGGTCACCTCACGTGCTCGCTCGCCTGGGTGCTCGCGCACCTCGGCGACGTGCCGGGCTGCCGCGCGAAGGCCGAAGAAGGCGTGGCCAGAGCCGACAAGCAGGGCATGGTCCTTGCCGCAGCCATCGGCCGCTGGGCACTCGGCCTGCTCGAACTCGGCCTGGGCCGGACGGACGCCGCCCTGCGGCAGCTGCAGGCCATTCCGGTGACCGGAATCGCCGTCCTCTCCGCCCCCGACCAGGTCGAGGCAGCCGTCCGCAGCGGCCGGCCGGCGCAGGCAACCGAGCCGCTCGCCCGGTACGTGGCCTGGGCACGGCACGCCCGTCAGCCGTCGTCGGACGCGATCGCCCTGCGCTGCCGCGCGCTCGTCGAGGAGGACGAAGCGCACTTCGCGCAGGCCGTACGCCGGCATGAGGACGACCCCCAGCCGTATGAGCTGGCAAGGACGCGGCTCGTCTACGGCGAGTGGCTGCGGCGGGCGCGGCGCCGGGCCGACGCCCGGGCGCAACTGCGCGGCGCGTTGGAGATCTTCGACCGACTCGGTTCGCAACTGTGGGCCGAACGCGCTCGCGCGGAACTGCGCGCGAGCGGCGACGTGCCGGCGGCACCGCGCCAGGCCGGCGACCCGCTCAGCGTGCTCACCCCCCAGGAGCGGCAGGTCGTCCGGCTCGCGGCCGGTGGCGCCTCCAACCGCGACATCGCCGCGCAGCTCTTTCTCAGCCCACGGACCGTCGGCTACCACCTCTACAAGGCGTTCCCCAAGCTGGGTGTCACGTCCCGCGCCCAACTGGGAGCGATCGTCCGGCCCTCCACGGGGCGCGGCTGACGGTCAGTATTTGCCTGCAGGCACACCTGGCGGGTTGTGGCCAGGGTCGGCCACAACCCACCAAGGGCCCTCCTGAGCGCTGCTCAGGGCGTGGCGAGCGCCTCCGTCGGCGCGAGCCGGGCCGCCCGGATCGCCGGGTAGAGCCCGGCCAGCGCCCCGATCAGCAGCGTCGCCCCGATCCCGCCGGCCACCGCCCACACCGGCACCACCGTCGGCCACGCCTGGGAGAACGCGTACGCCGTTGTTACCCCGCTGCCGAGCAGCACCCCGCCGATCCCGCCGAGGGCGGACAGCAGCAGCGACTCGGCCAGGAACTGGGTGCGTACCTGGCCGCGGGTGGCGCCGAGCGACCGGCGCAGGCCGATCTCCGGGCGCCGCTCCAGCACCGAGATGACCATCGTGTTGGCCACCCCGACCCCACCGACCAGCAGGGCGACCGCGCCGAGGCCGAGCAGCAGCCCGGTGAACGCCTCATCGGTGGCCTGCTTCGCGGCGAGCGCGTCGGACGGCCGCGCCACCTTCACCTCGTCCGGCGCCTCCGGGTTGGCCGTGGCGCCGAGCACCGCGCGGACCGCCTCGACCGCCGTGTCCGACGTGCGGGCGTACACCGTGGTCGGGTGCCCGTCGAAGCCCAGGTACGAAGCGGCGGCGTCCCAGCCGACCAGCGCGGACAGGTCCAGCTCCGGGGCCAGCGGCGCGGGCGCCAGGATCCCCACCACGGTGAACCACCGGTTGCCGATCTGCACCTGCACATCCGGCCCGGCGGCGCCGACGCCGAGCCGCCGCGCCGTGGTGGCCCCGAGCACCACCGCCGGGAAGCGCGCGGTGGCGGCGTTCAGCCAGGTGCCGCTGGCCACCGCCAGCCCGACGGTGTCCCGCAGCTCCAGGCCGGTGGCCCGGGCGGCGATCCCGCCGCTCTCGCCCCGAGAGATCAGGTCCGACCGGTACACCCGCGCGTCGGCCAGCAGCCCGGTGGCGGCGACCTTCCGCACCGGCCCGATCCGCCCGATCATCGCCACCGACTCCGTCGGCAGCTGGGCGTTGTCGCCGAAGAGCGTGTTGCCCGGGCTGACGGTGAGCAGGTTGGTGCCGAGCCGGGCGAGCGTGCGGTCCAGCTCCGCCCGGGACGACGCGGAGATGCCGACCACCGCCACCATCGCGGCGATGCCGATCGCGATGCCCAGCGCGGACAGGAACGCCCGCAGCGGCCGGGTACGCAACCCGACCCCACCGACCCGTAGGACGTCCCTCGGCCGCAGCCGGGCCGGCACCAGCCGCGGCGGCCTGCGCCCGCCGTCCCCCCGATTCGCCGCGGGGGCGCCGTCCAGCACGCTGAGCTGGCTCATGCCGGCACCCCCACCGGGCGGTGGTCGGCCACGATCCGGCCGTCGCGCATCTGCACCCGGCGGGGCAGCCCGGCGGCGATCTCCAGATCGTGGGTGATCACCACGATCGTCGTCCCGGCCGCGTGCAGGTCATGCAGCAAAGCCAGCACCCCGGCACCGGACGCCGAGTCCAGGTTGCCGGTCGGCTCGTCCGCCAGCAGCAGCGCCGGCTCACCCACCACCGCCCGCGCGATCGCCACCCGCTGCCGCTCGCCGCCGGACAGCTCGTGCGGCCGGTGCTCGAGCCGGTGCCCCAGCCCCACCCGGGCCAGCGCGGCCTCCGCGCGCCGCCGCCGCTCCCGCAGGGGTACGCCCGCGTAGAGCAGCCCGTCGGCGACGTTGTCGCGCACCGGCACGTTCGGCGCGAGGTGGAACTGCTGGAAGACGAACCCGATCCGGGACGACCGGAGCGCCGACAGCTGCCGGTCGCCGAGCGTCGCCACGTCGTGCCCGTCGATGCGTACCCGTCCGGTGGACGGGCGGTCCAGGGTGCCGATCAGGTGCAGCATGGTCGACTTGCCCGAACCGGAGGGCCCGACGATGGCGACCAGCTCGCCGTACCCGATGGTCAGCGACACCCCGTCGAGGGCCCGTACGCCACCGGGGTAGGCCTTGGTCACCTCGGCCAGGTCGACGACCCCGGTCACGTCGGCATCCCCACGGTCGCGCCCTCGGCGAGCCCCGCACCGGAGACCTCCACCCGGCCGGCGGCGAACAGCCCGGTCTTCACCCCGACGATGCGGGTGGCGGAACCCTCGACCAGCTGCACGCCGTACCCGCCCTCGGCCAGGGCCAGCAGCGCGGCGACCGGCACGGTCAGCACGTCCCGGCGCTCGGCGGCGGTGAACGCCACCTTGGCCGAGGCCTGGTCGAAGCCGGTCAGCGCCTTCGGGTCGGCCACGGTCACGGTGACCTCGACGGTGGTCGTCGGCTCGTTCTGGCCGCCGGCCCCACCGCCGCCACTGCCGGTCTCGATCACCGTCTCCGTGGCGGCGACCGTCCCGGCGACCTCCTTGCCGTTGGGCAGGGTGACGGTCACCTTGGCGCCCTTCTTCGCCAGCCGCTCGTCGTCGACCTCCAGCGACACGGTCACCACCCGGGTGGTGCCGGTCCACGTCAGCACCGCCTGGCCGGGCTGCGCCGGGTCGCCGGCCTCCGCCTCGTGGCTCTCTACCCGCACCGGGCCGGTGGCGTAGACGACCCGACCCAGCTCGACCCGGCCGGTCTCCGGCAGGCCGAGATCCTCCTGCCAGTCGCGCACCGCGTCCGCGGTGGCCGAGGTGTACTCGTCGTCGACGGTGAACCCGGAGTAGCCGAGCGCGTCCAGGTTCCGTTCCAACTGCCGCACGTCCTCGCCGGACATCCCCGGCCCCAGCGTCCGATACGCCGGCAGCGACCCGTACAGCAGCACCACCTTCGCGTCGTCCACGGCGTACAACGGCTTGCCCCGGCCGACCTGGCTGCCGGTGTCCGCGAGCCAGGTGACCGTGCCGCCCGTGCGGGCCGCCGCCGTGTGGGTGGCGCCGTAGCCGAGTTCCCCGTCGAAGCTCTCCGAGTCGGTCAGGGTCTGCCGGGTGACCTGGGCGGTCGCCGGCGGCAGGCCGCCGCGCGCCGGCGTACCCCCGTCGCGGCCGCCGCTCGCGACCGCGGCCGTGACACCCGCCGCGGCGGCGACCACCACCGCGGAGGCGACCACGATCGGGGTACGCGCCCGGCGGTGCCGCCGGCGACCACGTTCACCGGCCGGCGCGGCGGGCGTCGCCCCCGTCGGCGCCGGATCGGTCGACCCGGCGGCCGTCGTGTCCGTCGGCGCCGTGGTGCCGGCACTCATGGCTTCCTCTTCATCATCAGCGGCGCGCCGTCCTGGCGGCACTTCTCCAGCGCGGCCCGCATCGTCGGGCTGTCCGGGTCGAGGCCGGCGCTGCCGCTGATCTCGATGCTGCCGTCCGGGCCCGGGTCGGGGAAGTTGGTCACCCCGTTCTCCCGCATGCACCTGGCCAGCTGCCGCACCTTCTCCACCTGCTCCGGGTTGAGCTTGATCTCCTTGCCGCCGTTGGGCAGCAGGCTGCGGCACTGCTCCATGGCCCCCTGGACCTTCGACTTGTCGGTCCCCTCGGGCAGGCGGATCTTGAAGCCACCGCCGTCGCCGGGTTCCGGGTCCGGGAAGTCGGGCAACCCGTTCTCCCGCATGCACTTGGCGAACTCGCGCTGCCGGTCCTCGTCCTTGACCGGGACCATGCTGGCGCTGGGCGAGGCGGCGCCGGCACCGCCGGCCGTGGCCACCTGGTCCCCGTCCCGGTCGGCGCCGCCGCAGCCGGCGACCGCCAGGCTCAGCAGCAGGGGCAGGACGAGCAGTGTGCCCGACATTCGTCGGCGCATGACACAACTCCTTCCTCGGGGCCGGCGCGGACCGCCGGCCGATACGGACCACTCGACCGCAGCGGCGGTATCCCGGGCGTAACCGCCGGCGTTAACGCCGCCGTTATCCACGGGCGCGGCACCATGGGAGGCGTGCGGGTGCTGGTGGTCGAGGACGAGACGTTGCTGGCCGACTCCATCGCGGAGTGGCTGCGCCGGGAGGCGTTCGCGGTGGACGTCGCCTACGACGGGGACGCGGCGCTGGAACGGCTCGGCGTCACCGACTACGACGTGGTGGTGCTCGACCGGGACCTGCCGGTCGTGCACGGCGACGACGTCTGCCGGGCGGTGGTGGACAGCGGCACCGAGACCCGGGTGCTGATGCTGACCGCCGCCGCGGCCGTCCGGGAACGGGTCTCCGGCCTGGCCCTCGGCGCCGACGACTACCTGGTCAAACCCTTCGCGCTGGTCGAGCTCTCCGCCCGGGTGCACGCGCTGGCCCGGCGGGCCCGGCCGGCGGTCCCGCCGAAGCTGAGCCGGGCCGGCATCGTGGTCGACCCGTCGCGGCGGGAGGTCTACCGCGACGGCCGGTACGTCGCGCTGTCCCGCAAGGAGTTCGCGGTGCTGGCCGAGCTGGTCCGCGCCGGCGGGGCGGTGGTCTCCGCCGAGGAACTGCTCGAACGGGCCTGGGACGAGCACATCGACCCGTTCACCAACGTGGTCCGGGTGACCGTGATGAAGCTGCGCCGCAAGCTCGGCGACCCGCAGGTGGTCGAGACGGTGCCGGGAGTGGGGTATCAGATCCGGTGAAAAGACTGACCATCCGCGCCCGCCTGACCCTGATCCACGGCGGCCTGCTGCTGCTCGCCGGCGTGGTCCTGCTCGGCGTCACCTACGTGCTGGTCGACCAGCGGATGCGCCAGCCGGTGACCGGGGTCAAGGCGCAGATCATCGAGAACCCCCTCGGCAAGCTGCCCGGCGTGGGCGCGGCCGACCAGCTGCGGATCCTGATCCAGGAGGCCCAGGACGAGGCGAAGCGCAACGCGCTGGAGTCGCTGCTCACCCAGGGCGCGGTCGCGCTGCTGCTGATCTCGGCGGTCGCCCTCGCCTTCGGCTGGCTGATCGCCGGCCGGGCGTTGCAGCCGCTGCACCGGATCACCGGCACCGCGCAGCGGATCGCCGCCGGTACGGCCGGGCGGGGCCTGCACGAGCGGATCGCGCTGGACGGCCCCCGGGACGAGGTGAAGGAACTGGCCGACACCTTCGACCTGATGCTGGAGCGGCTCGACCGGTCCTTCGACGGGCAGCGGCGGTTCGTGGCCAACGCCTCGCACGAGCTGCGTACCCCGCTGGCGCTCAACCGGTCGCTGCTGGAGGTGGCGGTGTCCCGGCCGGGCGCCTCCGCCGAGCTGCGGCAGCTCGGTGAGACCCTGCTGGCGATCAACGAACGCCACGAGCGGCTCATCGACGGGCTGCTCACCCTGGCCGACTCCGAGCAGCTGGTCGTCGACCGTGCCCCCGTCGACCTCGCGGAGATCGCCGGCCACGTCCTCGACCAGACGGCCGGCGCGCCGGAGCTGACCGTACGCCGGCACCTCGCGCCCGCCCCCACGGCCGGCGACCCGGTGCTGCTGGAACGGCTGGCGCAGAACCTGGTGGAGAACGCGGTCCGGCACAACCTGCCGGCCGGCGGCGAGATCGAGCTCAGCACCGGCACGGTCGACGGCCGCGCCACCCTGGTGGTCGCCAACACCGGGCCCGTGGTGCCCAGCTACGACATCGAAACGATCTTCCAGCCGTTCCGGCGGCTCCGCCAGGACCGGGTGGCCGGCCGCACCCAGGACAGGGCGGGCGCCGGGCGCGGCTTCGGACTCGGCCTGTCGATCGTGCGGGCGGTCGCCCAGGCGCACGGCGGTGGTGTGTACGCCCAGCCCCGCAGCGGCGGCGGGCTCGTCGTGACCGTGATCCTGCCGCTCGTGGGCGCCACGGTGCCCGCGCAGCCGGCGCGGACCCTGCCCGCCGCGGCCCGCGGCTGATCGACGTCGGGTCGGTGGTGCCGGCCGGTGCTCCGGCCGCCCGGGCTCGTATGGTGACGGGACCCCGCCCACCCCGGGCGGGGGCCGTGCCGGGAGGTGGTCCATGCGCGCCGGATTGGCGGTCCCACCCGCCGTCGAGGCGGAACGGGTCATCACCGCCGTGCTGTCCGACCTGCGCTCCGGAAACCACCGCGGCGTGGTCGTCGACTCCCCGCCCGGCGCCGGCAAGTCGACGCTCGTGGTCCGGGCCGCCACCGAGTTGGCCGCCACCGGCGAGCCGCTGATCATCGTCGCGCAGACCAACGAGCAGGTCGACGACCTCATCGACCGGCTGGTCCGCAAGGCCCCCGAGCTGCGTGTCGGCCGGCTCTCCGCGGCCGACTACCGGCCGTCGGACCGGGTCAAGGACCACGCCACGGTCCGGGTCGCCGCCAAGGTCGCCGACCTCGGCGGGCCGGCCGTCATCATCGGTACGGCCGCCAAGTGGGCCACGGTCGCCGAGGGCACCTGGCCGTGGGCGATCGTCGACGAGGCGTACCAGATGCGCTCGGACGCCCTGCTGCGGGTGGCCGGGCGGTTCGAGCGGGCGCTGTTCGTGGGGGACCCGGGCCAGCTCGACCCGTTCTCCACCGTCGAGACGGCCCGCTGGACCGGCCTGACCTGGGATCCGATGCAGTCGGCGGTGGCCACCCTGCTGCGGCACAACCCGGAGCTGCCCGTGCACCGGCTGCCGGTGTCCTGGCGGCTGCCGGCGACGGCGGCGCCGGTGGTGGCGGCGGCGTTCTACCCGTTCACCGGGTTCCGCGCCGGCACCGGGCCGGCCGACCGGGCGTTGACGTTCACCGAGCCGGGGTCGGGGGACCGGGTCGACGCGACCGTCGAGGTGGCGGCCCGTACCGGCTGGGGGCTCCACGAGCTGCCGGCCCGGCACACCCTGCGTACCGATGGGGAGGCCGCGGCGGCCTGCGCGGAGCTGGCGCTGCGGGTGCTGCGGCGCGGCGCGGTCGCGGTCTCCGAGCAGGCCCCCGGCGGCGCGCCGGTGACCGCGGACCGGATCGCCGTCGGGGCGGCGCACCGCGACCAGGCGGCGGCCATCCGGTCGCACCTCGGCGCGGCCGGTGCCGGCATCACCGTCGACACCGCCAACCGCCTCCAGGGCCGGGAGTACGACGTGACGATCGTGCTGCACCCGCTGTCCGGGCGGCGGGACGCGACCGCGTTCCACCTGGAGTCGGGGCGGCTGTGCGTGCTCGCGTCCCGGCACCGGCACGCCTGCGTCGTGGTGGCGCGGGCGGGGATCCCGGAGCTGCTGGACGCGCACCCGTCGACCGAGCGGGTGCACCTGGACGTGCCGGTGAAGTTCCCGGACGGCTGGGAGGCCAACCAGACGGTGCTCGCCCACCTCGCGGGGCATCGCGCCGGCTGACGAGGGGTCCGATGTGTCGGAGCGTGTCCGGTCGGTCACACCAGGCGCAATCGCGGGCCTGGGGGTGACCGGGCGACGCTCCCGTCGCAGGTGCCCGCCCCGCCGGAATTCTCGGCCGGCTGGCCTGTCGGCTGATCCTTTCCGGCAAGACATTCTCGCTGTTGGTGTGGGAAGAGTCGCCCCTTGGTCAGACATAGGGCAAATACCCACCTTCCACTTTGCACAGGTGGGGTATCCGGTCACCGGCCGGCGGCATCCGCGCGGGCTCCCGGACGCCTGTGCCATGTAACGGGGTTGCCGGCCGTCGGCGCTGTTGTTCGTGTGCATGACCAGACCAGGATCCGGCGGTCGGGGCAGGTGCGGTCGCGTGACCTGCGGAAATGCCGCGTCGAGGCGACGTCGGGTGCGGGAGCGGCTGTGCCGGGTGTCAGCTAGCTCACGTGCCGATGGTTGGGCCATCGATTAATTGACGCAGTGCACTGATTGCCACTACCGTGGCGCGTCGGCCGTGTTTGCCCAGCCAAAGGCTGCCGGGCGTTCCGAGTCCACCCCCAGGCATGAAGTCGGAGAACGAGGATGCCCGCCCGCAGCGCGCCCGTCACAAGGCTGCACCCATGAAGTCGGTGCAGGCGCCGCTGTGGCTGCTCGGTATCTGTATCGCCGTGCTGCTCGCCCACTTCGTGGTGGAGCGGGCGCGCCACCGACGGCAGCTCGCGCAACTGCCGACCCGGATCGTGATCAACGGCATCCGGGGGAAGTCCTCGGTGACCCGGCTGATCGCCGGCGCGCTGCGGGCCAACGAGCGACGCACCGTGTTCGCCAAGACCACCGGCACGGCGGCCAGACTGATCTACCCGAACGGCCGCGAAGTGCCGATCCGGCGGGGCCTGGGCGGCGTCAACGTCATCGAGCAGATCGGCGTGGTCCGGCGGGCCGTGCACGCGGGCGCCGACACCCTGGTCATCGAGTGCATGGCGGTCCTGCCCGAGTTGCAGCAGGTCAACCAGGAACTGCTCATCGAGGGCGACGTGGTGGTGATCACCAACGTGCGGGAGGACCATCTGGAGGAGATGGGGCCGACCCTCGACGACGTCGCCCGGTCGCTGAGCCGGTCCATGCCGTACCGGGGCACGGTGGTCACCGCGGAGCGTGAGCGGCTGCACATCCTGCGGGAAGAGGCCGATCGTCGCCGGAGCAAGGTGATCGCGGTCGATCCTGACACCGTCACCGACGCCGAGATGCGCCGCTTCCGGTGGATCACCTTCAAGGAGAACGTGGCGCTCGCGCTGGCGGTCGCGCAGCTGTGCGGCGTGGACCGCGCCACCGCGCTGAAGGGCATGTGGCAGGCCGCGCCGGATCCGGGGGTCCTCCGGGTGGACGCCTGCTCCCACAACGGGCGGCGGTTCGCCGCGGTGAACCTGTTCGCCGCCAACGACCCGGCCTCGACGTTGATGAACATCCAGCTGCTGCGGGAGCGGCGCCTGATCGGCGACCGGGTGGCCGTGGTGATCAACTGCCGGCCGGACCGGATCGAGCGCAACGGGCAGATGGGCAGCATCATCCCGGAGATCAACCCTCGCAAGGTCTTCCTCATCGGCGCGCCCACCCGAAGCGCGCTGCACCTGATACCCGAGCAGTGGCGTGACCGGGTGGTCGACCTCGACGGCGAGCACCGCACCGGCGCCGAGTTGCGCGACGCGATCGTGGCGGCGTTGGGCGCGGGCGAGACCGGCACCGCCCTGCTCATGATCGGCAACATCCACGGCCGCGGTGAGGAACTGCTCGAGGCGCTGCACCAGGTCACGGTCGCGGCGACGGCGGCAGCGCCGTTCGACGAGCTGTCCCACACCCTGGAGCGGATCTACAAGCTGGACAGCGCCCGCAAGGCCGGCGCGGGAAGCAAGGCTCCGGTCGTCGACCTGGACGCGACGGTGGTGTTGTCCCGCGCGGACCTGACCGCCACCACGGTGCTCAACTCTGCTCACATCGCCGTTCTGCACGCCGACCGCCGACGCGCGGCCCGCCCCTGAGCGAAGGAACAACCATGCCCATGTTCGACCTGTCCTCCGAACTCAGCGCCGTGATCATCGCTTCGGGGCTGCTGTTCGGGCTCGTTGGCTACCTGCTCACCAACGTCGCGCCGGCCGGGCTGATGGTGCCGGGTTGCCTGGTGCTCACCGTGCTGGAGGACGTCCGCAGCCTGATCACCGTCGTGGTGGTCACCACCATCACGGTCGGCCTGATGAAGGTGCTGCAGCGCATCACCATCCTCTACGGCAAGCGGCTGTTCGCCGTCGCGGTGCTGGTCTCCTGCTTCATGTCGATCACCGCGTTCGTGAGCCTGCATTTGCGCTACCCGTTCCTGTTCGGCGGGGACACGCTCTCGTTCATCATCCCGGGACTGATGACCTACCAGCTGGTGCGGCCGCGGGCACTGCAGACCCTCGCCGCCACGGGTGTGGTCAGCGCCGGCACCGGCGGTGTCGCCCTGCTGATGATCTCGCTGTGATGCGCCGCCCGCAGATCATCCTCGCCGCGGCCGTGGCCGCGGTCCTCGCCGTGGCCGGCCTCGTCGTCGTCCGGCTCACCCACGACGAGTCGCCGGCGCCCGGCTCCAACTGGACCGGGCCGGCGCAGGCGACCAGGGCGCCGCGCAACGACGTGGAGCGGTTGACGCAGCGGTACGAGCTGGTCGACCTGACCCGGCCGGACCGCACCGAGATGCGCCGGCGCGACGACCGGAGCGTCGCCGCCACCCTGACCGTCGGCGCCCGCACCGTCGTGTTCGCCGGCCCGCAGCGCCGCTTCGCCGAACCGTCGACCACCACCGCCGTGATCGATTCGACGTCCTGGGTACGTCTGGCCCCCCGCCCCTGGCAGCCCGAGCAACACCTCGACGACGATGTCGCCGGCTGGCTGCTCGACCAGGTCGAGGACCCTGACCCGCCGATCGACGTGCTCGGCGCCGCGATGCAGTACCTGCCCGACGCCCCGGACGGCAAGGACGAGGACGGCGTGCGCTACATCGGCGACGCCGGGTTCGGTTACGTGCACACCGCCGACGAGCGCGACGGCGCGGACTTCTACGACTACCTGGAGATCCCGTGGAAGTTCCCGGACAGCGGCCGGGTGAAGCCGTCCAAGCGGTGGGACCGTGAACTGGACTGCTCCGGCTTTCTCAGGCTGATCTACGGCTATCGATTCGGCATGAAACTGCTGAACGAACCCGTCAACACCACCGTCAACGCGCTGCCCCGCACCGCGTCGAGCATGGCCGCCTACACCCGTTCGGTGCTCGTCGCCGCCGGCCGCGCCCCCAGCCAGCGGCCGGCCACACTCTCCGCCGTGCAGCCCGGCGACCTGGTGTTCTTCGCACTGCACGACGACCCCAACCTCATCACCCACTCCGGGATCTATCTCGGCAAGGACCAGAACGGCGGGATGCGGTTCGTGTCGTCCCGCGGCACCGTCGACGGCCCCAGCTTCGGCGACGTACGCGGCGACGGTGTCATCGACTCCGGCTACTTCGGCCAGCGGCTGCGCCGGGTCATCCGTCTCTAGGGAGCCCTCATGCGTGCAGTCCGCATCATCCTCATCATCGCGCTCATCCTCTCGCCCGGCGTCGTGTGGCTGGTGCGCGGTGACGTCATCCGCGACCGCATGGCCGACGAACCCCGCGCCGCCGGCAACACGAGCGCACCCGAAGGGCCTCGGCAGATCACCATCGCCGGGTCCGGTGACATCCTCGTGCACCCACCCACCTGGCAGCAGGCCCACGCCGACGCCGTCAAGGCCGGCGGGACCGGCTACGAGTTCGACCCCTTCTTCGCCGATATCCGCCCGGTCGTCTCGGCCGCCGACCTCGCGATCTGCCACATGGAGGCGCCCATGGGCCCGGGCAGCCCGCAGGACTTCCCCCGCTTCCGCGCCCCCACCGAGCTCGCCGCCTCCGTCAAGACCGCCGGCTACGACACCTGCTCCACCTCCAGCAACCACGCCCTGGACCAGGGCGAGAAGGGCGTCTACGACAACCTCGATGCCCTCGACGCCGCCGGCCTGCGCCACACCGGCACGTTCCGCAGCGCCGCCGAACGCGCCCGACCGACGATCTACCAGGTCAACGGCGTCAAGGTCGGGCATCTGTCCTACGCGATGCACTTCAACGGGAACAAGCCCCCCGCCGGCAAGGAGTGGCTGGCCAACCGCATCGACGTCGCCGCCATCCGCGCGGCCGCCGCGGCCACCCGTAAGGCCGGCGCCCAGATCATCGTGCTCTCCGCCCACTGGGGCACCGAGTTGGTCCACGAACCCGACGGAGACCAGCTGTACTGGGCCCGCAAACTCATCGCCGACCCCAACATCGACCTGATCATCGGCCACCACGCCCACGTCGTGCAGCCCTTCGAGAAGGTCGGCGACAAGTGGATCGTCTACGGCGTCGGCAACACCCTCGCGCGCCACGACTTCCCGGTCGACGCCAACCGGGAAGGCGTCATCGTCACCTTCACCTTCACCGAACAGCCCAACCGCCGCTGGAAGGTCACCAACGCCCAGGCCACCCCGATCTGGCTGTCCCTCAAACCCACCATCCGCGTGGTGAACCTCCCTGCGGCCATCGAGCGCATGCCGACCATCGACCGCCGGCGTGCGCTCTACACCGCCGCGATGGACCGGATCAGCAGCTATCTCGACCAGCGAGGCGCCGTCAAGGCCGGCCTGCACATCGTCCGGTAGCGGGGCGGAGCCGTTCCGCGGGTAGTGAAAAGAGACGGCGGGGGCAGCGGAGCCTGAGCCGGCCACTGCCCCCGCCTTCGTCCGGCTATCGGGCCAGCAGGACCACGATCGTGGCGAGGCAGCCGATCAGCACAGTGGTGCCACCGAGGATGGCGTACGGCCACCAGTCGTGCGGCTGCGGCACCTGCTGGTTCCGACGGGTCGGCTGGTTCCACGAGGCAGCTTCCGGCCGGCTGTTCTGGACCGGCCAGCGGGATGGCGGTGTGCGGGTGGTCGATTCGGCGATCACGGGGCCTCCGGCAGCGTCAGGGGGGTCGCTGTTGCAGGTCGTACCTGGGAAGACCGGGCGGGACCGCAGGGAGGTGGGGGCTGCCGCCCCACCCGGTCGAGGGGACGGCCGACGCACCACGACTGTCCCCTGTGGACAGCGCCGGTTCTGCGGCGGCCGTTACGCAGACCGTTGCGGGGATCGCCGGCCGGCGCTCCGGCCGGCGCGTGGTCAGGGCGCGAAGGCGGTTCGGCGCAGCCGGCGGTTCCACCACCCGGGGTTGGTCCGCGCCTGCCGGCGCAGCCGCCCGTGCTCCCAGTGCTGGAACGCGACGAGTCCCGGTACGAGTGCGAGCATCAGCGCCGGCAGGTGCCGGCGGGCCGTGCGGTTCTCGAGCGCGACGGCGAGCAGGCCGGTGGCGCCCGAGAGGTAGAGGATCGGGTTGTAGTAGCGCATCAACTCCGGTCCCAGTCCCTCGCAGTCCTCCAGCCAGGGCAGGCCGACCCTGGTGCGGCGGGTCGGCCAGCCGGCCAGATGCGCCGAGACCGCGGCGAGCCCGAAGCCGTTCGCCGCCGCCAGCAGCGAGTCGGCGGCCTCGTCGCCGGTGGTCGCGGCCAGCACGCCGCCGGTGACGAGGCTCCAGAAGCCGGCAGCGCCGTACGGCCCGATCACCGAGGCGAGCGGCATGCCGACGCCGGCCCCCAACTCGAACACCACATGTCCGGCGAGGCTGACCACGGTCAGCCGGGTCAGCGGTCGCCGTCCCGCAGGCCGGCCGCCGGCCCTCGATCTGGTCCGCCGCGATCCCGTCATAATGTGCCCGAGTTTACGCGATGTGCGGCAGTCGTCCGGAAACATCCGCAAGCGGAGGTGGCCTACCGGCTGGCAGTCGGCGCGACGCTGTGTGCTTCACCATCAGCAGCGTGTCCGTCAAGGTCAGTCACGATTCCGGCGCGACCGCCTCAGTTGGCTGGTGCCGGGCTCACCGCCGCGCAGGCGGTCAGCGCCGCCTTCGTCTTCGCGTCGGATGCGTCGATCTTGTCGAGGTCGACCCCGCGTCCGCTGAGGCAGGTGCGGTAGGCGGTCTGCCGCCCGTCGTCCTGTCCGCCGCCCGGCGCGGCCGAACCCTCGGGGCCGTCCCACCTGCCGGGCCGTCCGCTCGGTCGCAGCGCCGAGCACGCCTCCTGCGCCTTCTGCCAGGTGGCCTCGTCGACACCGTCCGGGCGGCCCATGCCGGGAAATCCGCGGCCCGGCCCCGCGGACCCGGACGGCCGCGCAGTGGGAAATCCCGATGGACGACCGGTCGGGAATCCGGACGGTCGGGAGGTCGGGAAGCCCGACGGGCGGGCCCCGCGGGAGCGGGACGGGTCGGCGGACGGCAGGGCCACGCCGTTCCCGCGCAGGCAGTTCTGGTACGCCGCGAAGGCGTTGTCGCCCTGCCCGCCCCCGCTCGCCGCCGTGCCGGTGGTGCCGTCAGCGCCGCAGGCGGCCAGCAACAACGAGGCGGCGGCGGTCAGCACGGCCGCCAGCAGGCGGCCCTTACCAGTCTTCGACACGGAGACTCCTCGGCCGGTTCCGGGACCCGCCCAGGTAACCGGCCACAGCTCCGGGCCGCCTCGGACCGGACTGGGAGTTGCCTCGGAGCTTCCACGGCGGCGGCGGGTCGACCTGCCGGTGGGCCGCTGCTTTGAGGCAACTCCGAGCTGGGACCGAGCCCGTGGAAAGGAGCGACCCGCAGACTGACCCGTCATGGGAAACGGCCCGACCCGACTGTGGCGTACCCGGCGGGTCCGCTGGAGCGCCGTCGCCGCCGGCGTGCTCGCGCTCGGCGCCGTGGGCGCCGTCGCCCTGCGCTCGGACGCGGGCGTGCCCTCCGCCAGGCCGGTCACCGTGGCAGTGGACCGGGGACCGGTGCAGGTCGACGTCGCCACCACGGGCACCGTCCAGCCGGCGAGCACCCGGGCGTTGAGCTTCGCCGTCGCGGGCACGGTGGCGGAGGTCGCCGTCCGGCCCGGCACCGTGGTGCAGGCCGGGCAGCAACTCGCCACGCTCTCCGAGGCCGACGTCGCCGCGGCGGCGGACGCGGTGGAACAGGCCCGGACGGCACTCAACGATGCCCAGGACGCGCTAACGCAGGCCCGGGAGCCTTCCGGCACCACGACGAACTGCGCGACCGGCGCCGTCCGGCCGGTCGCCTGGACGTCACCACAACCCACCGCGACACCCACCCCGACTCCGTCCGCCGCTGCCAGCGGCACGCCGGCCGCCTCCCCCTCCCGCCCCGTCGGCACCCGCTCCGCCCCCACCTCCACCGGGAGCCAGCAGGAGCCCCACGGGACGACACCGTCCGGCGGCACCACCTGCTCCGGCGGGTCCCGCGGCGGCAGCGACCCGATCCTCGACGCGCAGCGCAAGGTCAACCAGGCGGAGACGGCGCTGGAGGAGGCGGAGAGCGCGCACTCCGGGGTGACCGTCACCGCGCCGATCCGCGGCACCGTCCTGACCGTCAGCGGCAAGGTCGGCAGCAAGGTCGGTGAGGGCGCCACCTTCATCACCCTGGCCGACACCTTCGCCATGCAGGTCGAGGCGAAGTTCCCGGAAGCGGACGCCGCCGCCGTCACCGTCGGACAGGACGCCACGGTGGGCCTGGCCGACCAGCCGGGCCGGACCTTCCCGGCGACCGTCGTGCAGGTGGACCCCGCCGGCACGACGGACGGCACGATGGTCCGCTACGGCGTGCTCCTCTCGTTCACCGACGCCCCGGAGCACCTGCTGCTGGGACAGACCGCGGCGGTCACGGTACGGACCGGCTCCGTCGCCGACGCGCTGCGCGTGCCCAGCACCGCCGTGCACGACGTGGCCGACGGCCGGGGCACCGTGCGGCTCGGCGCCAGCGGGGAGCCGCGTACGGTCACGCTCGGCCTGCGCGGCGACCAGTACACCCAGATCACCGGCGGGCTGGTCACCGGTGATCTGGTCCTGCGGTCGTGGTGACAGCTGGGACACAGGTTCCGCACAGGCCGTCCCGAGACAGAACCGGTACGCAGTGTCGGTGCGAACCGACATCCTCCGGCCGCCGGGCGATGGCCCGCCGCCGGCCCTCGACGGCCTGACCGGCACCGCCCGCGTGCTGGTGGTGGACGACGAGCCGAACATCTCCGCGCTGCTGGCCGCCACGCTCCGTCTGGTCGCGTACGACGCCCGGGTGGTTGCCACCGGGCGGGCGGCGCTGGCCTGCGTCGAGGAGTTCGATCCCCACCTGGTCGTCCTCGACGTGATGCTGCCGGACCTCGACGGGTTCGAGGTGGCCCGGCGGCTGCGCGCCGCCGGCCGGCCGGTGCCGGTGCTCTTTCTCACCGCCCGGGACAGCGTGGAGGACCGGGTCACCGGCCTGGTCGTCGGGGCCGACGACTACGTCGCCAAGCCGTTCAGCCTCGAAGAGGTGGTGCTGCGGATCCGGGCCATCCTGCGGCGCAGCCGGCCGGAGACGCCGGCCGCACCGGAAAATCCGATCCTGCGCTACGACGACCTGGAACTGGACGACGACGCGCACCAGGTACGCCGGGCCGGACAACTGGTGGAGCTGTCGCCGACCGAGTTCCGCCTGCTGCGCTACCTCCTGGTCAACGCCGGCCGGGTGGTGAGCAAGGCGCAGATCCTGGACCGGGTGTGGCACTACGACTTCGGCGGCGACGGGCGGATCGTCGAGTCCTACGTCTACTACCTGCGCCGCAAGATAGACGTCCTCGGTCCACCGCTCATCCACACGGTCCGCGGCGTCGGGTACACCCTGCGCCTGCCGCACGGGGACGAGTGAACGGCCGGCTGCCGCGGCTGCGCCCGTGGGCACGCTGGACCCTGCGTGCACGGCTCGTCCTGGTGGTCGGCGCGCTCACCACCGTCGCCCTGCTCGGCGCGAACACCGCGGGTTTCATCCTGCTCCGCGGCTACCTGCTGGAACGGGTCGACGACCAGCTCGCCGCCCAGGCCCGGCCGTTGCGCGGACCACGACCGGGAACGCCGTCCAGCGCCGGTGGCACCACACCGTCGGCCGCCGAGTCGTCCGCCCGTCCGGCCGCCACCGGCGAACCTCAGTCCGCCGCCGGCCGGAGCCTGCCCGGACGGTTCGCCCGCCTCGGTCAGGACCAACTGGTCGTGCTCTACCGCGCCGACGGCACCCGGGACAACGACCGCAGCACTCCGCACACCGCAGCCGATCCGGATCCCGGCACGTTCGCCCAGGCCAGGGCTCGAGCGGCGACGGAACGGCCGTACACGGCGTCCGGCGGGGACGGAGCGGCCGACTGGCGGCTGCTGGCCGTGCCGGTCGGGCGGGACGGCGCGATCGCGGTCCTCGGGGTGTCGCTGGGCGAGGTGGACCGCACCGCCGACCGGTTGCTCCTCATCGACGCGGCGGTCACCGGCATCGCGCTGCTCGCGCTGGGCCTGCTCGCCGCCTCGGTGGTGCGGCTGGGACTGCGTCCGCTGACCCGGATGGAGGGCGTCGTCGCGGGCATCACCGGGGGTGACCTCACGCACCGGGTCGACGGAGCCGACCCGCACACCGAGCCGGGCCGGCTGGGTGCCGCGGTGAACCTGATGCTAGACCGGATCGCCGCCGAGATGTCCGCCCGCGCCGCGTCCGAACGGCGGCTGCGCCAGTTCGTCGCGGACGCCTCACACGAACTGCGTACCCCGCTCACCTCCATCCGCGGCTTCGCCGAGCTGTACCGGCGCGGCGGCGCACCGACCGGGCCGCTGCTCGACGAGACGATGAGCCGGATCGAGGGCGAGGCGGCCCGGATGGGCGTGCTGGTCGACGACCTGCTCCTACTCGCCCGGCTGGACCAGCAGCGGATCCCCGCGCTTCGCCCGGTGGACCTGCTGGAGATCGCCGCCGACACCATCCGTGACGCGCACGCGCGCACGCCGGACCGGCCGGTCCGGCTGACCACCCTCGCCGACCGCGACGACACGTTCGAGCCGCCGAGCGTGCTCGGCGACGAGCACCGGCTGCGTCAGGTCGCGGCGAACCTGGTCGGCAACGCGCTCCAGCACACCGGGCCGGACGCCCCGGTCACCGTCCGGGTCGGGCGGCTGCCCGCGCCGCCGGCCGACCCGGCCGTCCGGTCCGGCCCGCCACCCGCGCCGACCGCTGGTGGCCTCGCCGTTCTGGAGGTGCACGACGACGGGCCGGGGATACCAACAGAGCACGCGAACCGGGTGTTCGAACGGCTCTATCGGGTGGATCCAAGCCGGGGGCGGGCCAACGGTGGCGGCTCCGGTCTGGGACTGTCCATCGCCGCCTCGATCGTGCACGCCCACGGCGGCTGCATCGAACTGCACAGCGGTCCCGGGGCGGGCACCACCTTCCGGGTGCTGCTGCCCGCCGTCCCCGAGCGGCCCGCGGCCGACGCCACGCCACCGACCGGCGGCGGCGATCCGGGGGAGCGGGCGAGGATGCGGAGCGCGATTCCAAGCCAGCTCTGAGCTTGTCTGGACTCTCCTCCCAGCCGGCCGGGCGAGGCTGTCGGCCATGCGAGTGCGCCCACCGGCCGTCCTGCACCGACCTCCCGTGCTGGTGAACGCCGCCCTGGTTCTACTGCTCGCCGGCGGCGGCTACTGGGCCTGGTCATCGGTGTCCGCCGGCTCGGCACAGGCGGAGCCGGCCCGCGGCGCCCGGACCGTCCAGGTGTCGCGGGGAACGGTGACCGCCACCGTCACCGCCGACGGCTCGGTCGAGAGCGCCACCACGGCGAGCGCCAGCTTCGCCACCGCGGGCACCGTCACCGACATCCGGGTACGCGTCGGCCAGCAGGTCAAGAAGGGGCAGTTGCTGGCGACGGTGGACCCGGCCGCCGCCGAGCGGGCGCTCACCGCGGCCGAGGCGAACCTGGACGCCGCCGAGGACGCGCTGGACCGGGCCCGCGCCGCCGACAGCGACACGTCGTCCGCCGAGAGCGCGGTGACTCAGGCGCGGCTCGCGGTCGACGAGGCCGAAGCCGGCGTCGCCGGGACGAGACTGACCGCGCCGATGGCCGGTACCGTCGTCGCCGTCAACGGCACGGTGGGCAGCTCCTCCGGTGGTACCTCGGGCGGCCAGCAGGGGAGCGGCTCCGGGCAGAGCGGTGGCACCGCGACCACCTCCTCGGGCTTCGTGGACCTCGCCGACCTCACCCATCTCCAGGTCAGCGCGGCCGTCGCGGAGGCGGACGCCACGCGGCTCAAGAACGGCCAGGCGGCCACCGTCACCTGGAACGCACTCTCCGGAGCCCGGGCCACCGGCAAGGTGGCGGCAATCGATCCACAGGCCACCACCAGCAACAACGTGGTCACCTACGGAGTGACGGTCGGCCTGGACGACCTGCCAGCGGGCGCGAAACCGGGGCAGACGGTCACCGTCTCCGTGGTCACCGGCACCGCCCAGGACGTGTTGCTGGTCAACTCGGCCGCGGTCAGCGGCACCGGCGAGCGGCACACCGTCACCGTGGTCACCGAGACCGGCCAGGAGACCCGGCGGATCGAGGTCGGCCTCGCCGGTGACCAGGCGTACGAGGTCACCTCAGGGCTGGCCGAGGGCGAACGGGTCCTCCTGCCCGAGACCAGCACCGGCACCGGTGGCACCGGCAACGGCACCCGGGGCGGGGCGGGTTTCCCGGGCGGCGGCGGGTTCCCGGGCGGCGGCGGATTCCCCGGCGGTGGCGTCCAGGGCGGGCGGCGGACCGGGAACGGAGGCGGCTGATGGAATCGCTGTCCATCCCGCGCCGTCCAGTGCTGGACGTCCGCGGGCTCACAAAGGTGTACGGCGAGGGCGACGCGGCGGTGCATGCGCTGCGCGGTGTCGATCTGTCGGTCGAGGCGGGCGACTACGTGGCGATCATGGGCTCGTCCGGTTCCGGCAAGTCCACCCTGATGAACATCCTCGGCTGCCTCGACGCCCCGACCGGGGGCCGGTACCTGCTCGACGGGGTCGACGTGGGCAGTCTCGCCGACCGGCAGCTCGCGCTGGTCCGCAACCGCCTGATCGGGTTCGTCTTCCAGGCGTTCAACCTCATTCCACGCACCAGCGCCCTATCCAACGTGGAGCTTCCGCTCGCGTACGCGGGGGTCCCGGCGGCGCAGCGGCGGCGGCGGGCGCTGGCGGCGCTGGACGCGGTCGGTCTGGCCGAGCGTGCCCACCACCACCCCAACCAGCTCTCCGGCGGCCAGCAGCAACGGGTCGCGGTGGCCCGGGCGCTGGTCACCGAACCGGCCCTGGTGCTGGCCGACGAACCGACCGGCAACCTGGACAGCCACTCCACGGAAGACATCCTGGCGATGCTCGACCAGCTGAACGCGGCCGGACGGACGATCGTCCTGATCACCCACGAGCCGGAGGTCGCCGCCCGCGCCCGCCGGCTGGTCCGGCTCTTCGACGGCCAGGTCCGTACCGACGAACGGCAGGACGTGCTCGGCCGGCACGCCGCGGGGGTGTGGCGGTGACGTCGGCCGAGACCCTCCGCTTCGCCCTGCGCGGGGTGACCGCGAACAAACTCCGCTCGGCGCTGACGATGCTCGGCATCCTGATCGGCGTCGCCGCGGTGATCCTGCTGGTCGCGGTGGGCAACGGTTCCGCGCAGGCGATCACGCGCCGGATCGAGGCACTGGGCACCAACACCCTCACGGTCACCGGCACCAACCGCCAGGCCGGCACCGGCGGGCTCACCCTGGAGGTGGCCGACGCGCTGCTCGACCCGGTGCTGGCCCCCGACGTACGGTCGGTCTCGCCGCTGGTCACCACCTCGGCCGTCGTCACCTGGCAGGGCGCCGAACACGAGGTCGGCCAGTTCGTCGGCACCCGGCCGAGCTGGTTCGACGCCTCGAACTCGCCGATCGCCAACGGTGCCGCGTTCAGCGCCGACGACGAGGCGCAGGGCCGGCGGGTCCTGGTCATCGGGCGCACCGTCGCCGACGAACTGTTCCCCGGCGCCGATCCCGTCGGGCAGCGGGTCACCGTCGGCGGCGCGCTGTTCACCGTCGTCGGCGTGCTGGCGGCGAAATCCGGCACGGGATTCCAGGACGCCAACGACGTCGCGGTCGCGCCGCTGCGGGCGGTACGCGAGGTCCTGACCGGCTACGGCGCGCTCAGCTCGATCCTGGTGGAGGCGGCGAACCCGCAGCGGGTGGACGCGGCCCAGGCGGAGATCGCCACGGTGCTCGCCCAGCGCCTGCCCAGCACCGGCACGGGCAGCACCCCCTACCGCATCCAGAACGCCGCCCAACTGCTCCAGACGCAGACCGAGACCGCCGACACCTTCACCGTGCTGCTCGGCGCGGTCGCCGCGATCAGCCTGCTGGTGGGTGGCATCGGCATCACCAACATCATGCTGGTCACGGTCACCGAGCGGACCCGGGAGATCGGCATCCGCAAGGCGTTGGGCGCCCGGCGGCGAACCGTGCTGACCCAGTTCCTCACCGAGGCGACCATGCTGAGCCTGATCGGCGGGGTGCTGGGCGTGGCTGCCGCGCTGGTCGGGTCCCGGTTCACCATCGTGGGCGTCCGACCGGTGATCGTGCCCAGCTCCGTCGTGCTGGCGCTCGGCGTCTCGGTCGCGATCGGGCTCTTCTTCGGCGGCCTGCCCGCGGCCCGTGCCGCCCGGCTGCGCCCCATCGACGCCCTGCGCTACGAGTAGCTCCCGGAGAGACGAGGACATGGACAACACCGACACCGTCATCTTCGACCGGGTCGAGGACGAACCACCGGGGACACCGACCGGGACGACGGAAGCGGACGGGGACCTCACCGCGGCACTCGCGGCCGCCGCGCCACGCCGCTGGTGGAACCGGGGCACGCTGGTGCTGACCGCGTTGCTGCTGGTGCTGGCCGGCTTCCTCGGCGGCGCGCAGGTGCAGAAGCGGTGGGGGGAGACGCCGACCGCGACGGGGACCAGCCGGGTGGGCGGTTTCCCGGGCGGCCTGCCCAACGCGTTTCCCAGCGCCGGTGCCGGCCGGAGCGAGCCGGGCGCCGGAGCGGGCCCGACCGCCGCCGGGTCGGCCACCACCGGAAAGGTGAAACTCGTCGACGGCGGCGTCCTCTACCTGGAGACGGCCGACGGCAGCGTGGTCACCGTCCGCACCAACGATCGCACCACGGTGCGCACCAGCCGGGCCACCGACCTGGCGAAACTCAGGGCCGGCCAGACCGTCAGCGTGCAGGGTGCCCGGGCGGCGGACGGCACGGTCACCGCCGCCGCGGTCACCGCCGCCGGTTGACCGGTCGTCCCACATCGAGCCGTCCGGGGAACACCCCCGCATGGGGCCGGGTCGGCGCGCTGCGGACGGCGAACCCGAAGTGCGGTGTTCCACCCCTTGTGAATCCCAGCAAGCTTGATGCCGATCGATCTACTGCTCTACTCTTCCGAAGGGGGCGGCAAGTGAACAATCACTAGAGAGGAGCGTCGATGAGTCGGCGAGCGCTCGTGGCGGGCGTGGGCATGGTCCCGTTCGCCACGCCCAGGACCAGCCAGCCGTACGACGTGCTGGGTGAGCTGGCGACGCGGGCCGCGCTCGCGGACGCCGGCCTCGACTACGCCCGGATCCGGCAGGCCTACGTCGGCTATGTGTACGGCGACTCGACCTGCGGGCAGGCGGCGCTGTACCGCGTCGGGCGGACCGGCATCCCGATCGTGAACGTCAACAACAACTGCTCCACCGGCTCCACCGCGCTGTTCCTGGCCCGCCAGGCCGTCGAGTCCGGCGCGGTCGACTGCGTCCTCGCCCTGGGTTTCGAGCAGATGCAGCGCGGGGCACTGACCACGCACTGGTCCGACCGGCCCACCCCGTTCGACCGGTTCCACGAGGTCTCCGACCGGATCCAGGGCGCCGGTGACGCCCCGCTGGCCGCCCGCTGGTTCGGCGGCGCCGGCGCCGCCCACGCCGAGCGGTACGGCACCCGGCCGGAGACCTTCGCCGCGATCGCGGTCAAGGCCCGCCGGCACGCCGCGCACAACCCGTACGCGGTGTTCCGGGATCCGGTCACCGTCGAGGAGGTGCTCGCCTCGCCGCACCTGCACGGCCCGCTGACCCGCCTGCAGTGCTGCCCGCCGACCTGCGGCGCGGCGGCCGCGGTGCTGTGCAGCGAGGACTTCGCCCGCGCGCACGGCCTGCGCACCGACGTGGCGATCCGGGCGCAGGCCATGGTCACCGACCACCCGTCGACGTTCGACAGCGGCGACCTGCGCACGCTCGTCGGCTACGACATGTCCCGGGACGCCGCCCGGCAGGTCTACGAGGACTCCGGCGTCGGCCCCGAGGACCTGCGCGTGGTGGAGCTGCACGACTGCTTCACCACCAACGAGCTGATCAGCTACGAGGCGCTCGGACTCACCCCGGAGGGCACCGCCGAGAAGTTCATCGCCGACGGCGACAACACCTACGGCGGCCGGGTGGTCACCAACCCGTCCGGCGGCCTGCTGTCGAAGGGGCATCCGTTGGGCGCGACCGGGCTGGCCCAGTGCGCCGAGCTGGTCTGGCAGCTGCGCGGCGACGCCGAGGCGCGGCAGGTCGACGGCGTCACCGTCGCGTTGCAGCACAACATCGGCCTCGGCGGCGCCGCCGTGGTCACCCTCTACGAGAAGCGGAGCTGAGGCGATGCCCGTCGACCCCGACAAGGCCCGGGCGCTGGCCTTCCCCCCGGTCACCGTCCCGGTGGAGCGCGGCCGGCTGCGGCTCTTCGCCCAGGTCATCGGCGAGACCGACCCGGTGTACGTGGACCTGGCCGCCGCCCGCGCGGCGGGCCACCCGGACCTGCCAGTGCCGCCCACGTTCTTCTTCAGCCTCGAGATGGAGTCCCCGGACCCGTGGGGATACCTCGCCGACCTCGGCGTGGACCTGCGCCGGGTGCTGCACGGCGAGCAGGAGTTCGACTACCACTCGATGGTGTACGCCGGGGACACCGTCGAGCTCCGGCCCAGGATCGTCGACGTCTACACCCGCAAGGCCGGTGCGCTGGAGTTCCTGGTCAAGCGGACCGACGTCCGGCGCGACGACCGCCTGGTGGCCGAGGCGACCGCCGTCATCGTCGTACGCAATCCGGAGGCGGCCTCGTGACCACGGTGGACGACCTGCGGGAGGGCGCGGAGCTGCCGCCGCTGCGGCTCCCGCCGATCACCCGCACCACGCTGGCGCTCTTCGCCGGTGCCTCCGGCGACCACAACCCGATCCACATCGACCTGGACGTGGCCCGCTCCGCCGGCCTCGACGACGTGTTCGCCCACGGGATGCTCTCCATGGCGTACCTCGGCCGGCTGCTGACCGGGTGGGTGCCGCAGCACCGGATCCGCACCTACCGGGTCCGGTTCGTCGCCATCACCCCGGTGCACGCCGAGCCGACCTGCACCGGGCGGGTGGTCTCGGTCGCGGACGGGCGGGCCACCGTCGCGGTCGCCGTCACCCTCGCCGACGGCACCACCACGCTGACCGGCGAAGCGGTCATCGACCTCACCTGACCACCGCGCACGAAAGGCTCGCAGCCCATGGCAAAGCTCGACGGCAAGGTCGCCATCGTCTCCGGCTCCGGGCGCGGCATCGGCCGGGAGATCGCCCGCAAGCTCGCCGCCGAGGGCGCGGCGGTCGTGGTCAACGACCTCGACGAGGAACCCGCCGCGCAGACCGTCGCCGACATCGAGACCGCCGGCGGCCGGGCGGTCGCCTGCGCCGGCAGCGTCACCGACGGCGACTTCGCGCAGCGGTTCGTCGGCACCGCGGTGGACCGCTTCGGCGGCCTGGACGTCATCGTCAACAACGCCGGCTACACCTGGGACACCGTCATCCAGAAGATGACCGACGAACAGTGGGACGCCATCCTCGACGTGCACCTCAAGGCGCCGTTCCGGATCCTGCGCGCCGCCCAGCCGGTGATCTCCGCCGCCGTCAGGCAGGCCCGGGCGGCCGGGGATCCGGTGCCGGTGCGCAAGGTTGTCAACATCTCCTCCGTCGCCGGCCTGCACGGCAACGCCGGCCAGGTCAACTACGCCGCGGCCAAGGCCGGCGTCACCGGCCTGACCCGGGCCCTGGCCAAGGAGTGGGGGCGCTACCAGGTCACCGTGAACACGGTCGCGTTCGGGCTGATCAGGACCCGGCTCACCGACGCGTCCGCCGCCGGGGACAGCACCATCGACGTGCAGGGCCGGCAGATCAAGGTCGGCGTCAACCCGGACCTGCTCGCGGCGGCGGAACACGCGATCCCGCTCGGCCGGGCCGGCACCCCGGCCGACGCCGCCAACGCGGTCTACCTGCTGACCATCCCCGAGTCCGACTACGTCACCGGCCAGACCCTGGTCTGCGACGGTGGCTTCCTTATGTGAGCGCCCGCCATGCGACGGAACCTGTTCGAGGCGGAGCACCAGGCGTACCGGGCCGGCGTGCGGGTCCTGCTGGAGAAGGAGGTCGTGCCGCACTACGCGCAGTGGGAGCGGGCGGGCATCACCCCGCGCGAGCTGTTCACCAAGCTCGGCGCGCTCGGCGCGCTCGGCTTCGGGGCGCCCGAGCGGTTCGGCGGGACCGGCATCACCGACTTCCGGTACAACGCCGTCCTGCAGGAGGAGGGGGCCCGGCTCGCCGTGGCGCCGGCCGTCCTGGCCGCCAGCGTGCAGGCCGACGTCTGCCTGCCGTACCTGCTCGACCTGGCCGACGACGCGCAGCGCGCGCGCTGGCTGCCGGGCATCACCTCCGGCCGGCTCGTCACCGCTGTCGCGATGACCGAGCCGGACGCCGGCTCCGACCTGTCCGGCATCCGCACGACGGCGGTCCGCGAGGGTGACCACTACGTGCTCGACGGCGCGAAGACGTTCATCTCCAACGGCGTCGACGCCGACCTGGTGATCGTGGCGGTCCGCACCGGCGAGCACCCGCACCGGGGGCTCAGCCTGATCGTGGTCGGACGGGACACTCCCGGCTCCGCCCGCAGCCGCCGGCTGAGGAAGGTCGGCCGGCACACCCGGGACACCGTCGAAGTCTCCTTCACCGGGGCCCGCGTCCCGGTGACCGACCTGCTCGGCGGCGAGGGTGCGGGCTTCGCCGGGCTGACCCGCAACCTCGCCCGGGAGCGGCTGTCCGGCGCCGTGGCGGCGATCGCCCAGGCCGCGGCGGCCCTGCGGTGGACCACCGAGTACGTCCGCGAGCGCCGGGCCTTCGGCAACCCGATCGGCGCCCGGCAGCACACCCGGTCCACGCTCGCGGAACTGGCCACCGAGATCGACATCACCCAGGCGTACGTCGACCTCTGTGTGCTCGCCCTCAACGCGGGCGAGTTGGACCCGGTCGACGCGGCCAAGGCCAGGTGGTGGAGCACCGAACTGCAGGGCCGGGTCATGGACACCTGCGTCCAACTGCACGGCGGCTACACCTACCTGACCGCGTACTGCATCGCCCGCGCCTGGCTGGACTCCCGAGTCGCGCGCAGCTCCGCCGGCAGCACCACCAGGATCATGAAGGAGATCATCGGCCGGTCCATGCAGCTGGGCGCGTCGTGACGGCGTACACCGCCCCGCCGCGCGGCACCCGGCCCCGCAACCGTCGGGAGCTGATCCTCGCTGCCGCCACCGACCTGTTCCACCGCCGTGGCTACGGGCAGCTCACCATGGGCGACCTGGCCGAGGCCGTCGGCGTCGGCCCGTCCGCCCTCTACCGGCACGTCACCGGCAAGCAGCACCTCCTGCGCGAGGTGCTCACCGGCGGCCTTGGACCGGTACGCGCGCTGCTGACCGACCTCGACCTGACCGACCGGGCGACCGCCCTGCGCCGGCTCGGCGCCCTCGCCCTCGACCACCGGCAGCTCGGCCTGCTCTGGCAGCGGGAGGCCCGGCACCTGACCCCGGAGGACCGCACCGCGTTCCGCGCCGAGCTGCACGAGGTCGGCGCGCTGCTCACCCGCCGGGTGCGGGTCGTCCGTCCGGCGCTCGACCCGGCCGCCGCCGAGCTGATCGCGTGGGCCATGATCAGTGTGTTGACCAGCGTCTCCTTCCACCGGCTCGACCTGCCCCGCCCCGACTACGACGACCTGATCGCCGAGATGTGCGGGGCGGTGCTGGACACGCCGCTGCCGGACCCCGGCACGCTGCCGCCCCGACCGGAGCCGGCCGGTCTGGTGCCGGCCTCGCGGCGCGAGGCGCTGCTCCTTCAGGCGGTGCGGATGTTCGCCGCGCACGGCTACACGGAGGTCGGCATCGAGGAGATCGCCGCCGCCGTGGGCATCGCCGGGCCGAGCGTCTACCACCACTTCCCGAGCAAGATCGACCTGCTGGTCACCGCCCTGCGGCGCGGTGCGGGTGTGCTGCTCACCGACGTCGCCACCGCCTACCGCACGGCCGGCGACGCCGCCGACGGGCTGCGGGTGCTCGTCCGCGGCTACGTGGGCTTCACCCAGGCCCACCACGACCTCGTCGACCTGTTGATCACCGAGGTCGAGCACCTGCCGGAGGTCGAACGTGGGAACAGCCGGCAGGCCCAGCACGAGTACATCGGCGAGTGGGTGCACCTGTTGCGCGCCAACCGTCCCGGGCTCGACCCCACCGCCGCCCGGGTCCGGGTGCAGGCCGTGCTGAGCGTCGCGAACGACGCCGCCCGCACCCCACGGGTCCGCGCGTACCCGGCGCTGCCGGCGGCGCTGGAGGCCATCGCCGGGCACCTGCTCGGGCTGCCCTGAGGAGGGGTGTCAACTGCTGCCAAGAGAGTGTTCTTGAGGCGTCTCTGGCGTGTTGTGGTGTCGCCGGGTGAGGGGTTACGGGAGTGTCGTACCCGTCGTCGACACTGATGCCGAGTGGGGGTGGGTGTGCGCACCGTGCAGGGGTATCGTTTCGCGCTTGATCTGACCCCGGCTCAGCAGCGGTCGGTGCTGGCGCATGCTGGTGCGGCCCGGGTGGCGCACAACTGGGCGTTGGCTCGGGTGAAGGCGGTGTGGGATCAGCGGGCCGCGGAACGCTCCTACGGCGTCCCCGAGGAGGTGCTCACGCCTGCGGTGGGGTGGTCGTTGCCGGCGTTGCGTAAGGCGTGGAACGCGGTCAAGGACGAGGTCGCGCCGTGGTGGCGGGAATGCTCGAAGGAGGCGTTCAACACCGGCCTGGACGCGCTGGCGCGCGCGTTGAAGAACTGGTCGGACTCGCGCGCCGGCAAGCGGGCTGGGCGTCGGGTCGGTTTTCCGCGGTTCAAGTCCAAGCATCGCTCGACGCCGTCGGTGCGGTTCACCACCGGCCGCGATCCGGGTCGACCCCGATCGTCGGCATGTGGTGCTGCCCCGGCTGGGCCGGCTGAAGTTGCACGAGTCTGCCCGTAAGCTCGCTCGCCGCCTTGAGGCTGGCACGGCGCGGATCATGTCGGCGACCGTCCGCCGTGAGGGTGGCCGCTGGTTCGTGTCGTTCACCGTCGAGGTCGACCGCACCGTCGGTTGCCCCGTGCGGCCGGACACGGTCGTTGGCGTTGACGTCGGCATCAAACATTTGGCGGTGCTGTCGACCGGGGAGTGTGTTCCCAACCCTCGCCATCTGGACGCCGCCCGGGCGAGGCTGCGGGCGCTCGGGCGTGCGGTGTCGCGGAAACAGGGCCCGGACCGCAAGGCGGGCGTGAACCCGTCGAAGCGGTGGCTGCGGGCAGCCGGTCGGCTTCGCGGGGCGCATGCGCGGGTGGCGAATCTGCGTCGCGACGGTCTGCACAAACTCACCACCCGTCTCGCCCGTGCGCACGCGACGATTGTGGTCGAGGACCTCAACGTGAGCGGCATGCTCACCAACCGGCGCCTGGCCCGGCACATCGCCGACGCCGGGTTCGGTGAGCTGCGCCGCCAGCTGTCGTACAAGGCTGCGTGGAACGGCGGCCGGCTCGTGGTGGCCGACCGCTGGTATCCCTCCAGCAAAACCTGCTCGGGTTGCGGTGCGGTGAAAACCAAACTCACCCTGACCCAGCGCACCTACCGTTGCACCACCTGCGGCCTCACCCTCGACCGGGATGTGAACGCCGCGCGTAACCTCGCCGCACTCGTCATCACCGCGGCCGCACAAACCGCCGGGAGTGGCCCGGTGGCAGGACGTGGAGCCACCCAGAAGACCCACCCCGGTGGGCAGGAGGCTGTGAAACGTCAACCCGGCCCCGCGCTCTGCGCAGGTAAGACCGGGACCGTTGTGCCGCAAGGCAGAACTGCCACATGAGCGCCACAAAGCGCTCACTGGCAACGGGTCGCCCGGTCACCGCGGCACCCGGTGACCGGGCAGACGCATCAGCGCGAGATCTCCTCCAGCGGCCGCTGGCGGGTCTCGATGCCCGCCACCACGACCACCGCGAGCGCGACGGCGCAGGCAAGCGCGAAGGACAGGAAGACCGCCCCGGCCCCCAGTCTGGTGCCGAGCAGCCCGCCGACCAGGAGCGGGGAGAGGATGCTGGCGAGCCGGTTGACGCTGCTGCAGGTCGAGGTCGCCCAGGCCCGCATCCGGGTCGGATACAGCTCGGCGGTGTAGAGGTAGAGGGCGCTGGTCGGGGCGGTGGCGCCGACGGCGAACAGCGCCGCCGTGGCGAGCAGCATCGGCCAGGCGTGCACCCCGAGCACGCCGACGCCGACGAAGCCCACCAGCGCGCCGGCCGTCATGATGACGAAGCCCCAGGTCAGCAGCGGCTTGCGGCCGATCCGGTCGGCGAGGAAGGCGGTCACGTAGACCATCGCCAGTTGCAGCACGCCGACCAGCACGGTCAACCCCAGCGCCCGGGTGGTGGCCAGGCCGCCGACCCGCACGTACAGCGTCGGCATCCACACCGCGTACCCGTAGCCGACGAAGAAGGTCAGGAACCAGATCGCCGCCAGCATCAGCGTGCGCCGCCGGTACGCGGGCGCGAACAGCTCGCCCAGCCGCAGCCGGCCGCCGGTGGCCGGCGGCGAGGCCGGCGGCGGCGCCAGGTCCACCCCGCGTGCCGTCGCCTCCTGCTCCATCCGGGTCACATACCCCTCGGCCTCCGCGCGGCGGCCCCGCTCGGCCAGCCAGCGCGCCGACTCGGGCAGCCGGAACCAGGCGTACGCGGCGACGAGGACCGGCAGCGCGCCGATCGCGAGCAGCACCCGCCAGCCCGCGTCCTCGCCGAAGCCGCGCAGCGCGACGATCCCGACGACCGGGGCCGCGAGCAGGCCCCAGTTGAAGGTGGACTGGTAGGCGACGGCGATCCGGCCCCGGTTGCGGGCGCCCAGGTACTCGTTGATGAGGGTCGCCGCCACCGGCACCTCGGCGCCGAGGCCGATGCCCTGCACGGCGCGGAGCACGCCGAGGCTGGGGGCGCTCCAGGCGAGGGCGCACGCCGCGGAGAGGACGCCGAAGGTGAGCAGCGACAGCAGGAACGCCGGCCGGCGGCCGAACCGGTCGGCCAGCGCCCCGATGACCAGCGCGCCGAGGAACTGGCCCAGGTAGCCGGCGGCGACCAGGATGCCGGCCTGCCCGGTGCTGATGTCGAAGTACGCGATGAGCACGGTCAGGATGACCGCGATGCTGGTCGAGTCGAATCCGTCGAAGAAGGTGCCGACACCGAGCGTGCCGGCGAGCCGGTAGTGGAACCGGCCCACCGGGATGCGCTCGATGCGGGCCGGGATGTCGTTGGCCGCCGGCGCCGGGACGGCCGGCTCAGTCTGTCGAAGCTGACCTCTCTGTGTCATCGGGGACTCCTCGTGCTGGCATTGCACTAGACCCGCCGCGCCTGCCCGGCCCAGTACTCCTCGCGCAGCTCGCGCTTGAGCACCTTGCCGACGGCGGACCGGGGAAGTTGACGGAACAGGACCTCCTTCGGGGCTTTGACGCTGCCGACCCGCTCCCTGCACAGTGCGATGAGGTCCGCGGCGCCGACCTCGGCGCCGGACTTGACCTCGACGACCGCGGTGACGCGCTCGCCCCACTTCTCGTCCGGCAGCCCGATCACGGCGCAGTCCTTGACCGCCGGATGGGCCCAGATGACCTGCTCGACCTCGCTGGGGAAGACGTTGAAGCCGCCGGAGATGATCAGGTCTCGCTTGCGGTCCACGATGTACAGGAACCCGTCGTCGTCCAGGTGGCCGACGTCCCCGGTGGCCTGCCAGCCGCCGTCGAGCTGGACCGCGGCGGTCTGCTCGGGCTCGTGCAGGTAGCCGCTCATCCGCAGCGAGCTGCGCACCACGATCTCGCCCGGCTCGCCCGTCGCGGCGGGGCCGTCCTCGCCCAGCACGGCGACGTTCGCGACGACGGTCTGCCGCCCGCAACTGGCCAGCCGCCGGTGCAGCGCGGGGTCGGCCGCCGCCTCGGCGTGCTCTCCCGGGCTGAGGAAGGTGCACATCATCGGCAGCTCGGTCTGGCCGTAGAACTGGGCCATCACCGGTCCGAAGACGTCCAGCGCCTCCTTCAGCTTCTCCACCGACATCGGCGCCGCGCCGTAGAGGAACCAGCGCAGGCTCGACAGGTCCCGCCGACGTACGTCGGGGTCGGCGAGCAGGGCGTAGACCGCCGTCGGCGGCAGGAACAGCCGGGTGACCCGGTGCCGTTCGATCGACGCCAGGATCTCGCCGGGGACCACCGTGTCGTGCACCACGTTGGTGCCGCCCACGCTGAGCACCGGGAACACCATGGCGCCGGCGGCGTGGGTCATCGGCGCGGCGACCAGGTGCACCGGGGCCTGTTCCGGCATGTGCGCGTGGAACCCGGCGAGCATCGTGGCGAAGGCGCGGTGCGAGACCTGGACCACCTTCGACCGGCCGGTGGTGCCGCCGGTGCCGATCAGCGCGGCGATCGCCTCCTCGTCGAGCGGGGGCAGCGGCACCCGGATGCCGGCCGGCGCCAGCCAGCTTCCCAGCGTCGGGTCGTCGCCGGCCGGCTCGTCCATCGCCACGAAGTGCTCGATGGACGGGACCGCCTCGCGGATCTGGTCCACGGCGGTCCCGGCCGCGTAGAGCAGGGCACGCGCCTCGACGGTACGCAGCAGCGTGGCGATCTCCTGCGGCGTGGACCGGGCGTTGACCGCCACCCAGGTGCAGCCGGCCCGCAGCACCCCGAGCACGCACGGGAAGACGATCGGCGAGTTGGGGCTGGCCACCGCGACGGGGGCGCCCGGCGGCAGGCCCGCCCGGCGCAGCGCCGCCGCCACCCGGTGGGTGATCGCCTCCGCCTCGGCGTACGTCACCGCGCCGGTCCCGTCCGGGCGGACGAACGCGACCCCGTCGGGGTTGATCCGGACCCCGCGGTCGAAGAACTCGATCAGGTGCATCGGGCCTCCCCTCGGCTCAGCCGGCGACGCACCGGTTGGCCTGCTCGCCGAGGCCGGTGATCGCGGTCCGCAGGGTCTGGCCGGCGGCGAGGAAGACCGGCGGCTTGCGGGCCGCGCCGATCCCGGCCGGCGTGCCGGTGGCGATCAGGTCACCGGGCACCAGGGTGATGATCGAGCTGACGTACGCGATGATCTCGCCGACCGGGAAGAGCAGCTCGCCGGTGCTGGCCTTCTGCATGACGGTGTCGTCCACGGCGCAGGTCATGTCCAGGGCCTGGGCGTGGTCGACCTCGTCGGGCGTGACCAGGTACGGCCCCACCGGGGTGGACGCCTCGAACGTCTTGCCCTGCAGGAACTGCGAGGTGCGCAGCTGCCAGTCGCGCATGGTGACGTCGTTGACGATGGTGTAGCCGGCCACCGCGGCCAGCGCCTCCTCGGCGTCCGCGTGCCGGACCGGGCTGCCGATGACCACTCCGAGTTCGACCTCCCAGTCGACCGCGTGGGACTGCGGTGGCAGCACGATGTCGTCGTACGGGCCGATCAGGCTGCGGCTGTACTTGGCGAAGATGGTCAGGTGCTTCGGCGTCGGCAGCCCCACCTCGGCGATGTGCGAGGCGTAGTTGACGCCGACACAGATGATCTTCTCCGGCCGGGGCGTGAGCGGGGCGACGTCGGCCTCGGCCAGCGGCACCGACGGCGAGGTCGGCCCGGCGGCCCGCTCGCGCCAGTCGGCGCCGGAGGCGAGGAGTTCCCCGACGTCCCGGAACGGCAGGAGGACCACCTCACCGCCCTCCACCCGGCCCGCGTGCGTCTCCCCGTCCCGGCGGAGCGTCGTCAGGCGCATGCTCTGTCCTTTCTGGCCGCCGGACGGCAGCAGCGCCGGCGACGGGCGAAGATTGATCGATGTCTACACATGCTTGAGGGTGAACTGTAGACTACGAAGCGTGATCTGGATACAGTTGCGGCGCGATCGGATGCAAGCTACGACGCCAGCGCCGACTGTCGAAGGAGACGACATGCCGATCAGGGCGGCGGTCGACATCGGAGGGACCTTCACCGATGTGGTCGCGTACCACGAACAGACCGGCGAACTGCTGCTGGGCAAGGCGCTCAGCACCCCCCGCGACCTGATCCAGGGGGTGTTCGACGGGCTCACCGCCGCCGACGTCCCGCTCGACGAGCTCGCCTTCCTCATCCACGGCAGCACGATCGTGGTGAACGCGCTGATCGAGCGCCGGGGCGCCCGGACCGCCCTGGTCACCACGGCGGGGTTCCGGGACGTCTACGAGATCGGCCGGATCAACCGTCCGGACGCCTTCAACCTCTCCTTCACCCGGCACCGGCCGCTCGTACCCCGGGAGATGGTCTTCGAGGTCCCGGAGCGGATCGCGGCGGACGGCACGGTCATGCGCCCGCTGGACGAGCAGCGCGCCCGGGTGGTTGCCCGCAAGCTGGCCGCCCTGGGTGTCGAGGCGGTGGCCGTCGCCCTCCTGCACGCCTACCGCAACCCGGCGCACGAGCGCCGGCTCGGCCAGATCCTCCGCGACGAACTGCCCGGCGCCTACGTGACGCTGTCGCACGAGATCAGCCGCGAGTACCGCGAGTTCGAACGCACCTCGACCGTCGTCGCCAACGCCTTCGTCGGGCCGATCGTCAGCGACTACCTCGGCCGCCTCGACGAGCGGCTACGCCAAGGCGGCGCCCGGACGTCGGTGGCGGTCATGCAGTCCAACGGCGGCGTCTCCGACGTGGCCACCGCCTCGGCACAGTGCGTGCAGATGCTGGAATCCGGGCCAGCCGGGGGAGTGGTGGGCACCATCGCGCTCTGCGAAGCCCTCGGCTACCGCGAGGCGATCGCCTTCGACATGGGCGGCACCACCGCCAAGTCCGCCGTCATCCGGGACCTCACCTTCCCGGTCGCCAGCGACTACTTCCTGGGCGGCTACCGCACCGGACTGCCCATCCGCATCCCCTGCCTGGACATCGTCGAGGTGGGCACCGGCGGCGGCAGCGTCGCCTGGCTCGACGAGGCGGGCGGCATCCACGTCGGCCCGCGCAGCGCGGGCGCCGAGCCCGGCCCGGCCTGCTTCGGGCGCGGCGGCACCGAACCCACCATCACCGACGCCGCCGTGGTCCTCGGCCACCTGGCACCGGACGGCCGGCTCTCCGGCGACCTGCCGATCGACGGGGACGCCGCGCACCGGGTGGTCCGGGCGCTCGCGGACCGGCTCGGCCTGGACACCGTCACCGCCGCCGCCGGGATCACCGCCATCGGCGCCGCCGCAATGGCCAACTCGGTCCGCGCGGTCACCAGCGAGCGGGGCCTGGACCCGCGCGACTTCGCCCTGTTCGCCTACGGCGGCAACGGGCCGCTGCACATCTCCCTGGTCGCCCGCGAGCTCGGCATCACCCGGGTGGTGATCCCGCCGGTCCCGGCGGTGTTCTCCGCGCTCGGCATGCTCATGGCCGACGCCCGGCTGGACCTGGTGCAGACGGGGGTGCGCACCCTCGGCAGCACCGAGCCGGGGGAGATCGAGCACGCGTACCGGACGTTGGAGGCCGAGTGCGCGCAGCAGCTGCGCGACAGCGCGATCGGCTTCGACCAGCTGGAGTTCCTGCGCGCCGCCGACATGCGCTACGTCGGCCAGGAACACACCGTGACGCTGCCCGCCCCAACGCTGGCCGCCACCGACGGGGACGACCCGCTCAAGCGGGCCTTCGACGCGGCCCACGAACAGCGCTACAGCCACAGCGCCCCCGGCGAGCCCGCCCAGGTGGTGAGCCTGCGGGTGTCGGCGGTCGGCAAGCTCACCAAGCCGGACGTGCCGAAGGTCGCCGCCGGGGACCGCACGCCACCCGCGACGGCCCGCACCGGCACCCGCGCCATGGTCTTCGACCCGGTCGACGGCGCGGTGCCGACCGCCGTGTACGACCGCGCGCGCCTGCTCGCCGGCAACCGGATCGCCGGCCCGGCCGCGATCGAGGAACCGACCACCACCACACTGCTGCGGCCGGGCGACACGGCCCGGGTCGACGAGTTCGGGAACCTCCTGGTCGAGATCGGAGGCTGAGATGGTCGACCCGATCACCGCGGAGATCATCCGCGCCGGCTTCGTCTCCATCACCGAGGAGATGAAGACGAACCTCATGCGCACCGCCTACAACCTCATCATCTACGAGGCCCAGGACTTCACCGTCGGGCTGTTCGACGCTGCGGGCGACCCCGTCTCGATCGGACTCGGCCTGCCGATGTTCATGGGCGGCCTGTCCGACGCCATCAAGGCGAAGCTGGCGTTCTACGGCCCGGACGGCATGAAGCCCGGCGACGTCCTGCTCACCAACGACGCCTACATCGTGGGCAGCCACCTCAACCACATGATCTTCACGCTGCCGATCTTCCACGACGGAGAGCTGGTCGCCTTCGCCTCGTCGATGGCGCACTGGATCGACGTGGGCGGCGTACTCGGCGGCACCACCACCGACATCTACGCCGAGGGCCTCCAGGTCCCCATCGTCAAGATCTTCAAGGAGGGCGTCCAGGACGACGAGCTGACCCGGCTGATCGCCACCAACGTCCGCTTCCCCGACCTCGCCATGGGCGACCTGCGGGCGCAGATCGCCGCCATCCGCACCGGGGAGGCCCGGATGCGCGCCATGCTCGCCCGGTACGGCGTCGCGGCGGTGAAGGCGAGCATCGCCGACCTGTTTCGGCGCAGCGAGGAGCTGGCCCGCCGGGCGGTCGCCCGCATCCCCGACGGCGAGTACGCGGCCGAGGCGTACATGGACGACGACGGCGTCGAGGCCGGTCGCCGGATCCCGGTCCGCGTCCGGGTACGCGTCGACGGCGACACCTTCACCGTGGACCTCAGCGGGATGAGTCCCCAGGTGGCCGGCTACTTCAACTCCGGCGCCACCGCCGGCCGCTCCGCCGCCCAGGTGGCGTTCAAGTGCCTCACCTCGCCGCTCGAATTCCCCATCAACGAGGGTTCGCTGCGCCCGCTGGAGGTGATCCTGCCGCCGGGCACCGTGGTCAGCGCCACCAAGCCGGCGGCCATGCGGTGGTGGATGACCTACCCGATGACCGTGGTCGACTGCGTCTTCCGGGCGATGGCCGAGGTGCTGCCCGACGCCTGCGTCGCCGGCCACCACGCCGAACTCGGCATGACCCACACCTACGGCGTCGACCGGCGCACCGGCCGGTTCTTCCAGTTCGTCGGCGGACCGCAGGGCGGCGGCTGGGGCGCCACCTCGCGGGCGGACGGGCAGAACGCCACGATCTGCGTCAACGACGGCGACACCCACAATGCCCCGGTCGAGGTGCTCGAGGTCAAGTACCCGATGGTCACGGTCGACGAGTACGCCCTGCGCCAGGACTCCGGCGGCCCCGGCCGGCACCGGGGCGGTCTCGGCACCCGGCTGCGGGTGCGCCTGCGGACGCCCGCGCACGTCGACACCTGGATCGAGCGCACCGCGTGCGCGCCCTGGGGGCTGGCCGGCGGCGGGGACGCCGCGCCCAACCGGGTGTGGGTCGAGCGGGCCGACGGCGAGCCGGTCCGGTTCGACAACGGCAAGGTCACCGGGTTCGCGCTGGCCGCCGGGGACAGCCACGTGGTGGAACTCGGCGGCGGCGGAGGCTTCGGGTCACCGTACGAGCGCCCGGTCGAGGAGATCCTCGCCGACGTCCGGGCCGGCTACGTCTCGGTGGCTGCCGCCCGGACCGCGTACGGCGTCGCGGTCGTGGACGACGGGAGCGGCGGGTTCACTGTGGACGGGGCGGCGACGGAGGCGCTGCGCGGCGCGTCCGACCCCGGCTTATGACCCGAAATCGCACCACCCTCAATGTATTCACGAAATATGGAGGTGCGTACAATCGATCACGCTGCGTTGCGTCGTCCGGGGAGGTGCCCGACTCGATGGGTTCGGTGAATGGCCCGGGCGGTGCCGTGACCGCCGAGGACAAGGCGGGTAACGGCGCCGGGACGCGTTCGGTCTACGACGCGCTGCGCCGCCTCATCCTCGACGGTGAGTTGCCGCCCGGCGCGGAGATCTCCCAGCCGGAGCTGAGCCGGCGGCTCGCCGTGAGCCGCACCCCCCTGCGCGAGGCGCTGCGCCTGCTGGAGCGGGAACGGCTGGTCGTGGACACCGGCCCCTACCGGTCGACCCGGGTCAGCTCGCTGAGCCCGGCCGACCTCGACGAGCTCTACTCCCTGCGGGTCATGGGGGAGGGGCTGGCCATCTGGCTGACCGTGCCGATGCTGCGCGCCGCGGACATCGAGCGGCTGGAGCAGGACGCCGTGCTGACCGCCGCCGGCGACGCCGAGGCCCACCGTCGCTTCCACGCCGGCCTGCGGATCGGCGCCGGGCCGCGGCTGGCCGAGCACCTGGAGCAGCTCTCCGACCATGCCGAGCGGTACCAGCGCTCCTTCGTCCAGTACGAGCCCGACCGGCAGTTCGTCGCCGCCAAGCTGGCCGAGCACCGGGAGATCGTGGCCGCGTGCGCGGCCGGCGACCGGCAACGGGCCCGGGAGCTGCTCGTCGACCACATCGCCGGCACCGCGATGGCCCTGATGACCGCCGAGCGGCACGCGCCGTTCACGCTGCCGTCCGCGGTCGCCATGGCGAAGGGGCACTGACCTCTCGCCAGCGGACCCTCAGTCGCCCGGCGGCGTGTAGCCGGTCGGCATCCGGGCCGCCTCGTCCACCTCCGCGGGGCTCAGCAGCGGCGTGATCTGCACCCGCAGCCCTCGTGACGCGCCGATCGCGATCGCCAATGCGGCGGCGGCCCGGTGGTCGGGCAGCTCGCACAGGGCGTACGTGTCCTCCTCTGCGAAGGCGAAGTACAGCGACGTCAGCTGGCCGCCGGCGTTCTCCACCAGGGCCCGCACCACCTCGACCCGTTTGGTGCCACCGTCCCGGATCAGCCCGTTGAGCCCCTCCGGGGTGTACGTCGACTTCAACAGGAACGTGGGCACGTCACCGGTTCCCCTGCCGTTGGACCCGCTGCGCGCCTTCGACCCTGGCGCGCCCGTGGTCGCGTTCGGTGCCCGACGTCCCGGTCGCCGCGCGCAGGTGCCGGCGTTCCGGCGAGTGCTCGACCTCGGAGCCCTGCCGGCCCCGGGCGCCGCTGCCGGAGTGCCGCCCCGCACGCGCCGACTCGCCGCCTGGATCGTGCTTGTTCTGCTTGTGGCTACCCATGCGGCGCGGGTACCCGGTGGGTGGACGGCTAGTCATGACCTGGCCCTCGACCTCCTGCCCCACTGGCAGCAAACCGATTGGTCGAATTTCGTGGGCGCGAGGTTGAATCGCGGTCATGACCGAGGTGCGCATCGTGCGGTGGAGCAGCGACGACCTGGAGCTGCTGCAGCGGCTCAACACCCCCGAGGTGCGCCAGCACACCGGCGGGCCGGAGACCGACGAGCAGGTGGTGGCCCGCCACGAGCGCTACCTGCGCGGTCCCGGCCCGCGCAGCGGGCACATGTTCACCGTGGTGCTCCCCGACGGGGCGAAGGTCGGCAGCGTCGGCTACTGGGCTCGCGAGTGGCGCGGCGAGCCGGTCTACGAGATGGGCTGGGCGATCCTGCCCGCGTACCAGGGACGGGGCCTGGCGACGGCGGCGGTGCGCGCGGTGATCGCGGAGGCCACGGCGCACGGCGACCGGCGCTTCGCGCACGCCTATCCGTCGGTGGACAACCCGCCGTCCAACGCGGTCTGCCGCAAGGCGGGCCTCACGCTGCTCGGCGAGACCGAGTTCGAGTACCCGCCGGGGCGCCTGATGCGCTCCAACGACTGGCGCATCGAGCTGACCGGGGAACGGGCCGGCTGAGGAACATGACGCCGGCCCCGGCGGCACGTCATCGAGCCGCCGGGGCCGGGTGGTGGAGTCAGCGCGCGGTGTCCAGCCGGGTCCGCTGCTCCGCGCTGAGTTCCAGGTCGACCGCGGCGAGGCTCTCGTCGAGCTGCGCCACCGAGGAGAAGCCGACCAGCGGGATCGTCGGCACGTCGCTGCCCAGCAGCCAGGCCAGCACCACCTGGTTGACCGTCGCGCCGGTCTCCGCCGCCACCGCGCGCAGCGCGGCCAACCGGGCCGGGGTGCTCGGCAGGTCGTACTCCGGACCCAGCCGCTCCGGCCGGGCGTACGCGCCCTTCAGCAGCGGCGAGTAGGCGACCAGGGTGAGCTGCGGCTCGGCCCGCAGGTAGCTGGCCAGGTCCGGCCCGACCCAGCCGATGTCGCCGTCCGGGTCCAGGTCGGCCGGCAGGTCCAGCCGCCGGGGCAGGTAGCTGCGGTGGTACTGGAGCACCTCGTACCCGGGCAGCCCGGCCGCCGCCGCGATCGCGCGGGCCCGCTCCACCCGCCAGGCCCGGTGGTTGCTCGCGCCCAGCAGCCCGACCGTGCCCTCGGCGACCAGCTCCGCGAAGCCCTCCACGGTCTCCCGCAGTGGCACCGTCCGGTCCTCGATGTGCGCGTAGAGCAGGTCGATCCGCTCCACGCCGAGCCGTTCCCGGCTGCGCTCGGCCGACTCGCGGATCACCTTCGCCGACAGCCCCTCCGGGTTGTCCACGTAGCTGGTCCCCGGGGCGAGCGGGCGGGCGCCGAGCTTGGTGGCGATCACCAGCTCGTCGCCGACGCCCCGGCTGCGCCGCCAGCGGCCGAGCAGCTCCTCGCTCTGCCCGCCCTGGCCCCCGTCCTGCCAGAACGCGTAGTTGTCCGAGGTGTCGACGAAGGTGCCGCCGGCCTCGACGTACCGGTCGAGGATGGCGTACGAGGTGGCCTCGTCGGTGGCGCTGCCGAAGAGCATCGCGCCGAGGCTGAGCACGCTGACCTCGCGGCGGGTGGCCGGGTCGGTGCCGATCGTGCGGTAACGCATTGATTCCTCCCCGTCAGGACGATGCGTCCACCCTCCACCTTCGAGCGCACGCGAAGTCAACCGCCTCACCAGGGCAGCACGCCGTACCCGCCGCCGGCGTCCATCTGGTAGCCCCAGAGCAGCCCGCTCGGCCCGTCCTCCGGCAGCGTCGCCAGGTGCACGCTCACCTCCGCGCCCTGCTCCGGCGTGCGGAAGCCGCTGTGGTGGTTGAGGTCGGTGGCGCAGTAGCCGGGATTGGCCGCGTTCACCTTGATCGGAGTGTCCCGCAGCTCCTTGGCGTACATCGCGGTGACCATGTTCAGCGCCGCCTTCGAGGACGGGTACGGCACCGAGGTCAACCCGAACAGCGCACCCCGCGGATCGGTCATCACCGCGATCGAGCCGACCTCGCTGGAGACGTTCACGATCCGGGCCGCCGGTGCCCCGCGCAGCAGCGGCAGCAGCGCGTTGGTCACCGCCACCACCCCGAACACGTTCGTCTCGTACACCTCGCGCAGCGTGGCGAGGGTGGTGTCGCTGGGCAGCCCCGGGCCGTCGGCCCGGACGATGCCGGCGTTGTTGACCAGCACGTCCAGGTGGCCGTACTCCCGCACGACCAGCTCGGCCACCGCGGCGGCCGACTTCTCGTCGGTGACGTCCAGCGGCACGAACCGGGCGTCCACCCCTTCGGCGCGCAGCACGCGCTCGGCCTCCCGGCCCCGCGTCTCGTCCCGCGCGCCCAGCAGCACCGCCATCCCGCGTGCGCCGAGCTGCCGGGCGGTGGCCAGGCCGATTCCCTTGTTGGCCCCGGTGACCAGGGCGATCGTCGTCGTCATGCGATCGAGGCTGCCGCCGAAGCCCGACGGTCGGGAGAGACCCGTCGATGCTGGTACCGGCGGTACCACCTTCGGCGGCCCGGGTTGCGGCAGGCTGGGGGCATGACCACCCTGCGCCGCGCCGAACTGGCCGACTTCCTGCGCGCCCGCCGCGCCCGGTTGCGCCCCGCCGAGGTCGGTCTCCCCGAGGGGGTACGCCGCCGCACACCCGGCCTGCGCCGCCAGGAGGTCGCGCAGCTCGCCCGCATCTCCATCGACTACTACATCCGCATCGAGCAGGGCCGCGGCCCGCACCCGTCCCGGCAGGTGCTCGCCGCCCTGGCCCGGGCGCTGCTGCTCAGCCGGGACGAGCGCGCGTACCTGTTTCGGCTCGCCGGGGAGAGCCCGCCCGAGGCGACCGGGCCGAGCCGGGAGGTGCCAGCGGGGCTGCGGCACCTGCTGGACGCGATGACCGAGACGCCCGCGTACCTGGTCGACGCCGCCTACGGGGTGCTGGCCTGGAACAGGACGGCGTCCTGGTTCGTCGGTGACCTGTCGGCGCTGCCGGTCGACGACCGGAACATGATCCGCTGGATGTTCCGCCGGGAGGTCCCGGAGTCCTACTGGAGCGACCCGGAGGTGCTGACCTTCGCCCGCACGTCGATCGCCGACCTGCGGGCCGCGTACGGGCGCTATCCGGCCGACCCGGCGCTCGCCGCGCTGGTCACCGAGCTGCTCGGGGTGTCACCGCGGTTCGCCGCGCTCTGGGCCGAGCACGAGGTGGGGGAGCGCCGGCCGACCGTCAAGCGGGTCACCCACCCGGAACTGGGGCCGCTGGAGTTCGAATGCCGGGTGCTGCACGTGCCGGAGACCGACCAGCGGCTGATCGTCTACGTCCCGGAGCCGGGCTCGCCGACCCAGGCGGCGTTCCGCCGGGTCGGCGAGCGTACGGCGGCCGGTCGGTAGCCGTCGCCGCTCAGCCCGGCACGTAGTCGAAGGTGTCCGGGTTGGGGCCCTGCCGGCCGGCCTCGCCCTTGTCCAGGCTGGTGATCCGGTCCATCGCCGCGTCGTCCAGCTCGAAGTCGAAGATCCGGAAGTTCTCCTCGATCCGGTTGGGCGTGGTCGACTTCGGGAAGACGATGTCACCGCGCTGCACGTGCCAGCGCAGCACCACCTGGGCGGGGGTGCGACCGACCTGCTCGGCGATGTCGACGACCGTCGGGTCGCCCAGCACCTTGCCCTGGGCGATCGGCGACCACGCCTCGACCAGGATGTTGTGCGCCCGGCAGTACGCGCGCACCTCCTCGTTGCCGAAGTAGGGGTGCACCTCGACCTGGTTCACCGCCGGCACCACGTCCGCCTCGGCGGCCAGCCGCTCCAGGTGCGCCACCTGGAAGTTGGAGACGCCGATCGACCTCGCCCGGCCGTCGCGCCGGAACTCCTCCAGCACCTTCCAGGTCGAGACGTAGTCGCCGTCGTACAGGGTCGGCAGCGGCCAGTGGATCAGGAACAGGTCGAGGTAGTCGAACTTCAACGCCTGCAACGTCTGCTCGAACGCCTTGCGGGCGTCGTCGGGCCGGTGGAAGCCGTTGTTGAGCTTGCTGGTGACGAAGACCTCCCGCCGGTCCAGCCCGGAGGCGCGCACCGCCTGCCCGACCTCGGCCTCGTTGCCGTACATCTCGGCGGTGTCGACGTGCCGGTAGCCCACCTCCAGAGCCTTCCCGACGGCCTGGGCGGTGTCCTTCGGGTCGATCTGGAAGACCCCGAAACCGAGCTGCGGGATCGTGTTGCCGTCGTTGAGCGAGATGTCGGGAACGGTGTTCGCGGCCATGAAAAGCCTCATCTCCCATCGTCGGTGTGTACCACCGGGTTGTCCTACCCGATCGGCTCACGTCCTCACGGCGTCGACCGGGTGATCTGGGGCAACCTCGCCGGCCTCGAAGAGGACCGGCCAGGGGCGGGCGGTCGGTGCGGTCGCCGGCACCCCCGGCGGCGGCTCGGCCAGGCCCAGCACCTGCGCCGCGAGCTGCCCGAACATCGGCGCTGCGGGATGTGCGGCCCGGCTCGGCCAGGCCGCCGAAATGCCCTTCACCAGCGGCGCGCCGGCGATCGGCCGCCAGCTGATCCGCGGCTCCCGGCGGGCCACCGCCTCCGGCTCGACGGCCACCGCCCCGCCGGCCAGCAGCAGGCCGAACAGGAATTCCGGGTTGCGGGCGTGCCGGACCCGGGCCGGGAGGAAACCGTGCTCCCGGCACACCGCCAGCAGGTGGTCGTGCCAGCCGGGCGCGGTCGCCGGCGGCGCGGTGATCAGGTCCAGCCCGGCCAGGTCGGCGAGGTCGACCTGCCGGGCCCGGGCCAGCGGCGCGACCCGGGGCAGCAGCACCCCGACCGGCACGTCGACGGTGGGACCGAAGCGCAGCCCGGCCGCCGCCACCGGCCGGTGCAGCAGGCCGACGTCGAGCCGCCCCTCGGCCAGCATGCGGACCTGCTCCGCGCTGGTCAGCTCGTGCAGGTCGAGGTCGAGCCCGGGCGCGCGAGCGGCCAGCCCGTCCAGCAGCGCGCGCAGGGTCACCGCCGGCGTCTCCGGGGGCACGCCGGCCCGCAGCACACCGAGCGCGCCCCGGCGTACCTGGTCGACCACGTTGCGCAGCCGTCGCTCCCCGGCGAGCAGGTCGCCGGCCTCGGCGAGCAGGAGCTGGCCGGCGGTGGTGAGGCGGACCTGTCGCTGCGAGCGGTCGAAGAGGGCCACCCCGAGCTCCCGCTCCAGCCGCTGGATCGACTGGCTCAGCGGCGGCTGGGCCATCCCCAGCACCTCGGCCGCCCGCCCGAAGTGCAACTCCTCGGCGACCACCACGAAGTGCCGTAGGTGCCGCAGCAGATCCACGTCCCGACCCTAGCCCGGCCCTTGGTTAGCGTGGCGGGGTGGATGTGGGGAAGCGGATCGGAGAGATCTTCGGGCGGGCCGGGATCAGCGGCTGCCTGCACGTGGTGGACGTGGACGATCCGGGGCGGGAGGTCGCCGTCCGCGCCGACCAGCAGATCGTGATCGCGTCGGTCTTCAAGATCCTGCTGGTGCTGGAGTTCGCCCGGCAGGTCGTCGCCGGACAGCTCGACCCGGCCGAGCGGGTGCTCGTCCGGGCCGCGGACCGGCTCGGCGGCTGGGGGGTGGCCGGCTGCGCGGACGACGTCGAGGTCTCCCTGCGCGACCTGGCGTACTTCACCATGTCGGTCAGCGACAACACGGCCGCCGACCTGCTGCTGCGCCGGGTCGGCCCGGACGTGCCGTCGATGCTCGCCGCCGAACTGGAGCTGCCGCGCACCCGGATCGTCGGCGGCCCTCGGCAACTGGTCGAGGCGATGCTCGCCGACGTGGGCGCGCGCAGCGAGGCGGACTTCGCCCGGATCTTCCCCACGCTGAGCCCGGAGCGGGTCCGGGCCATGCGGGTCTTCGACCCCGCGCACACCACCTCCAGCATTGCCCGGGAGATCACCCGGCTGCTGCGGCTGATCTGGCGGGACGAGGCCGGGCCACCGGCCGCCTGCGCGATGGTCCGCGAGCTGATGTTCCGGCAGCTGTTCTGGACCCGGCTCGCCGCCGGCTTCCCGCCCGGGGTACGGGTCGCCGGAAAGACCGGCAACCTGCCCGGCCTGCACCTGGAGGCCGGGGTCGCCGAGTATCCCGACGGTGGCCGGTTCGCGATCCTGGTCCACGCCCGGACCGAGCGGCTGAGCGTCCGGCGGATAGACGTGGACCTGGCGATGGGCGAGGCGGCTCGCGCCGCGGTCGAGGCGCTGCGCGGAACGATTTCGTCGCGGGAACGCCGCCGATCGGGCCCCGCTGACCTGCGGTGATATCCGCTCGCATATCGACCGTGCCGTCGGTCGATCTTGGACAGGGCGCGGCGGGCGGTGCTGGGGTGGTCGTACCGAGCACCCATCCCACGGGGAGGACGCACCATGCCCGACAACCGTCCGTACGACCGCCGCCGCTTCCTGCGCGACGCCGCGGTGGGCACCGCCGCCGTCTCGACCGCCGGCCTCGCCGCCGGCGCGCTGGCCGCGCCGGCCCAGGCCGCCCCGGCGACCGCGCCGGTCGCCGCCGCCGGGGCCCGGCGCTCCGGCGCGGTCAGCTTCCGCTGGTGGGGTACGTCCGGCTGGCGGATCGACATCGGCGACCGCACGGTGCTGGTCGACCCGTACCTGAGCCGCTACGACACCGGGCTGTTCCGGGGGAAGTTCAACCCGGACACCCCGCTGACCGTCGACACCGGGGTGATCGACCCGCTGGTGGACCGGGCCGAGAACATCCTGGTCACGCACACCCACTGGGACCACTTCAACGACGTGCCGCACATCGCCGGCCGCACCGGAGCGCGCGTCTTCGGCACCCTCACGGCCTACCACCTGGGGCTGGCGTACGGGCTGCCCGCCGGGCAGCTCGCTCCGGTCAAGGGCGGCGAGGTGCTCGACTTCGGCGACTACACGGTCGAGGTGGTCAGCTCCCTGCACAGCCGCAACGGCTCGTGGTCGATGGCCTTCCCCGGGGTCCGGGTCAGCCAGCCGCCGAAGCCGGCGAAGGTCTCCGACCTGCCCGAGGGGGACACCCTGGCGTACCAGATCCGGGTGTCCGGCGGCCCGTCGGTGTTCTTCATGGGAGCGAGCGACCTCAACGAGCGCAACCTCGCCGGGCTGGCCCCCGACGTGGCGATGGTGGCCTCCGCCGCGACCACGTCGACCGCCGACTACGTGGCCCGGCTGATGGCCGCGCTGGACCACCCCAAGGTGGTCGTGCCGGTGCACTGGGACAACTTCGAGACCCCGCTGACCAACCCGCCGGCCGTGGCGGAGAGCGACCGCAAGCGCCTCGACGACCTGATCGCCGCCGTGCGCAGGGTGTCGCCGCGCAGCCAGGTGCTGGTGCCCGAGTACCACACCGCGTACCACTTCTGACCGGGCCGGCGGGGCCCGGACCGGGCCCCGCCGGTCAGCCGGCCGCCAGGTCGCGCAGCGCCAGCACCGACTTCCAGTTCCGGGTGGTCGCCACCACGCCCAGCTTCTTCTCCAGGTACGCGTTGGTGAACTTCGTCCGGCCGTAGCCGCCGTCCGGGAAGTGCAGGTGGATCTCCCGGCCGATCACCGCGTACTCGAGGTTCTCGCCGGCCGGCACGGTCAGGTCCTTGACCTTCGCCGCCGTGGGCTTCGCCGACAGGAAGGCCACCAGCATCCGGGTCGGGTCGTCCTGCTTCGCCACGTACGGGCCGGCGTCGACGACCGCGGCCAGCTCGGTGTCGCCGCGCACCAGCACCGGCACCCGCAGCCCCAGCTCGTCGGCGAGCCGGCGCTCGATGCCCTCGGCCAGGATGTCGTCCTTCGTCGGCGGGCTGGTGAAGACCACGTTGCCGCTCTGCAGGTAGGTCTTGACGTCCTCGTGGCCGAGGTCGGCGACGATACGCCGCAGGTCGGCCATCGTCAGGCGGGTGGAGCCGACGTTGACGCCCCGCAGCAGGGCGGCGTAGCGGGCCATCCCGGGCCTCCTCGCGTCGATGCCTGTGGCCACCCAGACTAGGGGCCACCGCCTGCCCGGGCCCGGCAACGACGCGGCGCCGCCGTCGGTCCGCACGTCCGCCACCCGTCCGCACGGTGAATCGTCCACGCCATCAGGTTCGTCGTCATTAGCGAGACGTCTGCCTGCCCGACCGGCGGTGGCTGGCCCGGACCGGCGGACCGGCCGGCCGGGCCGCGGATCAGCGCCGGCGGATGGCGGTGGAGTCGAGGCGAAAGCCGATGGTGCGGTCCACGATCCGATCGACCAGGTCCGACTTGCGCAGGCCGGCCACCCCGCGCAGCCCCGCCCGGGCCGCCAGCGCACGCAACTCCCGGGCCGTCCACGACGACAGGTACGCCGTACCCTCGTCGCGCCGTGCCATGGCGACCAGCGCGGCGTGCGCCCGCTCGACGTCCGCTCCCGGCGGTGCCGGCTCGGCGCCGCCGGGCGACCTGGCGGCCGGGCCCGGCGCGGCATCACCGTCCACCTCGGCCTCGGGTGGCGCCGCGGGCAGGACGGCGAGCCGGGCGTGTCCCTCGGCCAGCGCGGCCACGTCGGCGGCGGAGAGGCTGGCCAGGAACTCGGCCACCCGGGCCAGCACGGCGCGCGTCGGGTCGGTCATGCGTCCGCCCCGGCGGCGGCCACGGCGGTGGTGACGGGTGCGGGGGAGCTGGGCGCCGGATCCGGCTGAAGGGCGGCCAGGAACTCGGTGGTGATCTGCCGCAGCTCCTCGCGGACCGCCGGCGCGGTGACCCGGTCCCGCAGCACCACCGGCACCCCCCGCGGGGTGTTGGTGGCGAAGAGCGTGACGTTCTCCCGCAGCGCCGTCGGGAACACCGGCACGCCCAGCGCCCGTACCTGATCCATGTAGCCCTGGTGCGCGGCGACCGGCCGCTGCGCCATCAGCTGGACCATCGTGAACACCACTCCCGCGATGCCCGGGGCCACCTTGTGGTGGCGGCGGATCTTCGCGAACCGGCGGGAGTCCGTGTTGTACCGGTCGACCAGCTCCCGGACGTTCGCGTGCAGATAGTCGATGCCGAGGGTGGACAGGTAGTCGGCCCGCGCCGGGATGAGCAGGTGGTCACTGGCGATGATCGCCGACTGGGTCACCACGTTGAAGTTCGGCGGGCAGTCGATCAGCACCAGGTCGTACGGGTCCAGCGCCGGGTCGTGCAGCCCCGCGTCCAGCGACCCGCGCACCCGGAACAGCTCGGCGTCGTACTCGTCGCCGTCGGCCACGCCCCGGGCTAGCGCCAGGTCGATGTCGACCAGCTGCAGGTGCGACGCGATCAGGTCCAGCCGGCCCGCGCCCTTGAGCTGCGCGTTCGCCGGCCCGGGAGTGACCACCAGCTCGCCGAGGGTCGCCTTCGGGGTGTCCCCGCGCAGGCCGTCGTACCAGCGCTTCACCGTGCGGTCGTCCCGCAGCCGGTCCCGCCAGTCGTCCGGCTCGTAGAAGCTGAACGTCAGGCTGGCCTGCGGATCGAGGTCGATCAGCAGCACCTTCATGCCCCGGTTGGCCAACTCGGCCCCGAGATTGGCGGTCATCGTGGTCTTACCGACCCCGCCCTTGTAGTTGATCACGGATACGACGTACACCGGCACCTGCTTCCTACTGCATACTCATTTCGGATGGTTCGCTCTCCGCTCGGTTCTTGCCGGGCTGGAGTCCTGGACCGGCAGTCTGGTCCGGTGGCGATCTGTCCGGTCCTGCAGGATCTGCTTAACCGCCTGATGTGGGGTGTGCAGGGCGATGTCGGGGTCGCCGGCTCGGTGCAGGATGTTGATCGCGGCGTTCACGTCGGCCTGCCACACCACCCCGCACGGAGTGCAGTGAAACCGGTCCCCACTGCGTCGGCCGAACCGGCCGCAGCGGTGACAGGTTTGTGAGGTGTAGGCGGCGTTGACGTGCACGAGCGCAGAACCTCTACGCTCCGACACGCTTTTCAGGGCCTCGGCGGTGACTCCTTTTGTCCACGCGGCGAGGCGCCGGTTGATGTTCTTAGGAAGCTGTTTGCGTCCGGCGAAGGTCTTGGTGAGGTCTTCGGCGACCAGGGTGGCGGCCTTGTCGACGACATCGTGTACGGCGGTGAAGATCTCCGTGCGGACCCGGGCACGGTGGCGGGCGGCCTGCCGGTCCCGCTTCACGGTGCCGAGGTTGTTGGCCGCGATCCGACGTGCCTTCGCGTGGTCGCCATGCAGGGCCGCGGTGTTGGCAATCGAGCGGAGCTTTGCCCGACGCCGGTTGCGTTCTTTCAGCCGGTCCGACTCGCCGGTAAGCAGGACGCCGAGGCCGGTACCGTGCGGGTCGCCGTCGGAGTCGGTGAGGGCTTCGGTATAGCCCTTGTCCACGCCGACCGTCGCCTCGCCGCACGGCCGCTGCGACGATCGCATCTCCGATGCATTGATCTGATAGTGGACCTCCACCCAGCCGGCGCGCACGATCAGCCGCAGCGTTCCGGTCGGCGTGACCGTCGTGGACAGGGGGATTTTGACCATCTGGCGGCGCTCGAGGCCCGGGATCGCCAGCCACAACCGCCCCCGCCCGTCTACGACGACGTTGTGTTTGTCGGCGCGCACGACGATCTGATTGTGCGTGCGGTTGCGGCCGCGCTTCCAGTGCTTGCGCATCTGCCGAGCCAGGAACGGGTCCTGAGCCCACTGGTCAGCCTTCAGCGCGGTGAACATCCGCTTGCGCTCGACCGGATCCTTAGTGCGCCGGACGATCGCCCGACGTACCTTCACCTTCGCCGCCTCCAGGTTCGCCGCGATGTCGGCCATAGCGTCGCGGACGGTTTCCTTCCACGCATTCGCGAGCACGCCGAACTGGATGTGCGTGCCGTCTGCCAACCAGCGGTCCCGCACCTGCCGATCCCTCAAGCCGGACCCGACACTGGCGACCGATCCGCAGCGCTGCCACACCTCACTGCGGACCCGACCCAGCCGGCGCGCCTGTTCCCGCAAAGCCGCGTACTTACCCGCATTCAGGCCGGTCGAGTAAGCGATGCGCGTGACCTTCACCTGTCAGCCGTCCTGGTCAGGCCCGCTTGAAGTTGCTCCTTCAAGGAACCGAGCCTGTCCAGCCGCCACGAGATGGTGCCATGGCCGCCGGCAGATTCCCCACCCGCTCCCGCCGCGGGGACAACGCGCCCCGCTCACCAAACTGCCTGATCCGGTAGACGCCATGCACAAGAAGCAACATGGAGAGGCATGCAGAGACAACCGACAACTAGTCACTCCTCCCCGACCGGGAACGGTAACGGTAACCGGTCCGGACGCGTCGGCCGGGATCGCCACGCGTTGTGCGGCAATCGTCCGTACGGCGGTAGGTGACGACCGTTCGCGGCGCGTTTATTATCTGCCGACGCCATGCAGTGGACTGTCGCAAGTAGTTGCCTGAAGCTGACATTTCCTGGTCAACCGCCGGGCAACTGGTTCACTACCACGGACGTGCAGAACAACAACTGGAGGGTCCAGGTGGTCAGCCACTGCGACCTCACGCCGGGCCTCACCTCCTCGGGGGAGACCACCGACGGGGCGGGCAACCGGGTCTACCGGTACACCCGTGACCAGTTCCACCGCCAGTGGCCTGCCAACCAGGTGCGCCGACGGCAACCAGGACGACTTCGCCGTCGTGATCAACAACCGCCGACCGGGTGACCTCGCCTACCTGGACGCGGACTGCACGCTACGGGTGAAAACTACCGGCAACGCCAAGTGGCTCCGTATCCCTTCGGGCCCGCGCCGCACGCCGGCGCGGGCCGGTCGCCGCCGCCGACTGGGTCGCCGGGACCGGGAGCCGCCGCTACGGTTCCTGTCCATGGGCGTGAACCCGCGGTATGTCGCCGGACTGCTCCTCGCCGCCGCCTCGGTCGTCTGGTGGGCGGTCGGCATGGCGGTGCTGCAACCGCTGACCGAGCCGGCCGGCCCGTGGTCCGAGGCGCTCCCCGGCAACAACACCTACTGGGCCCGGGAGGTACGCCTCACCGCGCTGGTCGGCATCGCGCTGGGGCTGATCCTGGCCTTCGGCGGTGACCGCGTCACGACGGGGACGGCGGCCCTGCTCGGCGTCGGCTGGCTCCTCGCCGACCTGGCCGTCGACCGGGCCGATCCGGAGGGCTGGCGCTACGTGGCACCGATCGCGGCCGCCGGGTGCCTGGTGCTGACCGGGGTGGTGGTGCTGCGGCACCGCCTCCACGCGGTGCCGCGGGACGCGCCGGTCGCCCGCCGTACGCTGCTGGCCGCCGCCACCGTCGCGGCGGTGCTCGCGGCCCTCGGCGCGGCCGTGGAGTCGCCCACCGACCGGGAGCCGCAGCTCGTCTGGGCCGGCCTCGGCAGCGGCGGACTGATGCTCGCGCTCGCGCTCGGCTGCGCGCTGGCCGCCGCGCCGCCCCCGGTCCGCAACCGCACCGTGCCGGCTGCCGGCCTGGCGCTGGCCGGCGTGGCGACGGTCGTCGGCATCCGGCTGACCCCGCCCGACCACGCGATCGTCGCCCTGTGGGTGGGCGGCGTCCTGCTGGTCACCGGGGTGGCCGCCCTGGCCGGGGCCCGACCGGAGGGACGTTCCGCGGTGCCCTGGTACGCGGGCGTGGCCGTCGTCACCGGCGTCGGGCTGCCGATGGTGCTGCTCGCCACGGAACTGGTCCAGATGTGGATCCCGATCGGGCCGGTGCTGACCCGACTGAGCGGCAACATCGTGATCAGCGACGCCGACACCGACGCGTCGGTCACCTTCGACGGGCTGGTCGCCGGGCTCGCCCTCGGCGTGCTGCTGGCCCGGGTCGCCGGCCGGACCCGACCCGGGGATGCCGTCGCGTCCCGGCCCTGAGATCAGGGCTTGCGATAGACCGGGAGGCCGAGCGTGGTGCGGACCCGGTTGGCCTCGGTGCCGCCGTCGTGCGCGGCCGCGGCGCGGATCTCCCGCATCAGCGCCTGGGCGCTGGTGGCCTCGGCGGCGGACTGCCAGTGCCGCAACGCCACGTCGTTCTCCTTGAGCAGCGCCGCTATCGGCGCCTGCACCTTCGCCGGCCACGCGGTGGCGCGCAACTGCTCGGCGTGGGCGGCGTTGGTGGTGGCGACCGTACGGACCAGTCCCCGGACGGTCCGCCACGGCTTGCCGGCCCGCAGCGCCTCCTGCAGCTTCTCCAACGCGGTGTTGTACGGCGCCACGATCGACAGGTACCGCCCCTTCGCCTCCTTCATGGTCAGCGAGGCGGACGCGGTCGGCGACGGGGCCTCCCAGGCCGGGAACTCGGTCGTCGGGGCTTCCCCGCCGCAGCCGGCGAGCAGCAGGACCAGAGCCAGGACGGCGGGCCAGCGACGCACGGGACTTCCCATCTCCCGGGGGCGGATCACCGGCGAGTCTAGGGGTGACCCGGCGACCGTGCCGGCCGAACCGGGATACGCTCAATCCTGATAGTTTCATTTTTGAGGTCATCAGGGGTGAGCCCATGGACGGTTTCGTCGGGCGAGTGAGAGAACTGGCCCTGCTGGACGGGATGCTGCGCCGCGTCGCCGAGGGCGGCCGGGCCGGGCGGCCGGGGCGGGCGCTGTTGATGCGTGGGCGCCGTCGGGTGGGCAAGTCCCGCCTGGTGGAGGAGTTCGTCGAGCGGGCCGGGGTGCCGCATCTCTTCTTCACCGCCTCGGCGCAGCCCACGGTCGCCGCTGATCTGGCCCTCTTCGTCTCGACCGCGGCCGGTTCGACGCTGCCCGGTGCCGATCTGTTCGCCGCGCAGTCGCCGCACACCTGGGACGCCGCGCTCACCCTGCTCGCCGCGGCGCTTCCCACCGACCGGCCGAGCGTCGTCGTGCTCGACGAGATGCCGTACCTGATCGCCACCGATCCCGGCTTCGAGGGCACGCTGCAGAAGCTCTTCGACCGCGAGCTGTCCCGTCGACCGGTCCTGCTGATCTGCATCGGCTCGGATCTGGCGATGATGGAGGCGCTGAACGACTACGGCCGGCCGTTTCACCAGCGGGCCACCGAGATGATTGTGCCGCCACTGAGCCCCCGCGACGTCGGGGAGATGCTCGATCTGTCCGCAGCGGAGGCGTTCGACGCCTATCTCGTCTCCGGCGGCTTGCCGCTGATTCTCGACGAGTGGTCGCCGGATGGCACTGTCCACGATTACCTCGGCCGGGCAGTCACCGACCCCACGTCCGCACTGCTCGTCAGCGGCGAACGCGCGCTCGCCGCCGAATTTCCGCCCCAGTCCCAGGCGGGCGTGGTGCTCCGCGCGATCGGGTCCGGGGAGCGGACGTTCTCGTCGATCGCACGGGCTGCGGGCGGCATGCCGCAGGCCTCCCTCATCCGAGCACTGCGGCTGCTCAGCGAGAAGAGGATCATCGAGGTCGCTCTTCCGCTGTCGACACAACCGTCCCGCGAGACCCGGTATCTGATCTCCGATCCGTACCTGCGCTTCTGGCTCTCGTTTCTCGGTCCGTACCTGCCGGAAATCGAGCGTGGACGGGGTGACCTGACCCTTGCCCGGATCACGTCCTCGTGGACGTCCTGGCGGGGGCGAGCGATCGAACCGGTGGTGCGTGAGGCGCTGCGGCGGTTGCCGCCGGGTCACCTGCCGCCGGAGACGGCGGTAGTGGGCGGGTACTGGACCCGGACCAACGACCCCGAGATCGATCTCGTCGGCGCGGACCGGGCGCCGGTGGCGAAGCGTCTCACCTTCGTCGGCTCCGTGAAGTGGCTGGAGAACGGGCCCTTCGACGCCCACGACCTGGGGCGGCTTCTACTGCACCGTAACCGGCTGCCCGGAGCGGACGACGCCACCCCGCTCGTCGCCGTCTCGCGCAGCGGACAGGCGGTCGGTGGCGTCACGATGCTCTCCCCGGACGACTTGCTGACCGCCTGGCTGGATTGAACTCCTGCCCGTGCAGGGCCGTACCAGTGGTCGAGGATGTGGTGCGGCGGGTCGGCCGCGCCGCTGCCGAACTGCGGGAGGCCTGCCGTGCGAGTTGGTGAGCAGTCGACGGATCCCATCGATCAGATCCTGGGTGAGGTGCCGGTGCCGGCGCCGCTCACCCCGGAGGATGTCCGGCTCGCGGTCCGGGCGGTGGTGGTGCACGCCGCCGAGGAGTGGCCCGCCGGACCGAAGTGCCGCAACGACGGTGCCGCGTACCCCTGCCGGCTGCACCGGTGGGGACGGCGGGTGCTGGAGGCCCACGGCCTCAACGAGCGCCAGGTCGACGCCCTGGTGCGGCACGGCAACCCGTTCGTGCACGTGCCCTTTCCGTTCGTGCTGACAGCGCCCGCGGCGCGTCCGCCGGCGCCGGCCACCCAGAACCCGCGCGGCCCGGCCGGCCGGGTGGCCGCACCCGGCGTGCGGCCCGCTGTCCGGTCCGGCGGTACCGGTCGGCCCGTGGCGCCCCCCGCCACCCGGCCGCGCTGGCCCCGGGCGAGCTGACGGCCGCTCCGGGGGTACGCCCGGACGCCGTCACGCCCGGGGCAACCGGCGGCGGCCCGCCGCGGGGCCCCCACCCCCGCGTCGGGCCGCCGTCCACGGCGGTCGGGCTGCCGCAGCGCGGGGCCCGCCCCCGCGTCGGGCCGCCGTCCACCCCGGGCTCAGCCGATCCCGCAGTCGGGCGCGGACCAGCTGGTCGTGTTGCTGCTCTTGTCGAGGTTGTTCTCCCGGCGTGAGTCGGTGTGGACGTGGTCGTCGTGGTCCGGGTAGCCAGGGCCGTAGATGCCGCTGAAGCCGTGGTAGCGGGCGTTGCGGGCCACGGTGCAGAGCGACGAGGTCTTCGAGAACAGGTCGGCCGCGTCGCCGTAGAGGTGCTGGCTGTCCGACGCGCCGCCGACCTGCCTGTTGCAGGCGATGCTGCGGAAGCCGCTGGTCACGTAGAGCGGCTTGTCGCCGAGGCTGCGCCGCAGCGCCTCCAGCTTCCACATGGTGCGTACCGCGTTCGCCCGGGTGGCGCTCGCGGAGAGCGGTCCGCCGCTCCAGCCGCCCACGCCGCAGCCGTTGTCGAGTTCGCTGTAGCTGAAGTGCTTGGGCGTGCAGTCGCTGTCCTGCAGGTCGTAGATCTTGGCGAAGGTCTGCGGTCCGGCGATGCCGTCGACCCGCAGCCCGTACGCGGCCTGGAATCTGCGGACCGCGGCGGCGGTCTCGGGGCCGTAGATGCCGTCGATCCGGACGATGTCCCGGTAGGCGGCCCAGCCCGCCACTCGGATCTGCAACTGCCGGACGTCGTCGCCGGAGCGCCCCTGCGAGAGGGTCCGGTTCCAGGTGTAGCAGCCGTCGGCGTGGGCCGCCGGCGCGGCGACCACCGTGGCGATCGCGGCCCCGGGCAGTGCCAGCGCGAACGCGATGGCTGCCCGCTTGAGGGTGTTGACGCGCACGAAAGTCCTCCCGATAAGAGATCGAATGAGGTGCGAGCAGGGCATCGACCGGGACGTCCTGTCCCGTCCACCTTGGCAGTGTTGAAGATGATTCGTGGGCGATAACCGGAATTGTTCTCATAATTGCTTGTTCCTGGACAGTGGCTGTGAATAGTGGCGGAATTGGGAATCGCCCATTCCTGGCCAGGCGGGCGCGGCACCGCCGTAACGGCGCAGCCGTGACGGAAATGTCGCTCCGACGGCACCGAGGGTGATATCGGCAGGCCCGCGTGGCCCGGTAACGTCTCCGCCGGGGCCGCGTACGGCCCCACCGGGCGGGGAGGTGGGCGTTGGCGCGTGGGGGCATCTTCTGCGTCGAGGGTCAGTGGCACCGGGACCTCAACGAGCGCGGCTCCGTCCTGCCCACGCTCGAACTGCTCGAACGGCTCGGCAAGATCCGGTTCATCCACAAGGACGCCGCCACCCGCGACGAGCTCTTCTACTTCCTCGACCGCTGGCTGCTCAAGCAGTACGCGGACTACCGGGTCGGCTTCTTCGCCATGCACGGCGAACCGAGCCGGCTCTGCCTCACCGACTGGGACTCGGTCGAGCTGGCCGACGTCGCGGAACGGATGGCCGGCCGGTGCGAGGGGCGCCGGCTCTACTTCGGCAGCTGCTCGGTGCTGCGCGCCTCCGACGCCGCGCTACGGGACTTCCTCGAGGTGACCGGCGCGGCGCTGATCTGCGGCTTCACCCGCGAGGTCGACTGGGTCGAGTCGGCGGCGTTCGAGACCGTCCTGCTGGACGTGCTGGCCAACGGTCAGCGGCACAACGCGGCCGAGCTGCGGATGGGCTCCGCACACTGGGCGCCCCTGGCGTCGTACCTGGGCTTCCGGGTGATCTACGCGAACGGCCGGGCCTGGCGGCCGACCGTGCGGCCCCGGGTGCCGGCGCAGCCGACTGCGCACCGCGTCGCCGACCGCCCCCACTGAAGGTCACCCGGTCTGCCGCATCCCGGCCGCCCGCTGCCCGCCGGTGGACCGGCGGCCTGGTAGAACCGAGACATGGCACGCACCATCGCGACCAACACCCGGGTCGACCGGGACGCCCTGATCGAGTTCCTCCGCCCCCGGCACAAGGTCCTGCTGATGACCACCCGCGCCGACGGCCGGCCGCAGTCCTCGCCGGTCTCCTGCGGCGTCGACGCCGAGGGCCGGCTGGTGATCTCCACCTACCCCGAGCGGGCCAAGGCGGCCAACATCCGGCGCGACCCCCGGGTCTCCGCTTGCGTGCTCTCAGACGACTGGAACGGCCCCTGGGTGCAGGTGGACGGCACCGCCGAGGTGCTCGACCTGCCCGAGGCGCTCGAACCGCTGGTGGAGTACTTCCGCAGCATCTCCGGCGAGCACCCGGACTGGGACGAGTACCGCGAGGCCATGGTGCAGCAGGGTAAGTCGCTGATCCGGATCACGGTCGAGAGCTGGGGCCCGATCGCCACCGGCGGCTTCCCCGCCCGGCTCGCCGACTGAGCGCCGGTCAGTACGCGGCGGTGAAGCGCGCGTTGCGGAACCGCGGGTTCTCGATCTCGTCGACGATCGCCACCGCCAGGTCCTCGTAGGTGAGCACCGAGCGGCCCTGCGCGTCGGTCACCGGCTGGTCGGTGCCGGTGCGGTAGTGGCCGGTGCGTTCGCCCGGGTGGAACTCCAGCGGCGGCGGGGAGACGTACGTCCAGGTCACCCCGTCGGCCGAGGAACGGTAGAGGGCCAGCGCGTCGGCCTGGCCCTCGGCCGAGTCCCGGTACTCCTCGGGGAAGTCCGGCTCGTCCAGGTACGGGGTGCCCTTCGGGGTCAGCAGCGTCGCCCCGCCGCCCACGTGGATCACCCGGGGCGGGTCGGGCAGCTCCCGCAGCGTGTCCACCAGCGTCCGGGCGGCATCGCACCACAGCTCCCGTTCGCCGCCGCCGATCGCCACCACGAACACGTCGGCGTCGTCGGCCAGCCCCCGTACGCTGCGCGCCGAGGTGGCGTCGCCGGTCACCGTGCGCACCCCGGCCGGCAGGTAGCTGGTCGCCTCCGGGCGGCGTACCGCCGCGGTCACCCGGTGCCCCCGCTGGACCGCCTCCGCCGAGATCCGTGAGCCCGCGGTGCCGCCGGCACCGAACACGACGATGTTGGCCATGCCCCCAGGCTAGGGAGCGGCTCGACCGGCCGGTGCCGTAACGGCGATCCTGGCCGGGTCAGTCGACCAGCGCGGAGTAGACCAGCTGGCGCAGCTGCGAGCGCAGCGGGTACGTGCTCGACGGCATGAGCTGGGTGAACAGCAGAGCGGTGACCTCCTCCACCGGATCCACCCAGAACGCGGTGCTGGCCAGGCCGCCCCAGTAGTACTCGCCGACGCTGCTCGGCACCCGGGACGGCACCGGGTCCAGCACCATGGCGAAGCCGAGCCCGAAGCCGATGCCGTCGAGGATCGTCTCGGCGAACCCCTTCGGCTCGAAGGAGGCCAGGTCCCGGTTGCCGGGCAGGTGGTTGCGGGTCATGAAACGCAGCGTCCGGGACCCCAGCAGCCGGGCCCCGTCCAGCTCGCCGCCGCGCAGCAGGAACTGGGTGAACCGGTGGTAGTCGGCGGCGGTGGAGACCAGGCCGCCGCCGCCGGAGAACCAGCCCGGCCGGGACAGCGCGGCGCGGCCGATGCCGTCGACGCGGATCGCCTCGCCGGTGGCCGGGTGCGGGATGTAGAGGGCGGCCAGCCGCTTGGCGTCCGGCTCGTCGACCCACCACCGGGTGTCGGTCATGCCGAGCGGGCGCAGGATCCGCTCGGTGAAGAAGGCGTCCAGGCTCTGCCCGGAGACCACCTCGACCAGCCGGCCCAGCACGTCGGTGGAGACGCCGTAGTTCCAGCTCGTGCCCGGCTGGAAGAGCAGCGGCAGTTGTGCCAGCCCGGCCGAGGCCGCGGCCAGGTCCGCGCCCGGCGGCACGTCCAGGTCGAAGCCCGCCTTGCGGTACAGGCCGTCGACCACAGTGCTCTGCGCGAAGCCGTAGGTCAGGCCGGCGGTGTGGGTGAGCAGGTGCCAGACCCGGATCGGTTCGACCGCCGGCACCGTGTACGGCTTGAGCACCGAGCCCTTGTCGTACACCCGGACGTCGGCGAACTCCGGCAGCCAGCGGCTGATCGGGTCGTTCAGCTCGAACCGGCCCTCCTCCCAGAGCATCATCGCCGCGACCGAGGTGATCGGCTTGGTCATCGAGTAGATGCGCCACAGGGTGTCCGCCTCGACCGGCGTGCCGGCCTCCCGGTCCCGCAGCCCGTACGTCGACGCGTGGGCGACCTCGCCCCGGCGGGTCACCACGATCTGCCAGCCGGCGAGCCGGCCGTCGTCGACGTACCGGCCGAAGTGCTCGTCGATCCGGGCCAGGCGGGCGGGGTCGAAGCCGACGTCGGCGGGGTCCGTGCTCACTGCGAGGTTCACGGCGCCGACGCTACCGCCCGGTAGGCGGACCGGGAAGTGTCGGCCGCCCCCACTAGTCTCGGCCGCATGCCGGAGACCGTCGAGGACGTCACCTACCGCCACCAGGACTGGTACGCCGAGGAGTTGGTCGACCGGCACTTCGTCCGGTGTGAGTTCTTCCACGTCGACCTCACCGAGGCGCTGAGCCAGGGGGCGAGCTTCACCGAGTGCGTCTTCGGCAACGTGGCCTTCAACGCCTCCCGGCACACCGACTCCGCGTTCACCCGCTGCACCTTCAAGCGGTGCAACCTCTTCGAGACCGAGTTCACCGGCTGCAAGCTGGTGGGCAGCAGCTTCGACCAGTGCGACCTGCGCCCGCTGCGGATCGACGGCGGCGACTGGTCGTTCGTGGCCCTGCCCGGCGCCGACCTGCGCGGAGTGCGGATCACCGACGCCCGGATGCGCGAGGTCGACCTGACCGGCGCGGACCTGACCGGCGCCACCGTCACCGGCGTCGACCTCTCCGGGGCGCAACTGCGCGCGGCCAAGCTGGTCCGGGCCGACCTGCGGGGCAGCGACCTGACCGCGCTGGACCCGACGGCCGTCGAGCGGGCCGGGGCGATCGTCGACGCGGAGCAGGCGGTCGTGCTGGCCCAGGCGTTGGGCTTCGAGATCCGCTGACCCGGGGCGGAAAGACGCCGTCGGCTGTCAGGTTTTCCTGCGAGGCTGACCGGCATGGCATGGTGGTCCGACCTGGTGGCGTCCGAACCCGACTTCGCCGCGCGCGTGCGCGCCCGCTTCGCGGTCCGCAAGCACGGCACGATGGCGACCCTGCGGCGGGACGGCTCGCCCCGGATCAGCGGTACCGAGTTCGACTTCGGCGATGACGGCCAGCTCCGACTGGGCAGCATGGCGGGCGCGCGCAAGGCTCTCGACCTGCGCCGCGATCCCCGGGTCGCGCTGCACTGCCCGAGCGAGGACGCTCCCGAGGCCGACCCGGCGTCCTGGGGCGGGGACGCGAAGATCGCCGGCCGGGCGCACGAGGAGCCGCCGGGGGAGGACGGTTCGCACCGGTTCCGGATCGAGTTGACCGAGGTGGTGCTGACCAGGGTCGGCGACCCGCCGGACCACCTGGTGATCGAGACCTGGCATCCCGGCCGGGGGCTGGAGCGGCGCGAGCGGCGCTGAGCGCACGTCCCACTGTCGGGAAAATGCCTCGTGCCGACAGCTTCTCGCAGATCGTGACCTGTGTCATTCTCCCTGCGGCGGCCCACGGGGGCGACCGCCGGTGCCGGTGGCCGAGGGAGGGGTCGGTGGCTGAGGAGGAACTCACGCAGACCGGTATCCGGGTCGGGGGGTGGCTCCCCGCCGTACCGGCCGAGCCGGGCCGGGAGCCGGGACCGACGGCCGTGCCGCGCCGGCTGCCCACCGACCCGGACCCCGGGGTCTCGCCCGCGTCGGCAGACACCGACCCGACGACCGGCCACCCGTTCACCGCGCCGCCGGCCGGCACGACCGCGCCGCCGGCCATGCCGACGTCGACCGGCGGAGCCGCCCCGGGCGCCGGTGGAGCCGTACCGCAGCCGGTGCCCGCCTCGGCCGTCGACACCGGTCCGGTCCGGCACTCGGCCCGGAAGAGCGTCGCCGAGCGGCTCGCCGGGTTGGTCGGTCCGGCGGCCGCGAAGGTGCGGGTGGCCGTCGGCGCGGCCCCGGACGGGCCGGTCACCCGGGTCGGGGTGGCCCGCGCCCGACGGCGTCGCCGCCGGGTGGTGCTGGCCGCCGCGGCGACGTTGGCCGCGGTGGTGCTGGTGCTGGCGTACGTCGGCCGGGGTCCGCGCCCCGACGGCGAGCCGGCCGCGCCGGCGGCGCTGCCCACGGCGGCCGCCGCCGCGCCGGCCCCGGCGCCGCCGCCGACGGTCGTGCCGGTCACCGGGAATCCGGCCTTCCCGGGCGGCCCGCTGCTCAGCGTGGACCAGCAACCGGTTCCGGCGCTGGTGGACCTGACCGTGCTGGGTGCCCGGGACTGGATCCACTGGGGTGGTCTCGGCGGCGGCAGCGTGCAGCGCAAGCAGACCGGCACCGGGGAGATCGCCGACCCGGGCGGGGCGCGGCTGGAGCACGCCGCCAGCGTGTCCGCCTTCGCCTGGACCGACGGCACGCCGGTGGCCCGGCAGGAGGGGATCCGGTACGGGGTCTTCCAGCGCGGTGCCGGCAGGAGCTTCTCGCTGAGCGTCGCCGGCAGCGGCGACCTGCGGACGGTACGGCTCTTCGTGGGTGCCTTCGCCGCGGGCGCCCGGCTCGACGTCCGGCTCTCCAGTGGGGGCGACCCCGCCGTCCGCGAGGTGGCGCTCGCCGCCGGCGACCGGTTCTACGAGTACGTCATCCACTTCCGGGCGGCGCGCGGCGCCAAGCTGCTGATCACCTGGCGGGCGCTGACCGTCGTCGGCGGGGAGAACGACGGCGTGACCATGGAGGCTCTCACGGTCAGTTGAGCCTCCGCCGCTACCGCCTGGTAACAAACTGGAAACTCCCACCCGCCGACATATGGCGCATCGCCCCCGAAAGATGGAAACGTGAAGCGGGCCACGCCCCGCCCGTCCCGGCGGCCGGGGTGCGGCGGGGAGCGGAGGTCAGGTGGGGCAGGAAGGCCACGGTCCGGTCGACGATCGGGCGTCGTACCCGCACGGGCGGACGCGGTCGGAGTTCCGCCGGCTGGCGCGGACCCGGCAGCGACGACGCTTGCTCCTGGAGGCACTGGCGGCGTTCGTCTGCCTCGCCGCGGCCGTGGTGTACCTGGGCGCCGAGCAGCACGGGACGCCCCGGGAGGAGCGCAGTGGCGTGCTGCCCGGCCCGGCGCCCGGCCGGCCCGAGGTGCCCGCCCCGGGTGGGCCCGACGCGGACAGCGGAGTGGTGACACCGGGGCTGCGACCCCGGCAGCGCCCGCCGTCGCCCAGCCCGTCGCCGTCCACGGCGGCGGTCCCGCCGCTGCTCACGGTCCGCCAGGCGGACGTTCCGGCGCTGGTCGACCTGACCGCCGCCGGCCCCACCGACTGGGTCCACTGGGGACTGCTCGGCGCGGGTACGCCGGTCCGCAAGCGCGGCGGGTCCGGTGAGATCCGCGACGAGGGCGGCCGGGGCGAGCGGGTCAGCTACAGCAACAACCCGGAGGCGTACACCTGGCGGGACGGCGCGCCGGTCGAGTCGGCCAGCGGGACCATGTCCGGGGTCTACACCTGCGACACGGGTAGCGGCTTCCGCCTCGCCGTGACCGGCGGCGGCCGGGAGCGCACGGTCCGCCTCTACGCCGGCCTGTGGATGGCCCGGGCCCGCCTCGACCTGCGGATCTCCGGTGGTGGCCCGGCCAGCACCGTACGGCTGGAGGATCCGCACACCGCGCGGACCGCCGAGTTCACCATCCGGTTCCGCGCGCCGAAGGGCGCGAAGCTGCTGCTGAGTTGGACGGTCGAGGAGTCCATGGGGGACTGCGGCAACGTCAGCCTTCAGGCGGTCGCGCTGCGCTGAGGCCCCGTTCGTCCGACGCCCGGGCCCCGTCCCGAGTAGCGTGGGCGCGACGGTCGACGGACGAGCCGGGAGGGACCGATGACGGCGGGCGAGCAGGTGCTGGACAGCCCCGAGGGGTGGGTCGCCGACCACATCCGGCGGTACGTGGAGACCGGCGGCGCGGAGGGGCACGAGTGGCGGCCCGGCGTCTGGACGCTGCTGCTGACCACCCGCGGCCGCCGCTCCGGCAAGCTGCGGCGCACCGCGTTGATCTACGGCCGGGACGGCGACGCCTACCTGGTGGTGGCCTCCCAGGGTGGCGCTCCGCAGCATCCGGCCTGGTACCTCAACCTGCTCGCCGACCCCGAGGCGCAGGTGCAGGTCGGCCCGGAGACGTTCCGCGCCCGGGCGCGGACCGCCACGCCGGAGGAGAAGCCGCGGATGTGGCGGACCATGACCGCCGCTTGGCCGGCGTACGACGACTACCAGACGAAGACCGACCGGGAGATCCCGGTGGTGGTGCTGGAACGGATCTGACCGTTCTCGCCGCGCGGATGCGCGAGCGCGTCGGCTGAGGCCGGTCCCCCGCCCGGGGGAGGCGGGTCCACTCCGGTTCGGGAGTGAGTGGACGTGTGGCGGCGGCAGGGTGGCGGTATGACGCAGACCCTGCCGCCGCCGACTGGTTCCCGCCCGGCCCCGCGCCGTGCCGCCTGGCCCGCGTACGCCCTGGTGGCGTGGGCGGTCGGCTACGGTGCCCTGCGGGCGGGCTGGCTGGTGGCCGGGGCTCCGTCGTTCGGGCCGCTCGGCACCGACCTGGTGGTGGTCACCGGCTGGTGGTCGGTGACGCTCTGCGCCGCCGCGGGGGTGGTCGGCGTCGGGCTGGTCCGGGCCCGCGCCTGGCGGCCGGTCCTGGCGGGGATGGCCTGGGCGGCCGGGGCGGCACTGCTGCTCTCCTGCGTACTGCTGTTGCTGGACGTGGTCGGCTTCCTGATCTTCAAGCTCACCGCGGCGTTCACCCTGGCCGGCTTCCTCAGCCGGGTCGGCGCGGTCACCGGTGCGTTGCTGCTGCACGCGGCGGCGCTGGCCCACCTGCGCCGGTACCGGGGCGACTGCGGCGGCTGCGGCCGGAGCCGGTCCTCGGGCGGCCCGGTGCCGCGCTGGGCCCGGATGGCGGCGTGGAGCGCGGTGGCCGGCTGCCTGGTCCGGCTGGCCGCCCAGGTGGCGGTGGGCTTCAGCGGCCTGCCGCTGGCCCAGGGCCCGTCGGCGGCGCTCTTCGAGGTGGGCTTCCTGCTCGCCGGGGTGCTGCTGCCGCTGGCCCTGGTGCACCGGTGGGGGACCGTCTGGCCGGGGTGGGTGCCGCTGCTGGCCGGCCGGCTCGTGCCCCGGATGCTGCTGCTGGTGCCGGCGGCGGTCTTCGGTGTGGGTCTGGTCGGCTACTTCGGGATCGGCCTCGCCCAGCTCGCCGTGGAGACCGTCACCGGGACGTTCGACCCGGGGGACGGTCGCTACCCGCTGGCCTTCTTCTGGGTGGCCGAGTCCGGCTACTGGGTCTGGGGTTGGGGCCTGGTGGCCGCCGCGCTGAGCCATCACCGGCGGACCCGCCGGCCGTGCCCGCGCTGCGGCCGGTGATCCGGGGACCCCCGCTGCCGCTGTACGTGACCGGCGAGGACGCTCAGTTCGCGGTGCGGGCGGTGGTCGTCCACGCGCCGCGGCACTGGTCCGGGGGCACGATCTGCCGCAATGACGCCAGCCCGCACCCGTGCCGGCTGCACCGGTGGGGCCGCCGGGTGCTCGCGCTGCACGGGCTGCCGTCCGCCGAGATCGACGCCCTGGTCGAGCGCGGCGACCAGACCGCCGTCCCGCGGCCCCACCGCCCGGGCGCCTGAGCGACGGGTGCCCCTACCCGGTCCCGCGCGGCCAGGGGCACCCCGGCTCAGCACGCGGTCGGCTTCACCCAGGAGCACTCCAGGCCCTCGGGCACCCGCGGCGACTCCGGCGCCGTCGGCACCGTCAGCCGCGCCGTGGTCGTCGCCTTCTCGGTGTACGACGCCAGCGCGATCGCGATCTGGTCCTCCAACCCCTTGACCGACGAGGTCAGGTAGTTGTTGAGCACGATCGAGAAGGCCAGCAGGTGGCCGTCGGCGTCGGTGGCGTAGCCGGAGAGGCTGGACACGCCGGTCAGGCTGCCGGTCTTGGCGTGCACGTTGTTCGCCGCGGCGGTGCCCCGCATCCGGCTGCGCAGCGTCCCGCCGACGAAGCGCTCGGCGTTGCCGGCCACCGGCAGGGCCGTGTACCAGGTGTCGAACCAGGGTTCGGCGCGTACCGAGGACAGCAGCGAGACGAACTGGGCCGGCGGGATCAGGTTGCGTCGGGACAGGCCGGAGCCGTCCCGCTGGCGCAACGTCCCGGTGTCCATCCCGGAGTCGCCGACATAGTTGCCGATCGCGGCCAGTCCGGCGTCCCACGTGCCGGAGCCCGAGAGCACCCGACCCAGCTCCTTGGTGAGCACCTCCGCGTGGCCGTTGTTGGAGAGCTTGAGGAACGGCACCATCAGCTCGGACAGCGGCATCGAGTCGTGCCGGGCGACCGTCGTCGCGTCGTCCGGGGTGGGCCGGCCGAGCACGGTCCGGCCGAGCACCCGTACCCCGTGCCGTTGCAGCGCCGAGCGGAAGATGTCGGCGGCGTACCCGGTCGGTTCCCAGACCGTCATCCAGTCGCTCTCCGGCGCCTGACCGGCGGCGATCTGCCCGGTCACCACGATGGTGTTGCCGCCGTGCTCCCGTTCGAAGGAGATGGTCGTCTCGCCGGTGGCCACCGTCTCGGCCCGGTTCTCGATCCGCAGCCACCCGTTGGGCGGGGTCATGGTGATCTCCGGACGGGCGCCGGCCTCGCCGCCCGGGGTGGCGTGCACGATCACCGTGCCCGCGTCGTAGTCGGTGTCCGGCGCGACGGTCAGCGCCGACACCTGGGCGGCGTAGTAGTAGGACTCGTCGTCCCAGGTCCAGTCCGGGCCGAGCCGGGTCCGGTCGTAGCGGGTGTCGTCGGCGACCAGGTTGCCCGTCACCACCCGGACCCCCTCGGCGGCCACCCGCGCGGCCAGCCGGTCGTAGTCCGTGGCCAGCATGGTCGGGTCACCGCCGCCGCGCAGGTAGAGGTCGCCGGAGAGCAGCCCGGCCCGGCGTGCGCCGTCGCTGGCCACGTCGGTGGTGAAGCGGTGGCCGGGGCCGAGCAGTTCCATCGCGGCGGTCGAGGTGAGCAGCTTGGTGTTGGAGGCCGGCACCAGACGCCGTTCCCCGTTCCGGTCGTAGAGGGTCCGCCCGGTGGTGGTGTCCACCACGACCACCCCCGCCTGTGCCCCGTCCAGCCGGGGGTCGGCGAGGACCGCGTCGATGGTCGCGTTCAGCCGTAGCTGCGCCGGGGTGGGCGCGTCGGCCGTGGCGGTGGGCGCGCTGGCGACGGCCGCGGTGGCGACCAGCGCCAGCACCGCGAGCGCCCGGGGGAAGAGACGACGATGCATGCGTCGATGCTGCCATGGAGCTTTCTTCCGGAGAAGGGCCCACGGCGAAAGTTATTTCCGAAGCCCCCTCGGTTACCCCCGATCCGGAGCCGGAAACCCCTGGTCACCCGTTCGTGGCCGGGACGCGCCGGCACGCTGTCGACTGACCCGGCTCTATTTGACGGATGGCGGGCCAGGGGGGACCGTAGGCGAAGGGGCCCGTTCGAGCTGCCCCGTTCTGCCGGGCGAAGACCGATTCGCCGTTCCCGGGGGCGCCGTGGGTCCGTGTCGACCCGCCCCGAATCCCGCAGCAGCCATGAGGAGTTCCGCCATGCTGACCATGACCGACAACGCCGTCCTGGTGATCCGCGACCTGGCCACACAGCAGGACGTCGCCGAGGCCGGCGGACTGCGGATCGCCGCCGACACCGACGCCGGGTCGCTCTCCATCGAGCTGGTGGAGGAGCCGACCCAGGGCGACCAGGTGGTCGACAACCAGGGCGCCCGGATCTTCCTCGACCCCGACGCCGCCGAGCTGCTCAACGACACCTCCGTTGACGCGGTCGTCGACGACGAGGGGATCGTGCAGTTCGGCTTCACCGAGAAGGAGTGACGGACTCAGCCGGCCCGGCGGTGCTCGCCGCCGCGAGGCGGCCGGCCGGGGCGGCCCCGGGCGGTCACGTCCGGTCCGGCGCGCCACGGCCCGCCGCGCGGCTCCCGCAGCGTGGCCAGCACGTGCGCCAGGTGGTGCGACGTGCTCCAGGCGATCCAGTTCGCCGGTGACCCGGCCCCGGCGCCGCGCCGCGCCCGGCGCAGGATCTCGTGGTCGCCCCACGAAAAGCCGGCCCCGGCCACCGGCCACCACGGCGCCGACACCAGCGTCCGGCACAGGTCGGCGAGGCGTTCGTCGCCCCGCCCGCCCCGCCGGGACCAGCGGTAGATCCACCATGCCCCGTCCGTGGTGTAGCGCAGCGTCGGCAGCCGGTCGCCCGGCCCGTCCGGGTCCGGCGCAGCCGGGCCCACCCCGTAGTCGCCGTAGCCGACTCCGAGATCAGCCAGGCCCTGCCAGAGCTGCCAGTCGAAGCGGTCCAGCCGGACCGGCTCGTCGGTGGGGAGGCGGGCCAGCGTCGGCGGCATCCCGCCGGCCACCACGGTGACCGAGCGCCAGGCGTGCCGCCGGGCCCACTCGACCAGCCGTCGGACCCGGGGCCCGGCCAGGCGGACGTCGGCCGGGCAGCACACGTCCGCCGCGTCAACGAGCAGGTCGCACTGCTCGGGCGCCAGCCGGACGAGTCGCCACACCCGTTCCACCGCCGCCGTCGTCGCGTCCGGGCCGGCCCGGACCTGACCGACCCGCAGCCGCACCACTGCCCGCCGGGCGTACGCCCGTGCCGCCGCGCCGTGCGCCACCAGCCGGCGGTCGCTCTCCGCGAGCCCGATCACCGGCAGCAGGGGTACGCCCCAACGGACCGGTTCACTCTCCGGAACGTCCAGGGCCGAGACATCGACGGCGGGGAGCAGCCCGGCCGGCAACCGGCCCAGCAGCTCCACCGTGCACGGGTCGACCACGTGGACGTCGATGACCGGGGCGAGCAGCGGAACGGAGGCGTCGTCGAGATGGGCCAGCGCCTCCAGCTCACCCCGGCGGCCGACCAGTATGGGGCGGTAGACCGGTTCCGCCGCCCGACCCCCGTGGGCGGGCACCATACTTCAATGTATCCCAGGGCTTTCGGGACGTCGTTGACGGCGATCGACCGATGGCGATGGCATGAACGGGCGGATGCCGACCTCGCGTGCTGACCACGTCCGGGCCCGGGCCGCACGACGCACCGCACGGGCCCGGACCACGGTGCGGATCAGTCGTCGTCACCGGCGCGGTCGCCGCCGTGGTCGTCGGTCCGCTTCCACTCGGCCCCGACCACGGTGCCGTCGCCGCGGTCCACTTCGACCTCGTACCGGACGCCGTCCCGGACGACCTCGACGCTCCACACCGGACGGCCGTGCCGAGTCCCACGGCGACCGGCGGGGCGCGGCGCGGCTTCGCCGGCCCCGGCGGCCGCGCGCTGGCCGAGTGCGTACCGTCCGGCGTGCGCCTGGTCTCCTGGACGCCGGCCCAGGGCTACCGGGTGAAGGAGGTCGAGCGGGGGCCGGACGACCACGTGAAGGTGCGCTTCGTCGGCTCGGACGAGGAACACGAACTGCGGCTACGCTGCGTCGACGGTACGCCGGAATCGGAAACTCACGACTGACCCTTCCGGACTCCTTGGCTGGCGGGGCGTTGGGCGGAACGGGTGCACAGACGAGCGCACGGCGCCGCCCGACCGAGGTCGTAACGTCGCCGCGCTCTGGCCGTCTCCCACCACCGCAGCCGTACGGCGGTACGAAAGCGGGGACCTGGCTCGACCGGCACGCATGCCGGTCCTAGGCAGCAGATGCCCGGCCAGCGGGGATCCAAACCGGGGGTGGCAGGCGAATTCCACCATTTGCGATTCCCGGCGTGACCCGAGGGCGTACCGGGTATGTGCGCGCCATGGAGCATTTCACGATCGCGACCGTCGCCGAGAAGAGCCCGGACTTCCGGCGGGTGCTCTGGACCGGGCGGCACACCCAGCTGGTGATCATGACGATTCCGCCGGGCGGCGAGATCGGCGAGGAGGTCCACGAAGGGATCGACCAGATCCTCACCTTCGTCAGTGGGACCGGTGAGGCCCGGGTGGCGGGTGAGAAGAAGGAGGTCGTCGCCGGCGACCTGGTGGTCGTACCGGCCGGTACGAAGCACAACTTCGTCAACACCGGCCCCAACCCGCTCGTCCTCTACACCGTCTACGGGCCGCCCGACCACGCGGACGGGGCCGTGCACCGGACCAAGGAGGAGGCCGACGCGGCGGAGGCCGCCGGCCGGGACGAGCCGCCCACCGCCTGACCGGCGCGGTCTGAACCGGACGGGCCCGGGTACCCGCAGCGGGTGGCGCACCAGCCGGCGATCTCCGACTACGGATTCCTCTCCGACTGCCGCTCCGGGGCCCTGGTCGGCCGGGACGGCTCGATCGACTGGTGGTGCCCGGACCGGTTCGACTCCCCGGCGGTCTTCGCCCGCCTGCTCGACCCGGCCGGCGGGCACTGGCGGATCGCCCCGCTGGCCGCCGGTCGGATGGAGCGGGCGTACCGGCCGGACACGCTGGTGCTGCGGACTGTCCACCACACCCCGGAGGGGAGCGTCGCGGTCACCGACGCGCTCGCCGCCGAGCTGGGCGCCCGGGGTCACCAGCTGGGCATGAACTCGCCCGCCGTGCTGCTCCGGGTGGTCGAGGGGCTTTCCGGGCGGGTCCGCATGCATCTCGACTTCGCCCCGCGGCCCGAGTACGGGCTGCTCACCCCGTACCTGCACGACCAGCCCGAGGGTGGGGTGCTGGCCACCGCCGGGCCGGTGGCGCTGATGCTGCGCGGCACCGGTCAGGTGCTCCGCCACGACCGTGACCGCGTGACGCACACCTTCGAGGTGGCCGCCGGCCAGACCGTCGCCTTCGACCTGGCGTACGCGGGGGTCTACGGGGACCCGCCGGCCCGGCTGGACCCGCTCGTCGCGCTGAGCGAGACGGCGCAGGCGTGGGAGGCGTTCCGGGAGAGCCACCGGTACCCGGGCCGCTATCCGGAGCAGGTCCGCGACAGCGCGACCGTGCTGACCGGCCTCACCTACGCCCGCAGCGGCGCGGTGGCCGCGGCACTGACCACCTCGCTGCCCGAGCAGCTCGGCGGCGACCGCAACTACGACTACCGCTACTCGTGGCTGCGCGACTTCGCGATGACCATGCGTGCCCTCTGGGTGGCGGCCTGCCCGGACGAGGCGTCCCGGCTGTTCGCCTGGGCGGCCCGCTCGATCGGCCGGATCGGCGACCACCCGGTGCCGGTGCTGTTCGGGCTGGAGGGGGAGCGGGACCTCTCCGAGCACGAGTGCGTCCACCTGCGCGGATACGCCGACAGCGGGCCGGTGCGGATCGGCAACGACGCCTGGCGGCAGCGGCAGCTGGACGTACCCGGCGAGGTGATCGCGGCGGTCTGGCGGCTGCATGACTACCTCGGCGAGACGTTCGAGGAGGAGCTGCGCGAGATGGTGGTCGGGCTGGCCGAGCAGGTCGCGTCGACCTGGCGGTTGCCGGACCGGGGCATGTGGGAGACCCGCGACGCCGAGCGGCACTACGTGTCCTCCAAGGCGCTCTGCTGGCTGGCCCTGGACCGGGCGGTGGCGCTGGCGCCCCGGCTCGGGGAACGGGCCGACCCGCGCCGCTGGGCGGCCATCCGCGACGAGATCCGCTCGACCGTGCTGCGCGAGGGGTGGAACGAGCGGATCGGCGCGTACACCGGCGCGTTCGGGTCGGCGGAGCTGGACGCCTCGGCGCTGTTCCTGCCGGTGGTGGGCTTCCTGCCGGCCACCGACCCGCGGATGCGCTCCACCATCGAGGTGGTCGCGCGTGAGCTGGGCACCGACGACGGCCTGGTCCGGCGCTGGAACACCGACCCGGCGGGCTTCGTGCTCTGCTCCTTCTGGCTGGTGGAGTGCCTGGTCATGGCGGGGCAGCCGGACCGCGCCGCGGCACTGTTCGAGCAGGTCCTCGGCCACGCCAACGACCTGGGCCTGTTCGCCGAGCAGATCGACCTGGAGAACGGCGCGCAGCTCGGCAACACGCCGCAGGCACTGTCCCACATCGGCCTAATCAACGCGGCCTGGCGACTGACCGATCCGAGCACCGACTGAGCCCGCGTCACACCGTCGGTACGTCCGAGACGTCCACCGTCTCCGGGTACTTGAGGCCCGCGCCGGTGTTCAGCACCACCACCCGCTCGCCGGCCCGGATCCAGCCCCCGGCCCGCAAATGCCGGGCGGCGGTCAGGCAGGCGGCGCCCTCCGGGCAGAGCAGCAGCCCTTCCCGGGCGGCGAAGTCGCGCAGGTCGGCGAGGATCTCCGCGTCGTCGACCGCGATCGCGGTGCCGCTGCTCTCCCGCAGCGCGGTCAGGATCAGCTCGTCGCCGAGCGGGGCCGGCACGGTGATGCCGAACGCCACGGTGTGCGCCTCCGCCCAGGGGGTGGCCCGCGGCTCCCCGGCCGCGAACGCCCGGACGATCGGGGCGCACCCGGTGGACTGCACGGCGACGAGGCGGGGCAGCCGGTCCTCCACCCAGCCCAGCTCGCGCAGCTCGTGCAGCGCCTTGTGGATGCCGATCAGACCCACGCCGCCGCCGGTGGGATAGATGATCACGTCGGGCACCTGCCAGCCGAGCTGCTCGACGATCTCGTACCCCATGGTCTTCTTGCCCTCCAGGCGGTACGGCTCGCGCAGCGTGCCGGCGTCGAAGATCCGCCCGCCCGACTCGCCGACCAGCCGGGCCACCCACCGGCCGGCGTCGCTGATCAGGCCGTCCACCAGGCGCAGGTCGGCCCCGGCCGCCCGGCACTCCCGCCGGCAGATGGTCGGCGCGTCGAGCGGCATGGCGATGGTCGCGCCCATCCCGGCCCGGGCCGCGTACGTCGCCCAGGCCGCCCCGGCGTTGCCGTTGGTCGGCATGGCGATCCGCTCGACGCCCAGCTCCCGGGCCCGGCTCACGCCGACCGCCGCGCCCCGGGCCTTGAACGACCCGGTCGGGGTCAGCCCCTCGTCCTTCACGATCAGGTCCGGGATCCCGATCTCCTGGCCGTACGCGGGGGCGCGCAGCAGGGGAGTCCAGCCCTCGCCCAGCGTGGTCACGAACCGGGGGTCGGTCACCGGCAGCAGCTCCCGGTAGCGCCACAGGTCGGCCGGGCGCAGGCCGAACTGCTCGGGGGTCAGCGACGCGGCCACCGCGGCCAGGTCGTAGCGGGCCAGCAACGGGGAGCCGCAGTCGCACAGGTTCTGCAACTTGTCCGCCGGACGTTCGAGGCCGCAGCGCGGGCATTCCAGATGCGTGAGGTACATGCTGCTCCTCAGCTCGCGTCGATGCTCAGCCAGTGCCGGCTGCGCCGACCCGGCTCGTACGGGGAGTCGAGGCGCTTGGCCAGCACGCCCGGGAGCCCCTGTTCGCGGGCGGTCCGCAGGGCATCCGCGCCGACGCCCGGGAACCACGGCGGAGTCTGCCAGTGCTTACCGGTCAGCGCCAGACCGTCGAGCAGCTCGCGGCGCTGCGCGTACGGCAGGTCGGTGCTGGTCGCGCCCTCCAGCCAGAGCAGGTCCACGGCGAGGAACTGGCCGTCTCGCTTGCTGGGCGGGTGCACCCGGCCGGCCGGGTCGATCCGGACCAGCACGCCGTCCAGCACCGCCTCGGTCGGCGCCAGTGCCTCGGCCATGCCGCGCAGCCAGGGATACCCCCCGCTGATCTCCTCGTCGGTCCCGTCGACCAGCCGCAGTCGGCCACCGGAGACGTACGCCATCGCCCGGATCCCGTCCCAGCGCAGCTCGTACCCCCACGCGTCGGCGTCCTTCGGCAGCCGCTTCCCGACGGTGGCGTGCATCGGGCGGACCAGGTCGGGCATCGGCGTCCAGCCATCCGGGGCCGGGTCGGTGCGGCGGACCATCCAGTCCCGGCCCCGGCCGCCGGTGGCGAACAGCACGTACCGGCCCTTCGTCCGCCTCCCGTCGAGCACCACGATCACCTCGTCGTCGCGCCACTTCTCCGCGCGGTACGTCCCGGTGTCGTGGACGGTCATCTTCCCGCCGCCGTACTCGCCGGCCGGGATCTCGCCGTGGAAGGTGAGGTACTCCATCGGGTGGTCCTCGGTGTGCACGGCGAGGTGGTTGCGCCCGGGGTCGCGGGGCAGGCCGCGCGGCACCGCCCAGGAGGCCAGCACGCCGTCGTGCTCCAGCCGCAGGTCCCAGTGCAGGCTGCGGGCGTGGTGCTGCTGGATGACGAAACGCTGCTTGCGGCGGGAGGTCCGCTTCCGCTCCGGGGCCGGCTCCGGCACCGGCTCCGGGGTACGCGCCGCGTCCCGTTTCCGCCGGTACTCCTCCAGCCGGTCGCCCACCCCCGCATTCTGCGGCACACCCGGCCCGATCGCCCGGTTCCCGGTGCTTCCGTCCGTTTCCCCGCCCTCCGGCGCGTCGCCGGCATGGGTGCGGCGATCACGGGTAGAAGCGTCGGTATGGACCTCGACCAGCCCACCGTTCCCCTCGCCGGCGACGTCCGGATGCCGCTGCTCGGCTTCGGCACCTGGCAGGCCACCGGCGAGGCCGGGTACGACGCCGTGCTCGCCGCCCTGGACGCCGGGTACCGGCACATCGACACCGCCACGATGTACGGCAACGAGAAGGAGGTCGGCCGGGCGGTCAAGGAGAGCGGGCTGCGCCGGGAGGACGTCTTCGTCACCACGAAGCTGCCGCCCGAGCGGATCGGCCGCGAGCGGGAGACCCTCGAGGCGAGCCTGGCCGCCCTGGACATCGAGTACGTCGACCTCTGGCTGATCCACTGGCCGCCGTCCTCGCCGGGGGACAGCATCCCGGCGTGGCGGGAACTGCTGGCCGCCCGGGACGAGAACCTGGTCCGGACCGTCGGGGTCAGCAACTACTCGATCGCGCAGATCGACGAGCTGATCCAGGCCACCGAGGAGACCCCGGCGGTCAACCAGATCCGCTGGAGCCCGTCCCTGTACGACCGCCAGGTGCACGCCGCCCACAAGGACCGGGGCGTGGTGCTGGAGGGCTACAGCCCCTTCAAGACCAGTGACCTGTCCGACCCGGTGCTGGCGCGGATCGCCCAGGCGCACGACGTCTCCCCGGCGCAGGTGGTGCTCCGTTGGCACATCGACCACGAGATCGTGGTGATCCCCAAGTCGGTGACCCCGGAGCGGATCCGGGCCAACGCCGACGTCTTCGGCTTCTCGCTGACCGCCGAGGAGATGCGCGACATCGACGCGCTGGGTAGCTGACACGAGGGTCTGGTCGGATGGCGGGGCAGGTGCACGGCGGGCGTGGGTCCATGCGAAGAGAAAAACTGCTGCGCCGGGAGGTCAGTGAGCTGACGGACCTCATGCGGGATGACTGCGACTTTCTCCGACATCCGCGAGATCCTGACCGCCAAGGGCCTGTCGCCGGCCGGCACCCTGCTGGCCGGGCTCGTCAGCGGTGAGGACGACAGCCAGTACGGCGTGTTCATCGTCAACGCCGGGCGCTGCTTCCTCTTCGAGACCGACTCGCGTGGGTCGTTGATCCGATGGGAGACCGTCGACGATCTCTCCGTCCTGAAAAGGGATTTCGAGGCGATCGCAGTGGGTGTCGAGATGAAACTGGACGGCGCATAGCGGCTGGGACGTCTCCGCCGGCGGAGACGACACGGGAAGGGGCGTGACCGTCAGGTCACGCCCCTTCTTGCAACCGGGGGATGCTCAGGCCTTGGTGCAGGTCACCCCGTTGAGCGAGAAGCTGGTCGGCGAGGAGTACGCGCCGCTCAGCGTGGCCTGGTAGCCGAAGCTGGTGGAGGCGCCCGGCGACAGCGTGCCGTTGTAGCTGACGTTCTTCGCGGTCACCGCGGACCCGCTCTGGGTCACCGTGGCGTTCCAGGCGCTGGTGACCGTCTGCCCGGAGGGCAGGTTGTAGGTGAGCGTCCAGCCGTTGACCGTGCCGGAGCCGGTGTTGGTGATCACCATGTCGGTGGTGAAGCCGTTGTTCCAGATGCTGGTGGGGGTGTACTTCACCGAGCACGCGCTGCCGGACGGCGGGTTGGTGGTGGGCGACGAGGTCGGCGTCGGGCTGCTGGTCGGGCTCGGCGGGGTGGTGCTGCCGCCGGTGTTGACGTCCTGCGAGAACGAGTTGACCGCGAGGCCCACGCCGCCCTGCCACGGCTCGAAGCCGGCCTGGATGCTGGTGAGGTACCAGTCGCTGGTGATCGCGCCCCGGTTCTTCGTGTCGTTGATGAACGCCATGACGTCGAAGCTCATGCTGGGGATCGCGGACGGCGCCAGGTACGAGATGACGTTGTTGGAGCCGTTGCTGCCCCGCCAGACCTCCCAGGTCCGGCCGGCGATGCTGGCGTTGCCCACGGACGAGCCGATGGGCTGGATGGAGCCCTGCCGGTTGAGCCAGATCATGATCTCCATCTGGTTCACCCCGTCCTTCTTCGGCGTGGGGTCGAGCCAGATGTCGTAGGAGGCGTCGTAGGTGGCGCCGCTGACGTAGTTGTAACTGATGCTGCTCGGCGCGCTGCTGATGTTCTTCACCTGGACCGGCAGGTTGGTGCCGGGCGAGCAGTTCGTGTAGTGGCAGCCGACGAAGATCGACGGGTACGAGACCGGCGCGCCGCTGGTCGAGCCGACGCCGTCCTGCCGGGTGATGGAGAAGCCGGTGGAGGTCACGTTGATGCACTGCTGGGCGCTGGTGCCCCAGCGGTTGTTCTGCACGACGTACCTGCCGCCGATGGTGGTCGACCCGTACTGGTCGCAGATCTGGGTGTCGGCGGAGGCGTTGCCGCCGAGGATGACGGCGACGATCGAGCCGGCGGCCAGCAGACCGGCGGCCGCGACGGCCCTCAGTGGACGCTTCATGATGCTCCTTGGCTGCGGCGCGGGGCGCCGGGGACGGGTGGGGAGGTACGTGCGGGAGCGCTCCCAAGTTCAGAACAACACATTTACATGGCTGAAAGCGTTGTGCAACTGCACCGGTTGACTCGAGGTCCGCGGACGCGATCCGTGGGAGGTCGCGGTCGCAGCGTGCTCGTGCTCCGGCGCTCCTCCGGTCGGCGCGGGACTCCCGCCTGCGGGAGCGCGGCTCGACGCCGAGCAGTGGCCGCGCCAGGGCCGTTGGGACCTACCGTGCGGCGGTTGCGGCGAGTAGTGTCTTGCCTCCAACGCGTTCCGAACCCCTCCGGAGGCGTACACCACCATGGGTGGCTCCCCCCTGCGCATCCTCGTCGTCGGCGCGGGCATCGCCGGTCTCGCCGTGGCCCGGGCGCTACGCCTTGCGGGGTTCCGGCCCGACGTCACCGAGAAGCTGCCGCCCGACGAGCACGCCGACATCGGCCTCTATCTCCCGGGCAACGCGGCGCGGGCGCTGCGCCGGCTGGGCCTCGACGGCCCGGTACGCCCGCTCGGCCAGATCATCCACCGGCAGCGCTTCCTCGACGCCGCCGGTGCACCGCTCTGCGAGGTCGACCTCGACGCCCTCTGGGCCGGGGTGGGCGAGTGCCGGGCCCTGCCCCGCGCCGAGTTGCACCGCGTCCTGCTCACCGGGGCCGGCGGCGCGGTCCGGCACGGCGCCGAGGTCAGCACCGTCGAACCCCTGCCTGGCGGCGTCGCGGTCGGCTTCAGGGACGGCACCTGCGCCGAGTACGACCTCGTGATCGGCGCTGACGGGCCGCGCTCCGCGGTGCGGACCCTGGCCGCGCTCGGCGGCCCGCCCCGCCCGGCCGGCCAGGTCGTCTACCGGGCCGTGGTCCGGGGCGGGCCCCGGGTCGCCGACTGGACCGCGCTGCTCGGCCAGCGCGCCGGCTTCCTGGTGGTGCCGATCGGGGCCGGCCGGCTGCACTGCTACGCCGACGAGGCCGGCACCACACTCCCGGCCGACCCCCTCGCCCGGCTGCACGAGCTGTTCGGCGACTACGGCGGCCCGGTCTCCGAGGTGCTGACCGCGCTCGACCGGGTGCACGTGGAGCGCACCGAGGAGGTCGAGCTGGGCCGCTGGTTCCACGGCCGGGTACTCCTCGTCGGGGACGCCGCCCACGCCACCGCGCCGACCCTCTCCCAGGGCGCCGCGATGGCGCTGGAGGACGCCGTCGTGCTCGCCGAGTCGCTCAGGGCCGCCGGCAGCGTGGACGCCGCGCTTCTCGCGTACGAGAGCCGCCGTCGGCCGCGTACCCGATGGGTGCGGGACCGGACCCGGGACCGCAACCGGACCCGGGACGTGCCGCCGGCGCTGCGCGACCCGCTGCTGCGCGGACGCGGCGGACGAATCTTCCAGGAGCACTACCGGTTGCTGGTGGACCCGCTCTGAGCCCCCGGCGGTGGCGGCCGGTGATCGTAGCCGCCCACCCCACGCGGCACCCCCACCTGCCGGGGACTATCCTCCTTGCGGATGACGGCTGCGCAGAAAACCAGCGCGTGCCGAGCGGGACAACCGAGAACCGGAGGCCACTCGTGACCACCGTCGCACCCAAGCCGGTCGTGACCCGGCCCTGGCCGGTCCGCGAGCCGGTCAAGGGGTCGGCCATCGCGCGGCTGCTGCGCACCACGGACGCGAAGCAGATCGGGATCATGTACATGGTCACCGCGTTCGCGTTCTTCATGATCGGCGGCCTGATGGCCCTGATCATGCGCGCCGAACTGGCGCGTCCGGGCCTGCAGTTCCTGTCGCCCGAGCAGTTCAACCAGCTCTTCACGATGCACGGCACGATCATGCTGCTGTTCTTCGCGACGCCGATCGTGTTCGCCTTCGGCAACTACGTGGTGCCGCTGCAGATCGGCGCGCCCGACGTGTCGTTCCCGCGGCTGAACTCGTTCGCCTACTGGCTGTACCTGTTCGGCGGCGCGATGGCCACCGCAGGCTTCGTCGCCCCCGGCGGCGCCGCCGACTTCGGCTGGTTCGCCTACACGCCGCTGAGCAACGCGGCGAACTCCCCGGGCGTCGGGGCCAACATGTGGATCGTCGGTCTGGCCATCTCCGGTCTGGGCACGATCCTCGGCTCGGTCAACATGATCACCACGATTCTGACCCTGCGGGCGCCCGGCATGACCATGTTCCGGATGCCGATCTTCACCTGGAACATGCTGGTCACCAGCCTGCTGGCGATCCTGGTCTTCCCGCTGCTGGCCGCCGCGCTCTTCGCGCTCGCCGCGGACCGCCTGATCGGCGCCCACGTGTACGACCCGGCCACCGGCGGCCCGATGCTCTGGCAGCACCTGTTCTGGTTCTTCGGGCACCCCGAGGTCTACATCATCGCGCTGCCGTTCTTCGGCATCATCTCCGAGGTCATCCCGGTCTTCTCTCGGAAGCCGATCTTCGGCTACAAGGGCCTGGTCGCCGCGACCATCTCCATCGCCGCCCTGTCGATGAGCGTCTGGGCGCACCACATGTTCGTCACCGGTCAGGTGCTGCTGCCGTTCTTCAGCTTCCTCAGCTACCTGATCGCGGTGCCGACCGGCATGAAGTTCTTCAACTGGATCGGCACCATGTGGCGGGGCCAGATCTCCTTCGAGGCGCCGATGCTCTTCGCGGTCGGCTTCCTGGTGACCTTCCTCTTCGGTGGTCTGACCGGCGTGCTGCTGGCCAGCCCGCCGCTGGACTTCCACCTGTCCGACTCGTACTTCGTGGTGGCGCACTTCCACTACGTGCTCTTCGGCACGATCGTGTTCGCCGTCTTCTCCGGCATCTACTTCTGGTTCCCGAAGATGTTCGGCCGGATGCTCGACGAGCGGCTGGGGAAGATCCACTTCTGGCTCACCATGATCGGCTTCCACACCACCTTCCTGGTGCAGCACTGGCTGGGCAACGAGGGCATGCCGCGGCGGTACGCCGACTACCTGCCCAGCGACGGCTTCACCACGTTGAACACGATCTCCACGATCGGCGCGTTCATCACCGGTATCTCGACCCTGCCGTTCATCTGGAACTGCTGGAAGTCGTACAAGGCCGGCCCGGTGGTCGAGGTCGACGACCCGTGGGGCCACGGCAACTCGCTCGAGTGGGCCACCAGCTCCCCGCCGCCGCTGCGCAACTTCGACCGGATGCCGCGGATCCGCTCCGAGCGGCCGGCGTTCGACCTGAAGTTCCCCGAGCTGGCCGCCGGGCAGACCCTGGCCGGCCCGCCGGAGGGCGGCGCCAAGCCGCTGACCAGCGAGGCCAACGGTGGCGCCAGCTACGAGGAGGACACCGCGGGCAACCTCGACCGGCGCTGACGCCGGACGGACCCCACGACGGGCGCCGCACCCACCGGGTGCGGCGCCCGTCCCCATTCCCCACCCCGCCCACCCGACACGCCCACCCCGTCCTCGGCGCCGTTGATCAAGGAGTTTGCGTCGGAATCGGGGGCTGATCCGACGCAAACCTCTTGATCACACGCTGGTCTGGTGGTCGGGACGACGGGTTTGTTGGTTGGCCGGTGCCGGTCGGGGGAGGGGCGTGGGCGGCTGGCGCCGGTCACGTCGCGCCGTGCGGCGGGTCGGCCCTTCCGGTCGCCCGGACATACCCACTTTCCGCAAGCGGGGTGGAGCGGGGCGGGGCGATATCGCCGAGGTTGCGGTTTCCGTGCGCGGGAAGACCGCCAGCTCGCCGAGATTGTGTGGATCTTGATCCGTGGCGTGAGGCCTGCGTCGGCCCGGCGCGTGAGGTCTGGCCCGGCCTCGGGTGCGAGGCCGGGGGGCGGGGTGGGTCAGGCGGTGGCGGTGGCCAGTTCGGGGTCGGGGGTGGGGGCGACGGACTGGCGGCGGTGGCGCAGCTCGACGGGGAGCACGGCCAGGGCCACCAGGAGACCGATCGCGCCCGTGACCGCGAAGCCCCACAGCGGGGCCGACGCGTCGATCACCGCGCCGGCCAGCGGCGCGCCGAGGGCGATGCCGACGGTGACCGCCGAGCCGTGCAGGCCCATCGCCTCGCCGCGTACGCCGGCCGGGGCGAGCCGGCTCACCGCGTCGGCGGTCGAGGCGATGGTGGGCGCGCAGAGCGCACCCGCCGGGACGAGCGCGAGGCAGAGCAGCCACCAGTGTGCCCCGCCCAACCCGACCGGGATCGTGGTGAGGCTGAGCGTCGCCATCAGGACCAGCGGCGAGAACGAGCGGGTGACCGCCCCGTATGCGAAGCCGCCCACCAGCGAGGCCACCGCCCAGGCGGTCAGCACGGCGCCGGTCCAGCCGACCTCACCGCCGGCCCGCAGCACGGCGACCACCGCCACGTCGGTGCCGCCGAGCACCAGGGTGGCGGCCAGGCTGACCGCCAGCACGGCCAGCAGCCGGGGCGTGAGCCACTCGCGGCGGGGCACCTTCCGGTGCGGGCCGGCCGGCTCGTCGGCGCTGCGGGTGGGCGGGTCGAGCAGCCAGAACCCGATCCCCGAGGCGACGATCCCGGCCCCGACCGCCCACATGGTGATGCGTGGCGAGAGGGCGGTGGCGAGGGCCACGGCCAGCGCCGGGCCGACCATGAACGACAGCTCCACCGACATCGAGTCGAGCGCGTACGCGGGACGACGCCGCTCGGCCGGCACCAGCGCGGCGACCGACTGGCGGACCACCGAGAAGACCGGCAGGGCGAGCAGCCCGGCCAGGAAGGCCGCCGGGAGTAGCACCGGGTACGACAGGGTCGGCGCGGCGACCCAGAAGACGCCCTCGGCCAGCGTGGTCAGCAGCAGCACCGGGCGCAGCCCGCGCCGGTCGACCAGCCGGCCGAGCAGCGGCGAGCCGAGCGCGGCGCCGACGGTCGACGCGGCGCCGACCAGGCCGGCGGCGCCGTAGCCCCGGCCGAGGTCCAGCACGACGTGGAAGGTGAGCGTCACCCCGGTGGCGGTGAGTGGGACGCGGGCCAGCACCGACACCAGCAGCAGCGACCGGAGACCGGGCAGGGCGAGCGCCTCCCGGTAAGGCTTCAAGTTCACGACGGTCCGTACCTCCGGCCGACATCCTCGACCGGGGGTACGACAGCCGCAACCAATTACCTCGTCAAGCGGTCCTGATCACAGGTTCGCCGATGGTGGTCACGCCGGCGCCGTCGAACGCCCGCAGCGCGACGTCCAGGGTGTCCGGGGCCACCGCGGCGGTGAGGTCGAGCAGCACGGTGGTGCGGAAGCCCTCCTGGGCGGCGTCCAGCGCGGTCGCCCGCACGCAGTGGTCGGTGGCGATCCCGACCACGTCGACCTGGTCGACGTCGTGCCGGCGCAGCCAGTCGGCCAGGCACTCACCCTCGGGGCCGTGCCCCTCGAAACCGGAGTACGCGGCGGCGTGCTCGCCCTTGTGGAAGATCGCCTCGACCCGGTCGGTCGCCAGGTCGGGGTGGAACTCCGACCCGGCGGTGCCCACCACGCAGTGCCGGGGCCAGGTGTTGACGAAGTCCGGCGGGTTGCCGAAGTGCACCCCGGGGTCGATGTGGTAGTCCTTCGTCGCCACCACGTGGTCCCAGCGGTCCGGCTCGGCGGCGAGCAGCCGGGAGATGCCGGCCGCCACGCCCGCCCCGCCGGCCACCGCGAGCGACCCGCCCTCGCAGAAGTCGTTCTGCACGTCGACGATGATCAGGGCGTTGCCCATCGGTACGGTCCTTCCTCAGTCCGCGGGTACGACGGTCACCGGAATGGCCGGGTCGCCGCCGGAGAGCTTCAGACCTTCCCAGGGGATGGAGATCAGGCACAGCCGTAGGTGCTCCCGTGACTCGTCGAGGGTGGGCAGCGCCACCGGCTCGCCCTCGACGACGAAGGAGCGCTGGAGCAACCGGTCGTTGGGCTGCCGGTCCGGCACGCCCTGCGGCACGATGATCTCCTCGGTGGCGGTGCCGGTCGGCTTGTGTCGGCGGACGGCCACCTTTCGGCCGCCGATGGTGGCCTTCTGCTCGGAGCGCTTGACCACCGGCCGCCCCTCGACCTCGACCAGCTTGTAGACCAGGCCGGCGGTGGGCGCGCCGGAGCCGGTCACCACGGCGGTGCCGGCGCCGTACATGTCGACCGGCTCGGCGGCGAGCGTGGCGATGGAGTACTCGTCCAGGTCGCCGGAGACGATGATCTTCGTCTCGGTGGCCCCGAGCGAGTCGAGCAGCTCGCGGGACTGCTGGGCGATGACGGTCAGGTCCCCCGAGTCGATCCGGATCGCCCGCAGCTCCGGCCCGGCGACCTCGATCGCGTTCCGGATGCCCTGGCTGATGTCGTACGTGTCGACCAGCAGGGTGGTGTCCTTGCCCAACGTGGCGACCTGCGAGGCGAACGCCGCCCGCTCGTCGTCGTGCAGCAGGGTGAACGCGTGCGCGGCGGTGCCCGCGGTGGGGATGCCGTACTGCTGACCCGCGGCGAGGTTGGAGGTGAACCGGAACCCGGCCAGGTACGCCGCCCGTGCGGCGGCCACCGCGGCCCCCTCGTGCGCCCGGCGGGAACCCATCTCGATCAGTGCCCGGCCGCGGGCGGCGGTGACCATCCGGGCGGCCGCCGCGGCGACCGCGCAGTCGTGGTTGAGCACCGACAGCACCAGCGTCTCCAGCACCACGCACTCGGCGAAGCTGCCGGAGACGGTGAGAATCGGGGAGCCGGGGAAGAAGAGCTCACCCTCGGCGTACCCGTCGACGTCGCCGGTGAAGCGGTAGTTGGCCAGCCACTCCGCGGCCCGGTCGTCCACCACCCCGGTACGGCGCAGGAAGTCGACCTCCTCGGCGTCGAACCGGAACTCCCGGATCAGCTCGACCAGCCGGGCCGTGCCGGCGACCACCCCGTAGCGGCGACCCGCCGGCAGCCGCCGGGTGAACACCTCGAAGACGCAGCGGCGGTCGGCCGTGCCGTCCCGCAGGGCGGCGCTGACCATGGTCAGCTCGTAGTGGTCGGTCAGCAAAGCAGGGCGAAGGGTGCTCACGCCCCCAGCCTAGAGTTCACAGCGGATCCGTGCCGTCGTGGCCTGGCATGGACCGCAGGGCGGCCCGCAGCTCGGCCCGGCCGGCCACCCCGAGCTTGCTGTAGACCCGTTGGAGGTGGTTCTCCACGGTGCGGCTGGACAGGTAGAGCCGCTCCGCGATGGCCCGGCTGGTGGCGCCCTCGGCGGCGAGCCGGGCGACCTGCCACTCGCGCTCGCTCAGCGCCGGCCGGAGCGCCCGCAGCGCCGGGGTGGAGACCCCGTCGCAGCGGCGGAGCAGCTCGGCCAGCCGCTCCCGGGCCGGACCGGTCGCGGCGTCCCGGCTGCGCCCCGCGTGGCGCAGGGCCATCGCGGTCGCCTCGGCGGCGTGCACGACCAGGTCGCGCGCGGCGAACCCGTCGGCGACGGCGAGCAGTTCGGTGGGGGAGCAGTCGACCGCCGCGCGGGCGTACCGGGCGACCAGTGGGGGCAGGATCCCGTCGACCCGCTCGGAGAGTTCGGCCAGGCGCTGGGCCACCGTCCGCCGCCCGCCGTCCGTGCAGGTCGGACCGACCGGCGCGCCGGACTGGCCGAACCGGACCAGATCGAGCAGGACCAGCAGCTCGTGGCCGGCGAAGCCGTCCTCGCGGAGCCGGTCCGCCAGCGCGCAGAGGTGCTTGGTGGCGGCCGGCAGGTCACCGGTGGCGCCGTGCACCGCGCCCCGGGCCTGTTCGAGCCAGGGATACAGCACCGCCATGCCCGGGGCGTGGGTACGGTCGGCCTCCGCCATCGCCTCTGCCGCGTGCGTCGCGTCGCCGCGCCACGCCGCCGCCTGGGCCCGTTCGGCGTGCGCCAGGCCGGCGTACACCCGGCTGGTGGCGAGCACCGCGCAGGCACCGAGGCTGGTCTTGAGCGCCTCGTCGCTGCGTCCCCGCAGTCGCGCCGCGTACGCCTGGAGGATGGCCAGGTAGCCGGTGCCGAGCCGGAAGTCCCCCGCGCCGGCCAGGTCGGCGAACTCGTCGGCGACGATCGCGTCGATGCCGGCGAGGTCGCCGGAGAGGGCCAGCCGGGTGCCCCGGGCCAGCTCCATCGCGAGCTGGAGGTAGGGCATGTCGTCACGCCAGCGGGCCGCCTCGGCCTGCACCCGGGCGATGGCGGTGGCGCTGCGCTGGTACTGCCCCTGCGCGGCCTGGAGGTGGGCCACCGTGCACCGGGCCAGCTCCCGCGCGGCCACCGGCGCGGCCGGTCGGTCCAGCACCGCCTGGGCGAGCCGCAGCGCGGCACCGGTGTGCAGCCCGTGCAACCGCATGATCGCCTCGAAGGCGCGGACCCGGGCCTGGTCGGCCGGGTCGGTCAGCTCGGCGGCGCGCGCCGCGATCTCCTCCACCGTCGACTCACGGCTGAGTCCCCAGTAGCTGACCATGCCGCGTACCGTCAGCCAGCGGCTGCGCCGCCGGTCGTCGGTGACCTCGGCGCCCACCGAGTCGAGCACCTGGATCGCCTCGTCCGGCCGGTCGCCGAACATGAGGATGGTGGCGAGCAGCTCGGCGGCGTCGGAGCCGCCCTCGGCCTCCAGGGCGGCGCGGGCCAGCCGGGTCGCCAGCGGCACGTCGTACCGGCCGAAGGCCTGGGCGGCCGCGTCGAGCAGCAGCGCCGGATCCTGCGCCGTGCCCGAGTCCAGGCGCCAGACGGCCACCCGGAGCAGGTCGTCCCGGCGTCGCTTGCCGACCTGTTCGAGCAGCTCGGCCAGGGTGGCCTGGAGCCGGCGGGTACGGCTGACCGGGCACTGCCGGCGCATCACCTCGCCGTAGAGCGGGTGGGCGAGCCGGACGTTCAACCGACGGTCGTCGTGGACCATGGTGATCAGTCCGCGCTCCTCGGCGGTCTCCACATCCGACGGGTCGACCGCGCGCTGGAGCAGTTGCAGGCCGAGCGGCTCGCCGAACGCCACCAGCTCGACCACCGACCGTACGCCGGGGGTGAGCCGGCCGATCCGGGTGTCGATCAGGTCGTTGAGGCTGGGCGCCAGCTCGAGCCGGCCCGTCCACTTCCAGATGCCGTACGTCCGGCTCAGCTCGTCGCCACCGGAGGCGGCCAGCACCAGTTCGCGCAGGAGCAGCGGGTTGCCCGCGGAGAGCCGGAACAGCCGCTCCGAGGTGCCCGCGTCGACCGGGCCGCCGAGGATCGCGGCGAGCAGCCCGGTGGTCTCGGCCGGGCCGAGCGGCGCCAACTCGACCACGTCGACCAGGTCGTCGGTCCACAGCGCACGGATCGGCAGCGGGATCTGCTCCCCGTTGCGCAGCGTCCCGATCACGGTGGCGTTCTCGGCCCGCGCGATGAGGTGGACCAGCGCCGCCGACGGCGGGTCGAGCAGGTGGGCGTCGTCGATCGCGAGCACGATCGGTCGGCCGGCGGCCTGCTCCTGGAGCAGGTCCACCGCCCACCGCAGGATGCCGGCGGGGGAGAGCCCCTGCGGCTGCTCGGCCGGGAGCACCTGGACGAGGCCGCCGAAGGGCAGCGCGGCCGTGGTGGCGCTGGCCGAGACCGACCAGATCGCGTACCGGTCGGTGGGGAGGGTCGCGATCCCCTCCCGGAGCAGCCGGCTCTTGCCGACCCCGGCGCTGCCGCTGAGAAGCAACCCGCGCCCCTCGGGGCCGCCGACCGCCGACAACAGACGGTTGAGCTCGTCCCTTCGGCCGACGAAGTCCCACCGACTCATCGGTGCAGCATATCGACGGTAATCCGTCCGCGCCCATATCGTTACGGAGCGAAGTTGAGTAATCTGTCGATTACTCGTGAGTATTAGCGGTGTTCGGTGTCGGACTCCCGACACCCGTACTCTTCTGCCACCACGGATGTCCCCGACGCGACCGGTCCGCAACCCGGTCGCCCTACCGGGAGGCCGCTTGATGAAGCCGGGCCCTCTCCGCTCGATCGACGTGCCCGATCCGGGCGGGCCGGCCGAGCCGCCACGCTGTGCGCCCCTGCCCACCCGGCTCGGGGTGACCGACCCCGCCCCGGACGAGCCACTGGCCGTTGTCGTCGCCGGTCCGGCCGGCGCCGGCCGGCGCGAGCTGCTCGCCGCCCTGCTCGGGCTGGAGCCCGGGATGCTGGCCGCCCCCGACGGCAGCTACCTGCTCGTCAACCACGGGCGGGTGCCGACCCGGGCCGCCTACGTGCCGGGCTACCGCCAGCCGCACTCGTACGGCGCCGACCCGCTCGCCGCCGGGCCGGCCCTGGCCCGCCCGCCGCGCCGGGTGGAACTGAGCCTGCCGGACCCGTTGCTGCGCCACTTCGCCGTGCTCGACACGCCGGACACCGGCTCGCTCGGCGTCGCGGGCGGCCGGGTGCTGCTCGACGCCGCCGGCCGGGCCGGCGCGCTGCTCTTCGTGATCTCCGCCGACCAGGCGTTCACCGCGGCGGAGCTGAACCTGCTGGCGGAACTCGCCCGGACCCGGGTCGAGGTGCTGTTCGCGGTCACCCCCGGGGTGGCCGGCTGGGCGGCCCCGGCGGACGGGCCGACGGCTACGGAGGGCGCGGGTGCGTACGTCCCGTCGGTCGGACGCCCGGGCCGGTCCCTGCCGCGTCCGCCCGGGCGCCGGGTCGACCCGGTGGAGGTCTCCCTCGCGGCACACCGCGCCGCCCTGCTGTCGGCGGTGCCCCGGCTGGCCGACGCCCGCTGGTACGCCGTCCGGCAGGCCGACCACGCGGCCCTGCGCCGGGCGCTGGTCGGCTGGGCGGCGGGCGAGGGGCTGCGGCGGGCCAGCATCCGGCCGCCGGAGCCGCCCGGCGCGCACGGCCGGGTCCCGGTCCGGCCCGGGCTCGACCCCGGGGACCTCGCCGAGCGGCTGGACCGCCAGGCCCGCTCGTGCGCCCAGCGCATCCGTCAGCACCTCGCCCTGGAGCTGGCCAACATCCACCTGCGGGTGGTGCAGGAGATCGTCTTCGGGGTCGGCTGCGCCGGCCTGCCGGCGCTGCTCGACCGGGAGATGGAGGCGCTGTCGCTGCTCGCCACCGCCCAGTGCGACGAGGCCGTCCGCGGCATTCTCGACGACACCGCCGCGCGGGTCTTCGGGGCGCCGTTGGCCGACGGGGTCCGGCACCGGATCACGCACGCGGTCCGGTGGGGTCTCGCCGACCATCCCGCCGGTCGCGAGCTGGACCGGGTGCTCCTGGTCACCAGCACGGCCGGGGTGGCCGGGTTGACCGGCGGCGGGGCGTTCGACGCGCTGTCCGGTTTCCCGGGCGCGGAGCGGGACGAGGTGCTGCCGCCGGTCGGCGTGGCGCTCTCCGGCGGCTGCTGGCAGCACTGGCGCGCCCCCGGCAACAACGACCCGAACGTCGCGCGGTCCTGGGCCCAACGGGCGCTGCGCGAGGTGGAGCTGGAGCTGTCCCGCGAGGTGTCCCGCCACTTCGAGGTGATCCGTCTCTCGCTGGCTGCGGTGGTCATCGATGCGGTCGAACACGGCATCCTGCTGGCCTGAGGTGGGGGCCGTGGAGCGGTCGAACGGGCCGCCGTACGCGGCCCGGGAGGGTGATCCGGGTCGGCGCGCCGTTCCGGTTCATCGGTTCCCCGGATCCGGTGGCACGATGGGGGGCATGGCGGCTCCACAGGTTGCACCGGTCGAGACGCCGGACACCGACGAGGTGCCGGCGTCCGACCGGCCCTGGGTGACGATCGTCTGGGACGATCCGGTCAACCTCATGACGTACGTGACCTGGGTGTTCCAGAAGCTCTTCGGATACAGCCGGGAGAAGGCCGAGCAGCTCATGCTGGACGTGCACCACAAGGGCAAGGCGGTGGTCTCCAGCGGGGCCCGGGAGCGGATGGAGCACGACGCGTCGCAGCTGCACGCGTACGGCCTCTGGGCGACGGTGGACCGGTCGTGAGCATGTTCCGTCGCCACGGCGACCGCTACGTGGCCACCTTCGCGGTGGACGAGGTTCGGGTGCTGCGCAAGGTGGCCTCCGAGGTGGTCGGCCTGCTCACCGACGGCTTCGACCACGGCGACCCGGTGGTCGGCCGGCTCTTCCCCGAGGTCTACCCGGAGGACGCGGCGAGCACCGCCGAGTTCCGCCGCTACACCGAGGGTGACCTCAAGACCGCCAAGATCGATCAGGCCGGTGCGATCCTCGCCGCGCTGCCCGACGGGGAGATCGGCGGCGAGGTGCGGCTGGACGCCGAGGCGGCCGAGGCGTGGCTGCGCGCGCTCAACGACGCCCGGCTCGCGATGGGCGTCCGGCTGGAGATCAAGGACGGCACCGACCTGGGCGAGGAACTCGACGACGCGGTGGCCGAGGACCCCACCTCGAGCCGGGTGTTCCAACTGTCGGTCTACGCGTATCTCGGATATCTGCAGGAATCCCTGCTCAACGCCTTGATCGACTGAGCCGTGACGGTCGCCACCTCGCCACCTCGGAACCCCGGGCGCTAGGCTGGTCCGCGTGCTGAGCATCGACCGGTCGATCATCGACGCGATCGTCGCCCACGCGCGTCGGGACCACCCGGACGAGGCGTGCGGCGTGGTCGCCGGTTCCGCCGGCAGCGACACCCCGATCCGGCACATCCCGATGGAAAATGCCGCCCGCTCCATGACGTTCTACGAGTTCGACTCGATGGAACACCTGCGGGTCTGGCGGGAGATGGACGACCGCGACGAGGAGCCGGTCGTCATCTACCACTCGCACACCGCGACGGAGGCCTACCCGTCCCGTACGGACATCTCCTTCGCCGGTGAGCCGGGAGCGCACTACCTGCTCGTCTCGACCCGGGAGCCCGACACGGAGGAGATCCGCTCCTTCCGCATCGTCGACGGCGTGGTCACCGAGGAGCCGGTCAAGATCGTGGATGCCGCCGTGGACCCGCACGCCGTCCAGTCCTACATGTTCGGGCAGAGCCCGGCGACGGTCGACTACGAGTGTTCCGACCGCTGATCACTCCAGCGCCGGCACACCGTTCTCTCTCCCGTCACCTGGCACGACCCGAACAAGGAGCACCATCATGGCCATCGAGGTTCGCATCCCCACCATCCTGCGCAGCTACACCGGCGGCGCGAAGGTCGTCGAGGGCACCGGCGACACGCTGGGCGACCTGCTCACCGACCTGGACTCCCGGCACGGCGGCCTGAAGGGCCGCCTGGTCACCGACGCCGGCGTGCTGCACCGGTTCGTCAACGTCTACGTCAACGACGAGGACGTCCGCTTCCTCGGCGCGCTCGACGCCAAGCTCAACGACGGTGACAGCGTCACCATCCTGCCGGCCGTGGCGGGCGGCGCGTTCGGCTTCGCGGCCGCCGCGGCGATCGCCGGCCACCGCGCGGCCGTCGCCGCCCGCTGAGGGCGGTCGCCATGGCACGGTACGACAGCCTGCTCGACGCGTGCGGCGGTACGCCCCTGATCGGACTGCCACGGCTCTCGCCGACGGTGCCCGAGGGGGCGCCGCCGGTGCGGCTCTGGGCGAAGCTTGAGGACCGGAACCCGACCGGCAGCATCAAGGACCGGGCGGCCCTGTTCATGGTCCGCGCGGCCGAGTCGGCCGGCCAGCTCCGGCCGGGCGACACGATCCTGGAGCCGACCAGCGGCAACACCGGCATCTCGCTGGCCATGGTGGCCAAGCTGCGCGGCTACCGGCTGGTCTGCGTGATGCCGGAGAACGTCTCCACCGAGCGGGTCCAGCTGCTCCGGATGTACGGCGCGGAGATCATCTTCTCGCCGGCCGCCGGCGGTTCGAACCAGGCCGTCGCCACCGCCAAGCAGATCGCCGCCGAGCACCCCGACTGGGTGATGCTCTACCAGTACGGCAACGAGGCGAATGCCCGGGCACACTACGAGACGACCGGGCCGGAGCTGCTGCACGATCTGCCCACGATCACCGACTTCGTGGCCGGGCTGGGCACCACCGGCACGCTGATGGGCACCGGACGCTACCTGCGGGAGAAGGTCGAGGGCATCCAGATCGTCGCGGCGGAGCCGCGTTACGGCGAGCTGGTCTACGGCCTGCGCAACATCGACGAGGGTTACGTCCCCGAGCTCTACGACGCGCAGGTGCTCTCCCGGCGCTTCTCGGTGGGGACCCGGGACGCGGTGCTGCGGACCCGGCAGCTCGTCGAGGTGGAGGGGATCTTCGCCGGCTTCTCCACCGGCGCGATCCTGCACGCGGCCCTCGCGGTGGCGCACGAGGCGGTCAAGGCCGGCCGCCGCGCCGACGTCGCCTTCGTCATCGCCGACGGCGGCTGGAAGTACCTCTCGACCGGGGCGTACGGCGGCACCCTCGCGGATGCCGAGGACGCCCTGGAAGGACAGCTCTGGGCCTGACGGCCGGGCGGGGGGGGGGGGGGGGGGGGGGGGGGGGGGGGGGGGGGGGCGGGGGGGGGGGGGCGGGGGGGGGGGGGGTTGGCTTCTCGTTCCTCTTTCCACCCCCATCTCCTTTGGTTTTTCCGTTTTGTTCTACTA
>NZ_JBVJJA010000014.1:0-163056 GCF_055586005.1 Micromonospora sp. NPDC051924
CCCGGTAACGGGTTCAGTTGACCGGTACTAATAGGCCGAGGACTTGACTACTAAGCTGCTACGCGTCCACTGTGCAACTCCCGACAAACGAACAACGACACCAGCGAGTATTCGCGGTGGTTGTTTGATATGTCGATAGAGTTACGGCGGTCATGGCGGAGGGGAAACGCCCGGTAACATTCCGAACCCGGAAGCTAAGCCCTCCAGCGCCGATGGTACTGCACTCGGGAGGGTGTGGGAGAGTAGGACACCGCCGGACAATCTTTCGCTCAGGGCCACCCCGAAAAGGGGTGGCCCTGAGCGCATTTCGGTGTCCGTTCCGCAATGCGGAACGCCGCCGACGTGCGGCGGCGTTCCACGGGAAAGTCGAGACTCAACGACGCTGGATGCCCTCCCGCAGTTGGCGGAACAGGGCGGCGGAGTCGTCGACGGACCGCCCCGGGAACATCGCCATCACCACGCTGCCGTGGTCGGCCCAGCCGCACACCGCGAAGTCCCCGCCGTCGCCGCTGGTCGTACCGCACTTCATCACGCCGCCCAGGCGCCCGGCGTCCACCTCGCGCAGGCCGGTGACCTTGCCGGTCTCGTCGGCCATCAGCCCGAAGAGGCTGTCCAGGTCGTGCTCGGGTTGCCACAGCAGGGTCGTGCCGCCGAAGACGAGCACCGCCCGCTTGGCGTCCGCCGGATCGCTGTAGACGGTGCCGAAGCTCCGGTCCAGGTCGATGTCGGCGGCGAAGCCGTCCCGCAGGTAGTCCGCGGTGGTGCGGGCGCGGTCGCTGTCGTCCCGAATCAGCCCGGCGAGCTTCGCCGGCGGGGTCAGCGTGGTGTCCTTCTGCGCGAGGACCTGCCAACCCCCGACCCCGAGCGCGCCGAGGCCGGCGAGCCCGACGACCAGGGCGGCACCGAGCGCGATCCGGCGCCGACGGGAGGCCGGCCGTGCCGCGTCGGGCTCCAGCGCCGGGTCTCGGCGGCTCAGCTGGATCGGCTCGTCGGTCAGGTCGACGGGCTCCGCCCCGTCGCCGACCGGCCGCTCGGTGAGATGTGCGTCGGACATGTCCGCCACCGTACGCGAACAGGAGGTGGCGCACGTCGGGTCTCCGAAAGCGCTCCGTAGACTTCTAGGGTGACCGAGAGACTGGATGCCCGACGCCCCGACGCCCCGACCCTTGCCGGCCAGTACCAGCCCGGCGAGGTAGAGCAGCGACGGTACGAGCAGTGGGTAGCCGCCGGCCACTTCCGGGCGAGGGCGGAGAGCGACAAGCCCCCCTTCACCATCGTCATCCCGCCGCCGAACGTCACCGGTTCGCTGCACATGGGCCATGCGTTCGAGCACACGCTGATGGACGCGTTGAGCCGGCGCAAGCGGATGCAGGGCTACGAGGCGCTCTGGCTGCCCGGCATGGACCACGCCGGCATCGCCACCCAGAACTTGGTCGAGCGGCAGCTCGCCGGCGAGGGCCTGTCCCGGCATGATCTCGGCCGGGAGAAGTTCGTCGAGCGGGTCTGGCAGTGGAAGGCCGAATCCGGCGGCGCGATCCTGGGCCAGATGCGGCGCCTCGGTGACGCGGTCGACTGGGACCGCGAGCGCTTCACCATGGACGAGGGCCTGTCCCGCGCCGTCCAGACCATGTTCAAGAAGCTCTTCGACGACGGCCTGATCTACCGGGCGAACCGCATCATCAACTGGTGCCCGCGCTGCCTCACCGCACTGTCGGACATCGAGGTGGAGCACACCGACGACGAGGGTGAGCTGATCTCGATCCGCTACAGCGACGAGGTCGTGGTGGCCACCACCCGGGCCGAGACGATGCTCGGCGACACCGCGGTCGCGGTGCACCCGGACGACGAGCGGTACCAGCACCTGATCGGCACCGAGGTGGCGCTGCCGCTGACCGGCCGGCGGATCCCGATCGTGGCCGACGCGCACGTCGACCCCAGCTTCGGCACCGGCATGGTCAAGGTGACGCCGGCGCACGACCCGAACGACTTCGAGATCGGCCAGCGGCACGACCTGCCGGCCCTGACGATCATGGACGAGCGGGGCATCATCACCGCGCCGGGCCCGTTCGAGGGCCTGGACCGGTACGAGGCCCGCCCGGCGATCGTGGCGGCGCTGCGCGAGCAGGGTCTGATCGTCGCCGAGAAGCGGCCGTACGTGCACGCGGTGGGGCACTGCTCGAGGTGCAAGACGACGGTCGAGCCGCGGCTGTCGCTGCAGTGGTTCGTCAACACCGCCCCGCTGGCGAAGGCCGCCGGCGACGCGGTTCGCGACGGCCGGGTGAAGATCGAGCCGGCCGAGCTGGCCAAGCGCTACTTCGCCTGGGTCGACAACATGCACGACTGGTGCATCTCCCGGCAGCTCTGGTGGGGTCACCGCATCCCGGTCTGGTACGGCCCGGACGGCGAGATCGTCTGCGTCGGCCCGGACGAGCAGCCGCCGACCGGCGAGGGGTGGCGGCAGGACGAGGACGTCCTGGACACCTGGTTCTCCAGCGGGCTGTGGCCGTTCTCCACCCTGGGCTGGCCGGAGCGCACGCCGGACCTGGCGAAGTTCTACCCGACCAGTGTGCTGGTCACCGGCTACGACATCCTCTTCTTCTGGGTCGCCCGGATGATGATGTTCGGCCTGTACGCGATGGACGGCGTGCAGCCGTTCGACGTGGTCGCCCTGCACGGCATGGTCCGCGACGAGCACGGCAAGAAGATGTCGAAGTCGTTCGGGAACGTGGTCGACCCGCTGGACTGGATCGACCGGTTCGGCGCCGACGCCACCCGGTTCACCCTGGCCCGGGGCGCCAACCCCGGCCAGGACGTGCCGGTCAGCGAGGAGTGGTGCCAGGGCTCCCGCAACTTCTGCAACAAGCTCTGGAACGCCACCCGGTTCGCGCTGATGAACGGCGCGCACACCGACGGGCCGCTGCCCGAGGTGGGCACCCTGTCGACCGTCGACCGGTGGATCCTGTCCCGGCTGGCGCACGTCACCGCCGAGGTGGACGAGCAGTTCGAGGCGTACGAGTTCGCCAAGGTCTGCGACCTGCTCTACCACTTCGCCTGGGACGACGTCTGCGACTGGTACGTGGAGCTGAGCAAGCCGGTGCTCGCCGATGGCGGGCCGGCCGCCGAGGCCACCCGGCGGGTGCTCGGGCACGTGCTGGACCAGCTGCTGCGGCTGCTGCACCCGGTCATCCCGTTCGTCACCGAGGAGCTGTGGACCGCGCTCACCGGCGGCGAGACGGTGATGACGGCGGCCTGGCCGGTGGCCGACCGCACCCTCGTCGACGACGCCGCGGAGGGCGAGGTCGGCACCCTGCAGCGGGTGGTGACCGAGATCCGGCGGTTCCGTTCCGACCAGGGGCTGCGCCCGACGCAGCGGGTGGCGGCCCGGCTCGACGGCCTCGCCGCCGCCGGGATCGCCGCGCACGAGCCGCTGATCCGGTCGCTGGTCCGCCTCGACGCCGCCGGCGACGACTTCCAGGCCAGCGCCACCCTCGCCATGCCTGGCGAGGTGAGCGTCGCGCTGGACACCCGGGGGTCGATCGACGTGGCCGCCGAGCGGGGCCGGCTCACCAAGGACCGGGCGGCCGCCGAGAAGGAGGTCGCGCAGGCGCGGGCGAAGCTGGACAACCCGGCGTTCGTCGGCAAGGCCCCCGAGCACGTGGTCGCCAAGATCCGGGAGCGGCTCGCGGTGGCCGAGGCCGACCTGGTCCGCATCGACGCCGCCTTGGAGGCGCTGCCCTCGTGACCGATCGCACCGAATTTGCCGAGGTGGAAGCCGCGCTCAACGCGCGTGGCTTCACCCGCATGCACTTCGAGCTGGACCGCATCGAGAGCCTGCTCGACCTGCTCGGCAGCCCGCAGCGGGCGTACCCGTCGATCCACCTGACCGGCACGAACGGCAAGACCTCCACGGCCCGGATGATCGACTCGCTGCTGCGGGCGTTCGGGCTGCACACCGGCCGCTACACCAGCCCGCACCTGGAGACCGTCCGGGAGCGGATCAGCCTGGACGGCGAGCCGGTCAGCGAGGAGCGGTTCGTCGCCACGTACCGGGAGGTTGCGCCGCTGGCCGAGCTGGTCGACCAGCGCTCGGCCGAGCCGCTGACCTACTTCGACATGACCACGGCGCTGGCGTTCGCCGCGTTCGCCGACGCCCCGGTCGACGTGGCCGTGGTCGAGGTGGGGCTCGGCGGCGCCGAGGACGCCACCAACGTGATCCAGGCCGGGGTCGCCGTGATCACTCCGATCGGGCTGGACCACACCGAGTGGCTCGGCGACACCATCGAGGACATCGCGCTGCACAAGGCGGGCATCATCCACAAGGGCGCCACGGTGATCGCGGCGGCGCAGGAGGAGGAGGCCGCCCGGCCGATCCTGGAGCGCTGCGCCGAGGTCGGCGCCACCGTCGCCCGGGAGGGCGCCGAGTTCGGGGTGCTGCGCCGGGCGGTCGCGGTCGGCGGCCAGGTGCTCACCATCCAGGGCTTGGGCGGGGTGTACGAGGAGATATTCATCCCGTTGCACGGCGCCCACCAGGCGCAGAACGCGGCCGTGGCGCTCGCCGCCGTGGAGGCGTTCCTCGGCGCGGGGGCGCGCCGGCAGCTCGACGTCGAGGCGGTCCGGGAGGGCTTCGCCGCCGCCAGCTCGCCGGGACGGCTGGAGAAGGTGCGCAACGCGCCGACGATCCTGCTGGACGGCGCGCACAACCCGCACGGGATGACCGCCACGGTCACCGCGCTGCAGGAGGAGTTCGCGTTCAGCAAGCTGGTCGGCGTGCTCGCCGTGCTCGGCGACAAGGACGCGGCCAGCCTGCTGGAGCTGCTGGAGCCGGTGCTCGACACGATCGTGGTCACCGCGAACAGCTCGCCCCGGGCGATGCCCGTCGACGAGTTGGCCGCGTTGGCCCGGGAGGTCTTCGGGCCGGAGCGGGTGCAGGTCGCCGGGGAGATGCCGGACGCCATCGAGGCGGCCGTCGCCGAGGCCGAGTCCGACGTACCCGGCGAGCTGGCCGGCGTCGGGGTGCTGATCACCGGGTCGGTGGTGACCGTGGCCGACGCCCGCCGGCTGCTCAAGCGATGAGCGGCCCGGTGGAGGAGCGACCCGGCGCGGCTGGGGGGCCGGCCGGCGGGCCGGCGGACGTGTCACGGCCCGGGGGCGACGGGCCGGCCGGGCCGGGGGAGCGGCGCTCGGGGCTGCGCAACCCGGAGCGGGCCGTCCGGGGGTTGGGCGCGGGCACGCTCGCGCTCGAGGCGCTGGTGCTGCTGCTGGCCATCCAGCCGATCCGGGTGGTCGGCGGGCACCTGAGCGGTGCCGCCATCGGCGCGATCGTGGCGCTGGCGGTCGCCTGCGTCCTGCTGGCCGGGCAGATGAAGCGGCCGTGGGCCTGGCCCGTCGGCACCGCTCTGCAGGGCCTGCTGATGCTCTCCGGGCTGCTGCACTGGTCGCTGCTCGTGCTGGGCGTCATGTTCGCCCTGGTGTGGGCGTACGCGCTGCACGTGCGGCGGGTCATCCTCGGCTGACCGACCTCCTCCGCTGCCCGGCGGGGGAGGTCAGGCGTCGGCGAGGGTGCGCCACTGGGTGAGGGCGACGCCGTGCCCGTCCGGGTCCCTGAAGGCTGCCGCCCACACCTCCAGCTTGGTGCCCCGGTTCACCACCCGGGGGGCGTAGGTGAAGCGGACACCGGAGTTTCGCAGTCGCTGGTAGGCCGCCTGGATGTCGTCGACCTCGAGGTTGACGTGGACCAGCCGGCGGCTGATCGGGGCGGCCCCGGTCACCCGGCGCAGCACCAGGCGGGTCGGCCCGGAGGCGAGGACGGCGTTGCCGGCGCCCCGGTCCATCTCCTCGAAGCCGAGGTCGCGGTAGAAGTCGAGGGACTGGTCCAGGTCGGTGACGAGCAGGGTGATCCCGACGCCGCTGATCGGGCTGCCGACCACCTCGGCGGGCTCGTCGCCGGCCGGGCCAAAGATGGCCTCGTCCAGCTCCTCGGGCGTGGGTGGCGTCCCCGCGGCCGGCTCGTCCAGCGGGACGTCGATCGAGTCGACCGGCACGGTGTCGAACCGTTCCTCGGCGGGCGGGCGCGGCACCGGGGCCCGGCGGGGCAGCGGAGCGCTCATCGGCTCGACCAGCTCGCCCTCCAGGACCTTCGGGCCACCGGGACGCTGGTGGACCACGACCGGCTCGCGCTCCTCGGGCAGCCCGCCGACGTCGTCGAGGAGCGGGTCCGGCGCGGGCGGGAAGTCGTCGCGGAAGTCGTCCTCCGGGGTCCGGTCGGCCCACGGCGGGGGCTCCTGGGCGATCAGCACCTCTTCCACCGGGTCCGGGCCGGCGTACTCGGGCGGGAGGTCGGCGACCGCGGCGGCGCTCTCGGTGTGGGTGGGCACCTCGTCCCAGAGCACGCGGACGTGCCGCTGGTCGTCGAGGGCGACCCGGACCGGCAGGGCCTGGCCCAGCGACGGCCACTTGGCGACCGGGACCCGGGGTTCGATGATCTTCTTGGAGCGGGGCGGCAGCCCCGGCGCGTCGATCACCAGTTGCAGCTCGCAGCGGCCGAACGCGTACTGCGTGGGCGGCTCCGAGGCGCTGTGCACGTGGCCCAGCCCGACCACCCAGGTGCGCCCGCCCCCGCGTACGGTGGCCAGGGCGATCGCCAGCACGAGCAGCGCCACGCCGAGCGCCACGATGGCCCAGCTCGTCATGCCCAGGCCGAACAGCGTGATGAAGGTCGCCACGGTGCCCAGCACCGCGCCGATCAGCTTGCGTACCGGTGCGATGGGTCGGTTCCCGCCATTCGCCACAGTGGACCTCCCAGGGGTTCCAGGGCCAGGCTAGGCCGGATCGGCGACCGAGGGAAAGAGCGGCCGCCGACCTGGCGCCGGGACCGGGTCGCTAGGCTGACCGTACCCAGCCCGACCCGCTTCCGCGCACAGGAGGAACCCAGCGTGTCCAGCAGCAGCCCGGACGAGCGCACGCTCGTACTGATCAAGCCCGACGCGGTCCGCCGCGGTCTGGTGGGGGAGATCCTCGCCCGGTTCGAGCGCAAGGGCCTGCGGATCGACGCGATGGTGTCCCGGACCATGGACGGCGACTTCGCCGACCAGCACTACGCGGAGCACGTCGACAAGCCGTTCTACCCGCCGCTGAAGGCGTTCATGACCGGCGGTCCGCTGGTGGCCCTGGTGCTCTCCGGCGACCAGGTGATCGAGGTGGTGCGCGGCATGATCGGCAGCACCGACGGCCGCAAGGCCGCCGCCGGCACCATCCGGGGCGACTTCTCCCTCTCCAACCGGGAGAACCTGGTGCACGCCTCCGACTCGGGGGACAGCGCCAAGCGCGAAATCGCGCTCTGGTTCCCCGAGCTCGGCTGACCTCGTCGTCGACGGCCCCGGTCCCCGTCGCGGGGCCGGGGCCGTCGCGCGTGCTCAGCCAGGGACGCGGGTCAGCTTCTCCGGGTTGCCGACCAGGTAGAGGCCGGTGATCCGGCCCTCGGCGGCGGTGGCGGCGAGCGTGTAGCGGACGCCGGTCGGCCAGGTCACCAGCAGGGCCGGCGCGCCGTTCAGCTCGACCGGGGCCGCCTGCACGCCGGCTCCGGGGCGGCCGTAGATCCCGGCGAAGAAGCGGGCGATCCGGTCCGCCCCGTGGATCGGGTTGCGGGCCGCGCGGACCCGCCCGCCGCCGTCGCTCCACGCGGTCGCGTCGGCGGCGACCAGCGCGGTCAGCCGGGCCAGGTCACCCTCGCGGGCGGCGGCGAGGAAGGCGTCCAGCAGCCGCCGCTGCTCGGCCGGGTCGGCGGTGAAGCGCCGCCGTTCGTCGGCGAGCCGGGCCACCGCCCGGTGGTGCAGCTGGCGGCAGTCCGCCGCCGACCGGTCGAGCACCTCGGCGATCTCGGTGTACGGCAGGGCGAAGGCGGTGTGCAGGACGTACACCGCCCGCTCCGGCGGGGTGAGCCGCTCCAGCAGGTGCAGCAGGGCGGTGGAGACCGTCTCCCGCAGCTCGACGGTGTCCAGCGGCCCGAACGGTGACGGGTCGGTGGGCACCGGCTCGGGCAGCCACGGGCCGACGTACGTCTCCCGGGCGGCCTGCCGGGCACGCAGCCGGTCCAGCGCCAGCCGGGTGACCACCCGGGACAGGTACCGGCGCGGCTCGGCGACCGACTCCCGGTCGACGTCGAGCCAGCGCAGGTACGCCTCCTGGAGCACGTCCTCGGCGTCGTGCAGGCTGCCGAGCAGCCGGTAGGCCAGCCCGAGCAGCATCGGCCGGTGCGCGGTGAGCGCACCGGCCGCCTGCGCCGCCGCCGGAAGGGTCACCCCTCGACGGGGGGCTGGTTCTGGCTGGTCACCGAGATCCGGTTCCACACATTGATTGTGGCGATCGCGACGACCAGGTCGGCCAGTTCCTTCTCCGACCAGACTTTCGCGGCGGCGTCCCACACCTCGTCCGGCACGCCGTGCTCGCCCAGCCGGGTGACCGCGTCGGTCAGCGCCAGCGCGGCCCGCTCCCGCTCGGTGAAGAACGGCGCCTCCCGCCAGGCCGCGACGGCGAACAGCCGCCGGCTGGACTCGCCGGCCGCGAGCGCGTCCCGGCTGTGCATGTCGACGCAGAACGAGCAGCCGTTGAGCATCGACGCGCGCAGCTTCACCAGCTCCAGCACGGTGTGGTCCAGGTTGGCGTGGAGGTACTTCTCCAGTCCGAGCACCGCCTGGTAAGCCTGCGGGGCCACCGCCGCAATGTTGATCCGGCTCATCGCCGCCTCCCTCGTGTTCGTCGGTACGCCCACACGACGGGTGGGCCGGCGCCGGGCGTGACAGGTGGTGGGTGTGACCGTGGTCATGCCCGCCGGCCGTCGACGAGTGGTCAGCCGCGGTTCCCCCGCCGGACACCCCGCTCGGCGGTGCGCCTCACCTGTGCCCGGTAGACCTCGGGGGACCGACTCCCGACGGAGGGGACAGATGACTTCTCTCGACCGACGTACCGTGTTGCGCGCCGGACTGCTGACGGGTGCCGGGCTGGCCGGCGGCGGCCTGCTCGGCGGGGAGCCGGCCGGGGCCGCGCCGGCCTGGCGGCCGGCCGACCGGCCGGTGCTCACGCACGGCGTGCAGAGCGGCGACGTGACCGCCGAGTCCGCGCTGGTCTGGGCCCGTGCCGACCGCCCCGGCCGAATGTACGTGGAGGTGAGCCGCCGTCCCGACCTTCGCGGCGCCCGCCTGCTGCGCGGCCCGGTGGTGGACCCGTCGACCGACGGCACCGGCCGGGTCCGGCTGCGCGGCCTGCCCTCCGGCGAGCAGCTGCACTACCGGGTGAGCGTGGAGAGCCTGGACCGGCCCGGGCTGCACAGCGCGCCGCTTACCGGCTCCTTCATCACGGCGCCCGGCCCGCGGGACCGACGGGACGTGCGGTTCGTCTGGACCGGGGACATCGTGGGGCAGGGCTGGGGCATCAGCCCCGACTTCGACGGCCTGGCGATCTTCCGGGCGATGCGGGAGCGCCGCCCCGACTTCTATCTGTGCAGCGGGGACACCGTCTACGCGGACGGGCCGCTCACCGAGACCGTGACGCTGCCCGACGGCCGGATCTGGCGCAACCTGGTCACCCCCGAGAAGAGCAAGGTCGCCGAGACGCTGGCCGAGTACCGCGGCCAGTACGCGTACAACCTGCTCGACGAGCACCTGCGCGCGCTCGCCGCCGAGGTGCCGCAGATCAACCAGTGGGACGACCACGAGGTACGCAACAACTGGTACCCGGGGCAGATCCTCACCGACGACCGGTACACCGAGAAGCGGGTCGACGTGCTCGCCGCCCGGGCCCGGCAGGCGTTCCACGAGTGGGTTCCGGCGCCCGTCGAGGGGACGCTCTACCGCAAGCTGTCGTACGGGCCGCTGCTGGACGTCTTCGTGCTCGACATGCGCACCTACAAGGACCCCAACGACGGCAACAGGTACGCCGACCCGGGGCGCGGCCTGCTCGGCCGGGAGCAGCGGGAGTGGCTGATCCGGGAGCTGACCCGGTCCCGGGCGACCTGGAAGGTGATCGCCAACGACCTGCCGCTCGGCCTGGTGGTGCCGGACGGCGCCGCCGCGCAGGAGGGGGTGGCGCAGGGCGACCCGGGCGCGCCTGCCGGCCGCGAGTTGGAGTTCGCCGAGGTGCTGCGGGCCGTGCACCGGGCGGGCGTCACCGGCATCGTCTTCCTCACTGCGGACGTGCACTACACCGCCGCGCACCACTACGACCCGGCGCGCGCGGCGGTCGGCGACTTCACCCCGTTCTGGGAGTTCGTCTCGGGGCCGGCGCACGCCGGCGCGTTCGGCCCGAACGCCCTGGACGGCACCTTCGGCCCGCAGGCCGTGTTCACCCACGCGCCGCCGCGGGCGAACACCTCGCCCGCCGAGGGCTTCCAGCACTTCGGTGAGGTCGCGATCGACGGCGGGTCCGGCGACCTGACCGTGCACCTGCGCGACCGCGCCGGCGCCTCCCTCTGGACCACCACCCTCCCCGCCCCCACCCCCACCCGCTGACCCCTGACCCCGCCGGGGCGTCGCCCGTGTCGATCATGAAGTTGGCGGCGATGTGGATCTCCACAGGTGCCGCCAACTTCATGATCACCGGGGGGAGTTACAGGGTGTCGAGGGAGGCGCGGCGGCGGGATTCGGCTTCGAAGAGCTTGAGGAGGGCGGCGGCCAGGAGGGCGTAGCCGAGGCCGACGGCGGCCTCGGCGGCGAGCGCCGGGGCGGCCGCCGCGAGGCCCTCGCCGGCCGCCAGGTGGCGGGCGGCCTGCGCGGCGTGGGTGATGGGCAGCGCCTCGCCCACCGTGCGCATCCAGCCGGGCAGCCCGGCGGCGGGCACGTTCACGCCGGTGAGCAGGAGCAGCAGCGCCACCGAGACGTTGGAGACCACCCAGACGTCGCGGAACCGCAACCCCAGCGCGCCCAGGGTGAGGCCGAAGAAACCGCAGGACAGCGCCGCCACCGCGAGGGTCGCCAGCAGCGCCGGCAGCGCCTCCGGCGGCATCCGCAGGCCGAGCAGGAGCGAGCCGACGGTCAGCGTGCTCACCGCGATGAGCAGGCCGTTGCCCGCGTACGGAAGGACCCGGCCGAGGAAGACGGCGGTGCGGCTGCGCGGGGAGAGCAGCACGTGCCCGAGGGTGCCGAAGCGCCGCTCGTTGGCGACCGCCATGGTGCCGCCGAAGACACAGGAGAGCGAGGCGGCGAGCACCGCGTTGCCGACGATGTAGAAGCGGTCGTCGGCGACCCCGAGCTGCCGGCCCAGGTACGCGAAGAAGAGCAGCTGGAAGATCGGACCGACCAGCAGCGAGCCGATGAACATCGCCGGGGTGGTCCAGTTGAACAGGGCCCGGTAGGCGATCACGCCGCCGGTGCCGATCAGCCGGAAGAGTGCCATCGTCGTCCCCCTCAGGCCAGCGCGAGGGTCGCCGCGGCGCGGGCCCGTCGCTCGACGTACGTCATCATCAGCGCGCCGGCGACCAGGCAGCCGAGACTGATCGCCAGGCAGATGCCCAGCGACGGCCAGACCGGGCCGCCGACTGCCGCCTCGTGCACCGCGCGGGCGCCCCAGGTGGTGGGCAGCACGGCGGCGATCGGGCCGGTCCAGCCGGGCAGCACGGTGATCGGCACCAGCATCCCCGAGACCAGCCAGATCGGGTATTCGAGGGTGTTGGTCAGCGCGTTGGCGTTGCGCATCAGCACGAACGTGGAGGCGAGCAGCAGGCCGAACATGCCCAGCCCGAGCACGCAGCCGGGGACCGCGACCAGGAACAGCAGCGGGTGCGCGAAGGTCAGCGGGACGCCGTAGAGCAGCCGGCCCCAGAGTAGGGTGGCGAGCATGGCGTACGTGCCGGTGACCGCGGTGGCCAGGGTGATCGGGAGGATCATCAGCGCCGGCGGGCGGGGCGCCAGCATGATCATCTCCAGGGTGCCCTGCCAGCGCTGCCGCTGGACGGCGCCGCCGGAGCCGAAGAGCACCGACGACCAGACGCCCATCAGCCCGGCGCCCACGGCAGCCTCCAGCAGCCGGCCCGGCTCGCCGCCGGCGCGGAACAGGTGGACCGCCAGGGTCGCCTGCACCACCGGCACGATCAGCGCGGTGGCGATCTCGAACGAGGAGCGGCTGAGCTGCTTGGTGTGCAGCAGCAGGCCCACCCCGAGCATGCGGAGCAGGTTCACGCCGGCACCGCCTCCACCGGGCGGGCCGGGGTGTCCACCCGGTTGACGATCGCCACGTACGCGTCCTCGAGGGTGGGTTGGCGGGCGCTGACCCGGCCCAGCCGGACCCCGTTCAGCTCGCGCAGCACGTCCGCCTGCACGTCCACCCCCGCGTCGGACTGCACGGTCAGCACCTGCGCCGCGCCGGTGACCGTCACGCTCGCCTCGCGTACCCCGGGCAGGGCGTGGATGGCGGCGAGCCGGTCGTCGCTCACCCCGTACGCCTCGACCTCCAGCACCTGCCGGCCGTCGGCGTGGTGCCGCAGCTCGGCCGGGGTGCCCAGCGCCTGGATGGTGCCGTTGGCGATCACCGCGATCCGGTCGCAGAGCTCGTCCGCCTCGGCCATGTAGTGCGTGGTCAGCAGCACGGTGGTGCCGGTGGCGGCCAGGTCGGCGACGGTCTGCCGCAGCTCCCGGGCGGCCACCGGGTCCACCCCGATGGACGGCTCGTCGAGGAAGAGCACCTGCGGTCGGTGCAGCAGGCCCCGGGCGATGTGCAGGCGCTGCCGCATGCCCCGGGAGTAGGCCTCCACCCGCTCGTGCTCGCGGCCGGCCAGCCGGACCAGCTCCAGCAGTTCGGCAATCCGCCCCTTCTGCTCCCGCCCCGGCACGCCGTACAGCTCGGCGAAGTAGCGCAGGTTGTCCAGCGCGGAGAGCCGGTCGTAGAGGCCCCGGTCACCACCGAAGACGTAGCCGATCCGGCGGCGTACCTCCCGGGTCTCGGTGACCACGTCGTGGCCGCACACCCGGGCGGTGCCGGCGGTCGGGATGAGCAGGGTGTTCAGCAGCTTGATGGTGGTGGTCTTCCCGGCGCCGTTCGGACCGAGCAGGCCGAACAGCTCCCCGTTGCCGACCGTCAGGTCGACGCCGCGGACCGCCTCCACCTCCCGGCGCTGGGGTCGCAACCATCCCGTACGGCTGCGGTAGGTGCGGCGCAGCCCGGCCGCCTCGATCGCGTACTCGCTCATGGCCGGGAATCTAGAGACGGCAGGTGGGACGGGGAAACGAATTCGGTGTCGGGCGAATCCTCAGGCGGAGGCGGCCGCCGGGTCCGCCCCGATCAGGGTGACCAGGGCCAGGCCGGCCGGCTCCAGGCCGTACAGGACGCGCCTTCCGGCCCGGCGGCGGTGCACCACCCCGGCGCTCAGCAGCGCGGCGAGGTGCGCCGAGACGGTGCTCGGGGCGAGCCCGAGGGTGGCGGCCAGGCCGGCGGTGGTGGCCGGCCGGGTCAGCGCCCGCAGTACCTGGGCCCGGCCCCGGCCGACGAGCACCGCCAGGCGGTCGGGTTCGGCACCGGCTGACCGCGGCGGCGGACCCGCCTCGGCCAGTACGGCGGCGCCGCGGGCCTGGTAGGAGACCGCGACGATCTCCGGGTGGTCGGTGGAACAGGCCAGCGCACCCCGGGAGAAGATCAGCGGGATCAGCAGCAGCCGCTGGTCCACCGCCCGGAAGCTCTGCTCCAGGGGCTTGACCAGGGTGAGCAGCGGCCGCTCCCAACGCACCCGCTCGTGCAGGTCGGCCAGGAGCGCGTCCGGGCCGTCGGCGGCGAGCGCGCGGGCCCGGTGCAGCACCTCCTCGTCCAGCGCCGCCCGCATCGCCGGCCACCAGGGCGCGACGGCCGCGTCCCAGTACGCCTGGATGCCGTCGGCGAGCTGGTCGAGCGCGGCCTGCCGGTCGCTCACGAACGGGCGCAGCCAGTCCGGCAGGTCGTCGGGATCGTGGTAGCGGGGGATCTGCTCGGCGATCACCTCGGCCGGGGTGGCCCGCAGCGCGGCCAGCTCCTCGCCAAGGGTGGGGGCCGGCGACGGCGGGATCGGGGTGAGGAAGTCCGGGGCGCGGGAGTCGGCGGTGAGCACCCGCGCCGCGGCCGCCGCCGGGCCGGCCAGCGCCCGTCGGGCGTGCCGGGCCCAGCCGGTGTACGGCCAGGGCACCTCCGCCGGGTGGCGCGTCAGCAGGTAGAGGCTGGTCAGCACCTCCCAGAGCGGGCTGGTGGCGATCCGGGTACGCGCCAGCGTGGGCTCGTCCAACTCGATCCGGATCACCCGGCCAGCCTAGCCGTGGTCACGGGGTCGGCCCGGGCCGATACTCGGCGGCGGATCGCCCGCCCGGTCGAGTACGCTGGATCGCACACAGGCGACGACCCGGCCATCACCGGCGAGCCTCCGGAAGAACAGCCGGGTGACCGGCCCAGTAGAACCGGACGGGACCGGCCCGTCACAGCCGGCCAACGAGCGGGCGGTCGCACCTTGACCGCCAAGCGGGGTGGTACCGCGGGCCCGGCCCCGGGGCGCCGGTGACGGCGTACCGGAAAGGGCTCGTCCTCGCAGACCCACGACCGTGAGACTGCGCGAGGAGAGCGACCCCCGATGGCCTATCCGTTGCACGACCCGACCGCCGCCGGCGTGCCGGCGAGCCCGGACCTGCCCGCGGTCGAGCGCCGGGTCCTGGAGCACTGGACGGCCGACAAGACCTTCGAGGCCAGCGTCGAGGCCCGCCCAGCCGGGCAGGACGGCAAGAACGAGTACGTCTTCTACGACGGGCCGCCCTTCGCCAACGGCCTGCCGCACTACGGCCACCTCTTCACCGGGTACGTCAAGGATGTGGTGCCGCGCTACCAGACCATGCGCGGCAAGCACGTCGAGCGCCGGTTCGGCTGGGACTGCCACGGCCTGCCGGCCGAGGTGGTGGCCGAGAAGCAGCTCGGCATCACCAGCAAGGCGGAGATCCTCGACCTCGGCGTGGCCCGGTTCAACGAGGCCTGCCGCACCTCGGTGCTGGAGTTCACCCAGGACTGGGAGCGGTACGTTACCCGGCAGGCCCGCTGGGTCGACTTCGCCAACGACTACAAGACGCTCGACCTGGACTACATGGAAAGCGTCATGTGGGCCTTCAAGACCCTGCACGACAAGGGTCTGGTCTACGAGGGCTTCCGGGTGCTGGCGTACTGCTGGCGGTGCGAGACCCCGCTGTCGAACACCGAGACCCGGATGGACGACGTCTACAAGGACCGGCACGACCCGACCCTGTCGGTCTGGTTCGAGCTGACCGCGGACGAGTCGGCCCCCGAGCTGGTGCGCGGGCCGGTGCGGCTCGGCGTCTGGACCACCACGCCGTGGACCCTGCCGTCGAACCTGGCGCTCGCCGTCGGCCCGGACATCGAGTACGCGGTGCTGGAGCGCGACGGGCAGCGCCACGTCGTCGGCGCCGCGCGGCTCGGCGCGTACGCCAAGGAGCTGGAGGGGTACGAGCAGGTCGGCACGGTGTACGGCCGGGACCTGGTCGGGCGCCGCTACACGCCGCTCTACGACTTCCTGGTCGAGCAGGCCGGGCCGAACGCCTACCAGGTGCTGGGTGCGGACTTCGTGACCACCGAGGACGGCACCGGGATCGTCCATCTGGCTCCGGCCTTCGGTGAGGACGACCAGAACACCTGCAACGCGGCCGGCATCCCGACCGTGGTGACCGTGGACGACCACACCCGGTTCACCGCGCTGGTCCCGCCGTACCAGGGCGAGCAGGTCTTCGACGTGAACAAGCCGGTGATCCGCGAGCTGAAGGAGCGGGGGGTGGTGCTCAAGCAGGACACCTACACCCACTCCTACCCGCACTGCTGGCGCTGCGACACCCCGCTGGTCTACAAGGCGGTGTCGTCGTGGTTCGTCGCGGTCAGCCAGTTCAAGGACCGGATGGTCGAGCTGAACCAGCAGATCAACTGGACCCCGGGGCACATCAAGGACGGCTCGTTCGGCAAGTGGCTGGCCAACGCCCGGGACTGGTCGATCAGCCGGAACCGGTTCTGGGGCTCCCCGATCCCGGTGTGGAAGTCGGACGACCCGAACTACCCGCGGGTCGATGCGTACGGCTCGCTGGCCGAGCTCGAGCGGGACTTCGGCGTACGCCTGACCGACCTGCACCGGCCGGCGGTCGACGACCTGGTCCGCCCCAACCCGGACGACCCGACCGGGAAGTCGATGATGCGCCGGGTGCCGGAGGTGCTGGACTGCTGGTTCGAGTCCGGCTCGATGCCGTTCGCCCAGGTGCACTACCCGTTCGAGAACCGCGAGTGGTTCGAGCACCACTACCCGGGCGACTTCATCGTCGAGTACATCGGACAGACGCGTGGCTGGTTCTACACCATGCACGTGCTGGCCACCGCGCTGTTCGACCGGCCGGCCTTCCGCAACTGCCTCAGCCACGGCATCCTGCTCGGCTCGGACGGCCGCAAGATGTCCAAGAGCCTGCGCAACTACCCGGACGTCTACCACGTCTTCGACTCGTACGGGTCGGACGCGATGCGGTGGATGCTGATGTCCTCTCCGGTGCTGCGCGGCGGCGACATGGCGGTGACCGAGACGCTGATCCGGGACGCGGTGCGCCAGGTGCTGCTGCCGCTCTGGAACGTCTGGTACTTCTTCTCGCTCTACGCCAACGCGGACGGGTACACCGCGCAGCGGCGGGTGGATTCCACCCACCTGCTCGACCGGTATGTGCTGGCGAAGACGAACGAGTTGGTGTCGACGGTCCAGGCGCAGTTCGACGCGTACGACATCTCCGGCGCCTGCGCCACCGTGCGGTCCTACCTGGACGCGCTGACCAACTGGTACGTGCGCCGCTCCCGGGACCGGTTCTGGTCCGGCGACGCGGACGCGTTCGACACGCTGTCGACCGTGCTGGAGACGCTCTGCCGGGTGGTGGCGCCGCTGGCGCCGCTGACCGCGGAGGAGATCTGGCGCGGCCTCACCGGCGAGCGGTCGGTGCACCTGACCGACTGGCCGTCGGCGGACGAGTTCCCGGCCGACCACGACCTCGTCTCGGCGATGGACAACGTGCGGGCGGTCGCCTCGGCGGCGCTGTCGCTGCGCAAGGCCAAGGGGCTGCGGGTCCGGCTGCCGCTGTCGAAGCTGACGGTGGCCTCGCCGGTCGCCGCCCAGCTGCGGCCCTTCGCCGCCCTGGTCGCCGACGAGGTCAACGTGAAGGAGGTCGTCGTCACCGACGAGGTGTCCGCGTACTGCCAGCAGGTGCTGACCGTGGTGCCCCGGGCGCTCGGCCCGCGGGTCGGCAAGGCGGTCCAGCAGGTGATCAAGGCGGTGAAGGCGGGGGACTGGGAACTGGTCGACGGCGCCCCGGTCGCCGCCGGGGTCACCCTCGCCGAGGGCGAGTACGAGCTGCGCCTGGTCGCCGCCGACGCCGAGCACTCCGCGCCGCTGCCCGGCGGCGAGGGCGTGGTCGTGCTGGACACCGAGGTCACCCCGGAGCTAGCCGCCGAGGGGCTGGCCCGGGACGTGGTCCGGGTGGTGCAGCAGGCCCGGCGGGACGCCGACCTGGACGTCTCGGACCGGATCGCGGTGGCGGTCTCGGCCTCGGAGGAGGTCCGCGCGGCGGTGGCCGCGTACACCGACTTCGTGGCCCGGGAGGTGCTGGCCGACACGGTCGACTTCGCCGAGGGCGTCGACGGCTTCGCCGGCGAGGTCGGCGAGGGCGAGCGGGTGACGGTGGCCGTCCGGCGGGTATGAGGTCCTGATGGTGGTGGTCCGGCGGCGGGGACGTCGCCGGGCCACCCCACGGGCGGCCGGCCACCCGATCCGCCCGGCGTGGAACCGTCCGCTACCGTGACACCGCCTGCTCATGTACCGACCGCCGGAGGACCCGTGCCCCTGCTCTACACCATCGGCAAGCTCGCCGTGGCGCCCACGATCCGGTTGGCCTTCCGTCCGACCGTGGAGGGGTTGGAGCACATCCCGGCGACCGGTGGGGCGATCTTCGCGGGCAACCACCTCTCCGTCGCCGACGAGCTGCTGCTCGGCACGGTGGTCCCGCGGCACCTGGCGTTCTGGGCCAAGTCGGAGTACTTCACGGGCACCGGCGTGAAGGGCGCGTTCTCCAAGTTCGTGCTCACCGGGCTGGGCGCCATCCCGGTCGAGCGGGCCGGCGGGCGGGCGGCGCTCTCCGCGTTCGACGCCGCCATTCCGGTGCTCAAGGCCGGCGACCTGGTCGCCGTCTACCCGGAGGGGACCCGCTCCCCGGACGGGCGGCTATACCGGGGGCGGACCGGGGCGGCCCGGCTGGCGGTAGCGGCCGGCGTGCCGATCATCCCGGTCGGCGTGACCGGCACCGACAAGGCGCAGCCCATCGGGACGCGCGTGCCCCGGCCCGGGAAGGCCGAGATCAGCATCCGGTTCGGCAAGCCGCTGGACGTCACCGGCCGGTCCGACGACCGCACCACGCTGCGCGAGATCACCGACGAGCTGATGGCCGAGATCCAGAGGCTCACCGGCCAGGAGTACGTCCCGCGCTACGCCCCCAAGCGCGCCGAACCCACCACCGACCCGACGGCCTGACGCCCGGTCGGGCGGCGGGGACCGGTCACGGCGGGTCGCTGCCGCGCTCCTTCTCCTGGGCGACCACGGCGTCCAGATCGGTGAGGCGTTCCATCTGCTTCATGGTGCGGGCCATCCGGGCGTTGGCCGGGATCCGGCTGCGGTTGGCGGCCAGAAAGGCCCAGTAGCCGGCCGTGAACGGGCAGGCGTTCTCGCCGAGGCGCTTCCTCGGGTCGTACCGGCAGCCGCCGCAGTAGTCGCTCATCCGGTTGATGTACGCGCCCCCGGAGACGTACGGCTTGGTGGTCATCCGGCCCAGGTCGGCGTACTGGCTCATGCCGACCACGTTGCCGGTCATCACCCACTCGTAGCCGTCCACGAAGCGGGTCCGGAACCACTCCACCAGCTCGGCCGGGCGCCAACCCCGTTGCAGGGCGTAGTTGCCGAGCACCATGAGCCGGGGGATGTGGTGCACCCAGGCCCGGTCCCGGACGCCGGCGAACACGTCGTTGAGGCAGTGCGCGTCGACCGCGTCCGCGTCCAGCTCCTGCCACCAGCCCGGCAGCGACCGCCGCGCGCCCAGCTCGTTGCTGTTCCGCCAGGACGGCTCGAAGTACCAGTAGGTGTGCCAGATGTAGTCGCGCCAGCCCATCACCTGCCGGATGAAGCCCTCGACGCTGGCCAGCGGCGCGCCCTGCTTCCGGTACGCCTGCTCCGCGCCCCGGACCGCCTCCAGCGGATCCAGCAGACCCAGGTTGAACGCGGCCGACAGCATGCTGTGCGCCAGCCACGGGTCGGTGGCGAGCATGGCGTCCTCGTACGGGCCGAACGCGGCCAGCCGGTGCCGGAGGAAGTGCCGCAGCCGGGCCTTGGCCTCCGTGGCGGTGGCGGGGAAGCCGCGCGGGCCGTCCCGGCCGGCGAACCGGATGCCCTGCCGCTCCCAGCGGTCCAGGTCGGCCCGGACCTCCGCGTCGATGTCGTCCTCCTTCGGCATCGGTGCGGCCGGCACGTCGAGCTTGCCGTCCTTCGGCGGCGCCTCGCGGTTCTCGGTGTCGTAGCTCCACCGACCGCCCACCGGGTCGCGGCCGTCGAGGAGCACCCCGTGGTGCTCCCGGGCGAACCGGTAGAAGGCCTCCATCCGCAAGGTGCCCCGGCGGCCGTCGGCCCAGTCGGCGAAGTCCTCCAGGCTGGTCACGTACCCGCAGGCCGGCAGCACGGTGACCCGGTCCAGGTCGCGGACGAACGCCAGGGCGGCGCGCGAGGTCGGGTGGCAGACCTCCAGCGGTTCGCGGACCTTCCGCAGTGCCTGCCCGTACGTCTCGGTGCGCAGGAAGATCGCCTGGTCGCCCAGCTCGGCGGCGCGGTGGCGGAGCGCGGAGAGGATCAGGTGCGCCTTCTGCCGGTGGTAGACGCGGCGGCGGAAGACCGCCTTCGACTCGATCAGCAGGACCGGTTGCTTCCGGTCGTCGAGGAAGTGCGGCCCCAGCTGATCGGCGAATAGCCAACGCCGCGACATGTCCCGATTCTCCCCTGAAACGCCCAAAGTTCGAGGGAGGGACACAAGACCTTTACGTGTCCGAGACCTTACTCAGGGTGGCCGGTCAGGACTGCTTCGGGGTCACCACCTCGGTGCGCAACCGGTCGAGCAGGCGGGCGCTGTCGTCGACCGAGAGCCGGGTGAAGACGCCGGTGGTCAGGCTGCCGTGGTCGACCGAGGTGCAGACCACCACGGCGTCGCCGTCCGCCCGGCCCACCGCGCAGCGCTCGTAGCGGCCCCGGACGTTGGTCTCCATCGGCACGGCGTCGCCCAGCGCGTACTGCTCCTTCAGGCGGGCGAGCTCGGCGTCGGCGTCCGACTCCGGGGTCAGCCGGAACCCGGTGCCGCCGAAGAGCGTCACCCGCTTGCCGTCGCTCGTGTCGTAGACCCCGGCGAAGGTGTCCTCGGCGAGCAGGTGCGCCTGGCGTACCTCGGTCTTCAGTTTCTCGGCAGTGGCCTGGCTGCCCTCGTCGTCCCGCAGCCGCAGGCCGGCGACCCGGTCGGGCAGCGCCGCGCTGGCCGGGTACTGGCTGGAGACCGGCGCCGCCCACCAGAGTGGGACGCCGCAGCAGCAGGCGACGGTGAGCAGCAGCACCCAGGGCCAGCGGCGCCGGCGGCGGACCGGGACGGCCACGTACCCCTTGGGCGGCTGCCACCCGGGCGGCGCGGTGACCGGCGGGGCGGGCCGGCCGCGACGCTGCTTCGGCGGGACCGGCGGCGACACCGGCCTCGCGGGGACCGGCGGGGCCGGCGGGGCGGGCCGGGCGACCGGCGCTGGTGGCGGGAACGGCCGGGCGGCGACGGGGGGCGCGGGGGCCGGCGACGGGCTCACCGGCGGCGCCGGGTAGGGCGTGTGCTGCGGCGTCGGGTAGGGGAGCGTCGGCGGCAGCGCCGGCAGCTCGACCGAGTGCAGGTCCCAGCCCGTGGTGTCGACACCCTCCCAGGGGTCCACCGGCACCTGGTGCTCGGGCGAGTCGAGCGGCGGGAAAGGGGTCGGCTCCGCGGACTCGCCCCAGGCCCGCTTGCGCGGCGGCGGGGGTGGGACGGGGGCCGAGCCGCTCCACCGGGGCGCTTCGGCGCGGGTCTCCACCCGCGTCGGGTCGGGGTGGCCGGCGACCCGGGTCGGGTCGGGCGGGCCGGGCACCGGCGTGGCCTCGGTCGACGAATCCCGCGCCGCGGCCGTCGGCCGGCCCGGCACGGCGGCCGAGCCGGTGGGACGCGCCGGTACGGCGGTGGCCCCGGTCGGGCGTACCGGGAAGGAGCCGCGTGCCGGGGTGACCGGGGTCGCGCCCGCCGCCCCCTCTCCGGTCGGCGCGTCGGTGGGGGCCTCGGCCTGGGGTGCGGCGTCGCCGGCGGTCGCGGCCGGCGCGGCCTCGTCGCTCCTGCCCACCGCGTCGTCGGCGGCGGGGTCGGTCACGGTTGGCGCGTCGGTGAGACCGTCGCCCACGGACGACGGGTCGGCCGCGGGGGCGGCGTCATCAGCAGCAGAGACGTCGGCCCCGGGGGAAGTCTCCGTCGGGCCGGCGACGGTGTCGTCCGGGGCGTCCGCGCGCGGCTCCCGGGGCGACGGCGGTACGGGGGATCGGGTCGGCTCGGCGGTGCCCGGATCCTGGTCCGTGACCGGGATGTCCCCGTCGGCCGGCCGGTCCGCCCCCGGCTGCGGCTGCGGCATCGCGGCTATCTCCTCTCGCGCCCGTTGCGAGGTTAGTACCGGCGTGCCACCTCCGACGAATCACGGTCGGCGCGGACTTCTTGATCATCCCGGCGGGGCGTGCGGTGGCGGCGAGCTGCTGCGGTGCGGCGTGGTGACCGGCGGAGCACCGCGTACCCTTGGGCATCATGAGTGCCCCGTCCACGACGCCGCGCCCGGTCGCGGCCAATTCCGTGTGGCCCCGGCTGGAGCCGCTGCTGCCCCAGGTGACCAAGCCCATCCAGTACGTCGGTGGTGAGCTGGGTGCGGTGGTCAAGGACTGGGACGCGGCGACCGTCCGGTGGGCGCTGATGTACCCGGACGCGTACGAGGTGGGCCTGCCCAACCAGGGCGTGCAGATCCTTTACGAGGTGCTCAACGAGCTGCCGGACGTCCTCGCCGAGCGGACGTACGCGGTCTGGTCGGACCTGGAGAAGCTGATGCGCGCCCACAGCGTGCCGCAGTTCACCGTCGACGCGCACCGCTCGGTGCGCGACTTCGACGTGTTCGGCGTCTCGTTCTCCACCGAGCTGGGCTACACCAACCTGCTCACCGCGATCGACCTGGCGGGCATCCCGCTGCTCGCCGCCGACCGCACCGACGCCGACCCGGTGATCGTGGCCGGCGGGCACGCCGCGTTCAACCCGGAGCCGATCGCCGACTTCATCGACGCCGCCGTGCTCGGCGACGGCGAGGAGGCGGTGCTGGAGATCACCGCGATCGTCCGGGAGTGGAAGGCCGAGGGCTGCCCCGGCGGGCGCGACGAGCTGCTGCTGCGGCTGGCCCGCACCGAGAGCGTCTACGTGCCGCGCTTCTACGACGTGGACTACCTGCCCGACGGCCGGATCCAGCGGGTCGTGCCGAACCGCCCGGACGTGCCGTTCCGGGTGCACAAGCGCACGACCATGGACCTGGACGCCTGGCCGTACCCGAAGAAGCCCCTCGTGCCGCTCGCCGAGACGGTCCACGAGCGGTACGCGGTGGAGATCTTCCGCGGCTGCACCCGCGGCTGTCGGTTCTGCCAGGCCGGCATGATCACCCGCCCGGTCCGGGAGCGTTCGATCACCACCGTCGGCCAGATGGTCCAGCAGGGGCTGGAGTTCTCCGGCTTCCACGAGGTCGGCCTGCTGTCGCTGTCGTCGGCCGACCACTCCGAGATCGGCGACATGTGCTCCGGCCTGGCCCAGCAGTACGAGGGCACCAACGTCTCGCTCTCGCTGCCCTCGACCCGGGTCGACGCGTTCAACATCGACCTGGCTCAGGAGCTGTCCCGCAACGGCCGGCGGACCGGCCTGACCTTCGCCCCCGAGGGCGGGTCGGAGCGGATCCGCAAGGTGATCAACAAGATGGTGTCGAAGGAAGACCTGATCCGCACCGTGGTCACCGCGTACACCAACGGCTGGCGGCAGGTGAAGCTCTACTTCATGTGCGGCCTGCCCACCGAGACCGACGAGGACGTCCTCGAGATCGCCGACATGGCGCACGAGGTCATCCGGGCCGGCCGGGCCGCGACCGGTTCCAAGGACATCCGCTGCACAGTCTCCATCGGCGGGTTCGTGCCGAAGCCGCACACCCCCTTCCAGTGGGCCTCGATGGCGCGGCCGGAGGTCATCGACGGCCGGCTCAAGCTGCTCAAGCAGGCGATCAACGCGGACCGTTCGCTGGGCCGGGCGATCGGCTTCCGCTACCACGACGGTGAGCCGTCGCTGATCGAGGGCCTGCTCTCCCGGGGCGACCGGCGGGTCGGCGCGGTCATCCGCAAGGTCTGGGAGAACGGCGGCCGGTTCGACGGCTGGAGCGAGCACTTCTCCTACCAGCGCTGGGTGGACGCCGCCGCCGAGGTGTTGCCGGCCTTCGGCGTGGACCTCGACTGGTACACCACCCGGGAGCGCGAGGAGTTGGAGGTCCTGCCCTGGGACCACCTCGACTCCGGCCTGGACAAGGACTGGCTCTGGCAGGACTGGCAGGACTCCCTCTCGGAGTACGAGCAGGACGACTGCCGGTGGACGCCGTGCTTCGACTGCGGCGTGTGCCCGTCGATGGACACCGAGATCCAGATCGGCCCGACCGGCCGGAAGCTGCTGCCGCTGACCCCGGTCAACGGCCTGAAGCTGCCGACCGGCGCCCAGCAGTAGCGACGCCGCCGACCGGCCCGGAGCGCGGGAACCCGTGGGGTTCCCGCGCTCCGTCGTATCCGCGAGCGGTTGTCCCGTCGGCGTTCCGTGACGTGGGGTGGGGGTGCCTCGACTGGCCGTCACTCGATACGCTGCGTCCGTATTGGACCGACCGCGGTCGGCAGCGGGGAGGGCAGCAGCATGGGTGACATCAGGCCGCCGGACACCGGCGATCTGCACGTCAGCGTCGAGGACCTGGACGCCGCGGCGGAGTACGTGGAGCGCCTGAAGCAGTACGTCGACGACACCATCAGCTACGAGATGGAACGCGTCAAGGAGCGGATGAAGGGCGACAGCAACAATGCGCAGGCCGTCCCGAACGGCACCCCCTTCGGCGCGTACGAGGACGCGCGCATGCAGTGGCAGGCGCTGACCAGGTCGACGGCCAACATGGAGGCGCACCTCAAGGCGCTCTCCGGCAAGCTCGCGGCGCTGAAGAAGGGCACCGAGGACATCGCCAAGGCGTTCCGCGACACCGAGGCGCGCAACGCCGCCAACGGCAAGCAGATCGAGCGGATGCTGGAGTCCGCCGCGCCGCCGCCGACCGCGGGCGGCCAGCCGCCCACCTACCCGTACACGGCCTGAGGGGGAGACGACCATGGCAGGAGGGACCTGGGAGCGGTGCGTCCGCGAGGTGACGCTGTCCGCGGACCCGGAGACCGTGGGTTCGGTCGGGGTCGGGTGGAGCAACCTCGGCACCGGCCTCGGGCACCTGCGGGACGCGCTGATCGGGCGGTCGTTCGTCGGCCCGATCGCGCCCGGCACGGAGCGCCCGCACACCGGCGGCCTCACCGACATGCTCGCCGGCTGGAAGGGCAGCGGCGGCGACGCGTACCGGGAGCACCTGGGTGACATCGGCAAGGAGATCGAGGAGCTGGTCACCCACGCGACCAACGTCAGCGGGGCGTTGTCCCGGATCGAGGGGGACATCCGCAAGTCGGTCGCCAGCATCCCGATCCCGCTGATGGACGACTTCGGCTGGAACGAGTGGAGCCTGCCCAACGGCACCGAGCTGGACGACGCTCGGGACGGCGAGAGTTCCTCGGGCTTCCTCGCCGCGCTGCGCAAGGACTACCAGAGCAACCCGGCGTCGTACGCCGACGGCGCGTTCCGCGACAAGGCCGACGATCTCGAAGCGACCATGAAGATCGACGGCAACGCCGACGACAACAAGCGGGGCGGCTGGTGGGACACCAAGTCCCACCTGGACAACTGGTACCGGGACAACCAGACGGCGGCCAACACCGCCATGTCGCCGCTGCCCACCGCGGTGGAGACCGAGCGGCCCAAGCTGGTCGTGCCGGGGCCGGACGGCGGCAGCACCGACGACGGCTACCGGCCGGACGACCGGACCCCGCCCTCCGGCTACCCCGGTGGCGGGGGTGGCGGCGGCGGCGGCGGCGGGATGCCCGACCTCGGCAGCACGGGGATCAGCGGTGGCGGCACCCCGTACAGCGGTGGCCACTCGTCCATCGCGCCGCCCTCCACCGGCGGCAACTTCGGCAGCGGCAGCCCCGGCGGCGGGTCCCACCTGCCGTCCACGGGTGCCGGGCTGCCGGGCAGCGGCACGCCCGACTACGGCACCGGCCTGGCCGGCGCCGGCACGCCGACCATCGGCAGCGGTTACGGCGGCCCCGGCCTGGGCGGCTCCCCGGGCCTCGGCGGTGGTGGCCTCAGCGGCGGCATCGGCGGTGGCGTCGGCTCGGCCGGCGGCATCGGTGGCGGTGTCGGCGCGGCCGGCGGCCTCGGCATGGGCGGCATCCCCGGCATGGTCGGCGGGGGCAACGGCAAGGTGCCCCCGATGACCAGCGCGGCCAGCGCGCTGCGCAACGCGGCCGGCGCTGGCGCGGGCGCGAACGGCCTGCGCGGCGGCGGGATGATGGGCGGCGGCATGATGGGCGGTCACGGTGGCGCCGGGCACGGCGGGGCCGGCACCGAGCACTCGTCGTGGTTGACTGAGGACGACGATCCGTGGGGCACCGGTGACGCCGCGTCCCCGGGCATCCTGCGATGAGGACGGACGGATGAGGTTGAACGTCGGCGCGCTCCGGCCGGTCTCGGCTGCCCTGGTGGCCGGTCTCATGGTGTTGGGGGCCGCCCAACCGGCGGCCGCCGCACCCCGGCGGGCCGAGCAGTGGTATCTGGACGAACTCCGGATCGCCCAGGTGCACAAGCTCTCCACCGGGCGGGGCGTGATCGTCGGGGTGGTGGACAGCGGCGTGGACGCCACCCATCCCGACCTTCGCGGTCGGGTGCTGGCCGGTGGTCGCAGCTACGGCGCCTCCGGCGACGGGCGGGCGGACGAGGAGGGGCATGGCACCCACATGTCCGGCATCATCGCGGCCACCAACGCCAGCAGCGACGGCGTGGACGGTATCGCCCCGGCCGCGCAGATCCTGCCCATCAAGATCAAAAAGGGTCGAGGGACGAACACCGACGACGCGTCGGCCCTCGGCATCCGGATGGCCGTCGACGGCGGCGCCAAGGTGATCAACCTGTCCTACGGGGCGATGGGTGCGGCCAGCGCCGGAGAGGAAGCGGCCGTCCGGTACGCCCTCGAGCACGACGTGGTCGTGGTGGCCGCCGCCGGCAACACCGGCCGGGGAGACGTCGGCATCATCAACCCCGCCAACGTTCCCGGCGTGATCGCGGTGACCGGGACGACCCGGGGCGGCGCGTTCTGGTCCGGCTCCACCCAGGGGTCGGAGGCGGTGGTCGCCGCGCCGGGCGACGGCATCTACAACGTCGGCCCCGACCACGGCTACGGCTGGGGTGACGGCACCTCCGACTCCAGCGCGATCGTCTCGGGCATCGCGGCGCTGATCCGGTCGAAGTACCCCGACCTCGACGCGCCGAACGTGATCAACCGGATCATCCGGACGGCCCGGGACGCCGGCGCGCCGGGCCGGGACCCGCAGTTCGGCTTCGGCCGGATCGACCCGGTCGCCGCGCTGACCGCGAACGTGTCGAAGGTCTCCGCGAACCCGCTCCTCGACGCGAAGGGGGCCAGCCCGGCCCCGGCGCAGGCGGGCGAGGACGACAACTTCGACGTGACCCAGTACGGCGACCGGGGCGGCCCCACCGACCAGCAGGTGATGATCATCGGCATCGGCATCGCCGTGGTGCTGGTGATCCTGCTGGCGCTGGCGTTCTTCCTGATCTGGAACCGCCGCCGTTACCGCCGGGAGGCGGCCCGGGCGGCCGACGTCCCGGACGAGGTGCTCGACCGGATGGCCGTCGAGGGGCACCCGCCGGTCCCGGCCGGGTACGGCCCGCCGGGCGCGCCTTCCCCGCAGGGCGGCTACGGCCAGCCGGGCGGTCATGTCCCGCCGCCGGGTCACGCCCCCGGCCAGGGGTACGGCCCGCCGGGCGGTTACGCCCCGCCCTCCGGCTACGCCCCGCCGCCGGGTGGGCCGCCCGCGCCACCGCCGGGTGGGAACCGGCCCTGATCGTCGTGGCCGGCCGGGTGACCTGTGCGTCACCGGCCGGCCACCGGCGTTCCCGGCCTGGGCGCGAACGACCCCGCCGACCGGTTTCGACCGGCTTGTCTTGCCGCTGCGGCGGCCCCGGCTGCGTGCCGCCCGGGACGCTGCGCCAGGATGGGGCGGACACGCAGGTAGCACCCGAGGAGCTCACGATCGCCAGAAAGCCTCAACCCGAGGGCGGCCAGGCACCGGTCGTCCAGCGGGTCCGGATCCGGTACGCCAAGCGTGGACCGCTGCGGTTCACCTCGCACCGGGACTTCGCCCGGGCCTTCGAGCGCGCGCTGCGCCGGGCCGGCGTGCCGATCGCCTTTTCCCAGGGCTTCACCCCGCACCCCAAGATCTCGTACGCCTCGGCCGCGCCGACCGGCGTCGCCAGCGAGGCGGAATACCTGGAGATCGGCCTGCGCGAGCCGGTCGACCCGGAGCAGCTGCGGCAGGCCCTGGACGGCGCCCTCTCGCCCGGGCTCGACGTGCTCGACGCGGTGGCGGCCACCGGCGGCAGCCTCGCCGACCGGATCGAGGCGTCCCGGTGGCGGATCGAGCTGCCCGAGGTCGACCCGGCGCTGGTCGAGCAGGCGGTGGCCGCGTTCCGCGCCGCCGAGGAGATCCAGGTCGAGCGGATGACCAAGCAGGGCCGCCGGACGTTCGACGCCCGGGCGGCTGTCATGGCCATCGATGTGCTGCCGGAGTCGGAGACGCCTTCCGGGGTGGTGGCCGTACCGTGTGCGATACTCGAAGTGGTCGTGCGGCAGGTCACCCCGTCCGTACGGCCCGATGACGTCCTTTCCGGCCTCCGCGTGGTGGCCGCCCTGGAGCCGCCGGTCGCCCCGCGGGTGATCCGGCTGGCACAGGGCACGCTGACCGCGCAGGGCGAGATCGTCGATCCGTTGGATGCGGATCGCGACGGGGCAGCCATCGGAGAGCGCTGACCGACGGTCAGCGCTCTGGCAGGCAGACTTCGGCGGTCGCGCGCCTGCGCGCCCGGCGGAAACACCTTTTGCGGCGACCCTGCGTGGCAGCGCTCACCCGCGCCCGGGGCAGCCAGAACTGGAGAACGTCCATGCTCGAGAACGAGCCCGAGGGCGGCGAACGGACCGGCGCAGAACCGGCCGAGGCAACCGCCGCCAGCAGCACCGAGAGCACTCCCGAGGCCAAGAAGCCGGTCCGCAAGCGGACCAGCCGGCGCAAGACGGCCCCGCTCAACCAGCCGGAGCAGACCGAGGCGCCGGCCGAGGCGTCCACCGGCGCCGGCACCGCCAGCGGCGAGTCGCCCCAGGCCGAGGTGTTCGCCCCGGTCGCCGGTGAGCTGGAGGCCGCTCCGAAGACCACCCGGCGGCGCCGCAAGGCGACCCCCGCGAAGGCGGTCGAGGAGCCGGTGGCCGCCACCGGCGCGGAGGCGACCACCGAGGAGGTCGTCCCGCCGGTCAAGGTGACCCGGGCCCGTCGGCGCAAGGCCACCCCGCCGCCCGCCGAGACGCCGCTGGAGGAGTCCGCGACCGAGGCGCCGGCCGAGGCCGCCGCCGTCGAGCCGCACGCGGTGGCCGAGCCGCAGGCGGACGTCGAGGGCGCCGAGCCCCCGACCGCCCCGGCCGAGGAGCCCGCGCCGTCCGCCGGCGAGGACGCCGAGGGCGAGGACGCCGAGGAGGAGCCGACGCCCGCCGAGTCGGGCGCGCGGGTGAACGAGCAGCTGCCGCTCGACGAGGCCACCCTGGCCCGGGCCGGTGGCCTGGAGGACCGGACCGGCGAGATCGCGCCGGGGGCTGCCGTGCCGGCGGCCGCCGAGGAGCCGGCCCCGACCCGCCGCCGCCGGGCCGCGGTCTCCGCGCCGACTGTCCTGTTCATGGCGCCGCAGCCCGAGGAGATGCCGAGCGTCCGGGTCACCTACCCGGTCGCCGAGGAGGCCGCCGAGGAGCCGGTGGAGACCGGCCGGCGCCGCCGGCGGGCCCGCCGCGAGGCGGAGCCCGTCGAGGCCGAGGTCGAGGTCGAGGTCGACGAGGAGCCGGCCGTCGAGGCCGAGGAGATCGCCGAGGCGGAGGAGGACGAGGACGAGGCCGCCGGCCGTCGCCGCCGTCGCCGCGGCCGCCGGGGCCGGGGCCGCGGCAAGGGCGGCGCGGAGGAGGCCGAGGACGAGGAGGCCGAGGAGGCTGTCCGGGCCGAGGCCGCCGAGGCCGCCGAGGTCGAGGAGGAGGAGGCCGCCGAGGAGGAGGAGGCCGAGGGCGACGGGATGACCCGCCGCCGTCGTCGTCGCCGTCGCCGCGGCGCCGGCGACGTGGAGGCCGCCGCCGAGGACGGGGTGCCCACGGTCGTCAAGATCCGGGAGCCGCGCAAGGCCGTCGACGAGGTGCAGGGCGTCTCCGGTTCGACCCGGCTGGAGGCCAAGCGGCAGCGCCGCCGGGACGGTCGCGAGCAGCGGCGTACCCGGCCGCCGATCCTGAGCGAGTCGGAGTTCCTGGCCCGCCGGGAGGCGGTCGACCGGGTGATGGCCGTCCGCCAGCGCGGCGACCGGACCCAGATCGCCGTCCTCGAGGACGGCGTGCTGGTGGAGCACTACGTCACCCGCAACTCGTCCGGCACCATGGCCGGCAACGTCTACCTGGGCAAGGTGCAGAACGTCCTGCCCAGCATGGAGGCGGCGTTCGTCGACATCGGGCGCGGGCGCAACGCCGTGCTCTACGCCGGCGAGGTCAACTGGGACACCACCGGGCTGGAGGGCCGGGCCCGCTCGATCGAGCAGGCGCTCAAGTCCGGCGACTCGGTGCTGGTGCAGGTCACCAAGGACCCGATCGGGCACAAGGGCGCCCGGCTCACCAGCCACATCGCCCTCTCCGGCCGGCACCTGGTGTACGTGCCGCACGGCAACGCCTCGGGCATCAGCCGCAAGCTGCCGGACACCGAGCGCAAGCGGCTGCGGGACATCCTCAAGAAGCTGGTGCCGGACGGCGCTGGGGTGATCGTGCGGACCGCCGCCGAGGGCGCCAGCGAGGACGAGCTGGCCCGCGACGTCAAGCGGCTCCAGGCGCAGTGGGAGGACATCCAGGCCAAGGCGGCCGAGGGCGGCGCGCCGGTGCTCCTCTACGAGGAGCCGGACCTGGTCATCCGGGTGGTCCGGGACCTGTTCAACGAGGACTTCCGCGAGCTGGTCATCGAGGGCGCGCAGTCGTACGACATGGTCGAGTCGTACCTGTCGCACGTCTCGCCCGACCTGGTCGCCCGGCTGCGCCGGCACGCCGGCACCAGCGACGTGTTCGCCGAGTACCGGATCGACGAGCAGATCCTCAAGGGGCTGGACCGCAAGGTCTTCCTGCCCTCGGGCGGGTCGCTGGTGATCGACCGCACCGAGGCGATGACCGTCATCGACGTCAACACCGGCAAGTACACCGGCTCCGGCGGCAACCTGGAGGAGACGGTCACCCGGAACAACCTGGAGGCGGCCGAGGAGATCGTCCGCCAGCTCCGGCTGCGCGACCTCGGCGGCATCGTGGTGATCGACTTCATCGACATGGTGCTGGAGTCGAACCGGGAGCTGGTGCTGCGCCGGCTCACCGAGTGCCTCGGCCGGGACCGCACCAAGCACCAGGTCACCGAGATCACCTCGCTGGGCCTGGTGCAGATGACCCGCAAGCGGATCGGCGCGGGCCTGCTGGAGGCGTTCAGCGAGACCTGCGAGTGCTGCAAGGGTCGCGGCGTGATCATCCACACCGAGCCGGTGCCGGAGAAGCCGCGGGCCGGCGGCGGCGCGGGGGAGAAGGTCAAGGCGGTCGCCTCGGCCGTCACCACCCCGGCCACCGAGGAGAAGGGCCGGCGCCGGGGCCGCAAGGCCGCCCCGGAGAAGCCCGCCGCGGAGGCCGCGCCGGAGCAGCCGGCCGCCGAGGCCGCCCCGGAGCGGACCGTCGCCGAGGTCGTGGCGGCCCCGGAGGACTACTACGACACCCAGGGCTACGACCTCTCCCGGTACGAGACCGAGACGCCGGCCGCCCCGGCGGTCGCCGACAGCCAGGAGGGCGACTCGGCCCGGCTGGCCGCCGCGGACGACCCGGACGCGCTCGGCGACGGGGAGACCGAGGAGGAGGGCGCCGAGACCGGCCCTGGCCGGCGGCGCTCCCGACGCGGTGGCGCGCGGCGGCGTACCCGCCCGTGAGGCGCTGACCAGCACGGCGTTTGACAGGGCCCCTTCCTCGGCAACAGAGTCCGCAGGGAGGGGCCCTTGCCGTACCCGTCGACCCCCCGGTCGGGGCGGCGGGGCCCGGACGGGAGGAGACATGCGTCGGGTGTTCGCGCTCACCGCGCTGACCGGGGTCCTGCTGGCCGGTACGGGCTGCGCCGGGCGGGACGGCGACGACCCCTTCGCGGTGGGCTTCGCCTCACCGGCCCCAACGGCCACGACGGCCACCCCCGCCCCGACCGCGAGCGGCGACGTGGGAGTCTGCGCCCGCGCCAAGCAGGCCGGCTCCGCGGCCGTGCAGACGTACGTCCAGAAGCTGGCCGAGATGCTGCGCGCGAACGCGGTCCGGGACCGGAGGACGGAGGAGGCCGCCCGGCGGGACGCGGAGGCCGCCCTCGCGGGCTGGCGGGACGCTCTGCGGGAGCAGTCGGCGCGGGCCACCGACCCCCGGTTGCGTACCCTGTTGGCGGACCTGGCCACCGAGGTGGGCGGGCTCGGCACGGACGTGCGGGCGATCGACGAGACGGAGTTCGACCGGCTCCAGGGGCGCCTCGACGAGCTCTGCCCGGGCTGACCGGCGGCCCGGTTTGGGTAGCGGGCCCGGTATGGCGTACGCTGGCCTGCGGCGCACTTTGGTGTGCCGAGTTCCCGCGCGCCCGCGCCGCCGGTGTCACGGCTCCCGGCGAGACGCCGTGGGAACGACCGACCGGTAACGGTGGGAAAAGACGCTAGCAGCCTCAACGACAGGGAGTCCGCCTCCGATGTACGCGATCGTCAAGACCGGCGGCAAGCAGTACAAGGTCGCCGAGGGCGACGTGATCGAGGTCGAGAAGCTCACCGGTGCCCCCGGTGACGCGGTGAAGCTCACCGCGGTGCTCCTCGTCGACGGTGACGACCTGGTGACCGACGCGGCGAAGCTTGCCAAGGTTTCGGTGTCCGGCGAGATCGCCGCGCACACCAAGGGCCCGAAGATCCGGATCCACAAGTTCAAGAACAAGACCGGCTACCACAAGCGCCAGGGTCACCGCCAGCCGCTGACCCAGGTCAAGGTGACCGGCATCTCCAGCGGGAAGTAGGTCGTCCTCCAATGGCTCACAAAAAGGGTGCGTCCAGCTCGCGTAACGGTCGCGATTCCGCGGCCCAGCGGCTCGGCGTGAAGCGCTTCGGTGGTCAGGTTGTCAACGCGGGCGAGATCATCATCCGCCAGCGGGGCACCAAGTTCCACCCCGGTGACCTGGTCGGCCGCGGCGGCGACGACACGCTCTTCGCGCTGGCCGCCGGTGCGGTCCAGTTCGGCACCAAGCGCGGTCGCAAGACCGTCAGCATCGTGCCGCAGCAGTAGTTCTCCGGCGTAAGCGGGCCGCGGACCTCGTGTCCCGGCCCGCTTCGCTTTTCACGTGCGGGGCGGACCCCGCTGGAAGGATTGACAGCGTGACGACGTTCGTTGACCGGGTCGTCCTGCACCTGCAGGCCGGCGACGGCGGGCACGGCTGTGTCTCGATCCACCGGGAGAAGTTCAAGCCGTTCGGCGGACCGGACGGCGGCAACGGCGGGCACGGCGGCAGCGTGTCGCTGGTCGTCGACCCGCAGGTCACCACGCTGCTCGACTTCCACTACCGGCCGCACCAGAAGGCCGAGAACGGCAAGGGCGGCGCCGGCTCGAACCGGGACGGCGCCAACGGTCACGACCTGGTGATCAAGGTGCCGAACGGCACCGTGGTGCAGACCCCCGACGGCGAGGTGCTGGCCGACCTGGTCGGCGTGGGCACCACCTTCGAGGCGGCCCGGGGCGGTCGCGGCGGGCGCGGCAACGCCTCGCTCGCCAACGCGCGGCGCAAGGCGCCCGGTTTCGCCGAGCTCGGTGAGCCCGGTGACCGGCTGGACGTCGTGCTGGAGCTGAAGAGCGTCGCCGACGTCGGCCTGGTCGGCTTCCCGTCCGCCGGCAAGTCCTCGCTGATCTCGGTCATCTCGGCCGCCAAGCCGAAGATCGCCGACTACCCGTTCACCACCCTGGTGCCGAACCTGGGCGTGGTGCGGGTGGACAACCACACCTTCACGGTCGCCGACGTGCCGGGTCTGATCCCGGGCGCGGCCACCGGCAAGGGCCTGGGCCTGGAGTTCCTCCGCCACGTCGAGCGCTGCGCCGTGCTGGTGCACGTGGTCGACACCGCGACGCTGGAGCCGGGCCGGGACCCCCTCGCGGACATCGACACCATCGAGGCCGAGCTGGCCGAGTACGGCGGGCTCGCCGACCGGCCCCGCCTCGTCGCGCTCAACAAGATCGACGTGCCGGACGGGCGGGACCTCGCCGAGATCGTCCGGCCCGACCTGGAGGCGCGCGGTTTCCGGGTCTTCGAGGTCTCCTCGGCCACCCGCGAGGGGCTCAAGGAGCTGACCTACGCGATGGCGGAGGTGGTCGAGCAGGCGCGCAGCGCGGCGCCGCCGGCCGAGCCGACCCGGATCGTGATCCGCCCGAAGGCGGTCGACGACGCCGGCTTCACCATCGAGGCGGAGGCCGACGGCTCGTACACCGTGCGGGGCAACCGGCCCGAGCGCTGGGTCAAGCAGACCAACTTCGACAACGACGAGGCGGTGGGCTACCTGGCCGACCGGCTGGCCCGGCTGGGCGTCGAGGAGAAGCTGGCCAAGGCCGGCGCGCAGGCCGGCGACCTGGTCCGGATCGGCGACCGCGAGTTCGACTGGCAGCCCACCCTCTACGCGGGCGTGGACTTCACCCCGAGCATCCGGGGTGCGGACATCCGGCTGGAGGAGAAGTCGACCCGCGCCTCGGCCGCCGATCGGCTGGCCGCCCGCAAGGCGCGCCGGCGCCGGCCGGAGGACGAGCTGGAGGCCGCCCCCGCGGCGGACGCGGACGACGACGAGGACTGGGACTAGTCGGCTCCGGGTCGCACGCCGGAAACCTGCCCGAAACGGGCGCTGCCTAGCGTGGCAACCATGCTGATCGAGCCCCGTCCCGTCACCGACCCCGAGGTCGCCGCCCTGGTCGTCGCCCAGCAGCGCGAGCTGCGCGAAGCCGACGGAGGCCTTGACGGGCAGGTGACCGTCACCCACGACGACATCCACTACCTGGCCGTGGTGGCGGCCGGGCGCGTGGTCGCCTGCGGCGGCATCCAGGCCCTGGACGCCGGCACCGGCGAGCTCAAGCGGATGTACGTGCGGCCGGCGTACCGGGGGCGGGGCATCGCCCGGCAGTTGCTGGCGGCGCTGGAGGAGTTGGCCTTCCGGCAGGGGCACACCACGGTGTGCCTGGAGACCGGCACCTACCTGCCGGCCGCCATCGGCCTCTACCGGTCCTGCGGCTACCAGCCCATCCCGGTGTACGGCGAGTACGTCGACAACCCGTACAGCGTGTGCTTCGCCAAGCGCCTGCCGGTCGCGGCCTGAGGCGTTCTCACGCGCCGGTCGTGGCGTGCGCGGCGGTGACCGGCTTCGACTCCGGGCTGGCATGCTGCCGCAGCACGATGCTCAGCAGGATCAGCACCCCGACGGCGAGGAACTCGCTCTGCCAGTTCTGCATCGACTGGAACCAGAAGTCGCTGGTGCCGAGGAACTGCCAGGCGCTGATCGGGGCCGCCCCGCTCTGCAGTGCCTGCATCTCGTTGTACTCGACCACGCCGCCGAGCAGGTGGCCGAGGAACGAGCCGGCGAAGATCAGCAGCAGTGCGATCGACAGGCTGTTGCGGTAGATGACCAGCGGCAGCCCGCCGGCCCGGACCGGCCAGGGGGAGTCCGGGGTGGCCCGGCGCGCGTCGTCGTCGGGGCGGTCGGTCTGTCCCTCGGGCTTGGATTCGGCCGACCCCTTCTGCACCAGGTACGCGGTGAGCAGTACGTAGCCGCCCATCTGGAGGAACTCCGACTCCCAGTTCTCGAAGACCGCCTCCGCGAAGTGCCCGGTGCCGAGGTACGCCCACCAGCTCAGCGGGGCCGCCCCGTACTGGGCCAGCTCCTCGTTGTGCACCTGCCAGCCGGACACGCTCTGCAACACCAGGAAGATCAGGAACGCGCCGAGCATCGCGACCGTGAGCGCGTTCTCCCGCAACCACCGCGGCATCGCCGGACCTCCTCGTCAGGATCACTCCCCGTGGTGGTCCTCCGTTGCCCCGGGCAATGATCACGCAAACCCGTGCGGCGGCGTGTCGGGCCGTCACCACTCGCCCGGGTGACGCAGGTCAGGGTCGGTCGATCGGGGTGTCCAGCCGGCTGCCGGTGCCCACCTCGTTGTTGAGCAGCAGGCCCACGGCGAGCATCCCGAAGCCGAGGAAGAGGTGCAGCCAGTTGTCCGCGTCGTTGAACGGCACGAAGTTCGCCGCGCTCTCCCGGTCCACCGCGAAGCCGTACAGCCAGATGGCCAGGTAGACGGCGCCGCCGCCGGCCAGGAAGAGGCGGGCCCCGGAGACCGTGCGGGCCAGCACCAGCCCGACCAGGCCGAAGAGCAGGTGCACCAGGTTGTGCAGCACGGAGACCTGGAACAGGCCGATCAGCTTCGCCTCGGAGTGGTGACCGGCGAACGCCAGGTCCCCGTAGTGGGTGGTGAACCCGGGGACGAACCCGAGCACGCCGATCAGCACGAAGACGGCGGCCACCGCGAGGGCGACCTTCTGGAGCGCCGGACGGGACCGGGCCGGAGCGCGTCCGCGCACGTCACGTGCCATCGCTGTCACCTCCGTGGAGCAACCGCCACCCGGGTCGGGCAGACCCTCCATTGTGTGATCAGGGCGGGGCGCTTCCGCAGAGAAATCACGAATCAGGCATGGACCCCACCACGCGGGGTAGGTCAGTTGTCACGCCGAAAGTAATTCGGCGTGATCCCCCGAGCACAACCGCTACGACCATCCGAGCGGAAGGGACACCATGACTTACGATCTGTCACCCACGCCTGCCACGTACGAGTCGACCAACGGCGGCGGGGTTCGCGACCAGGCCCGCCAGGTCGGCTCGGAGGCCGCGAACGCCGGCGGCGCGGTCGCCGAGACCGCCAAGGAGCAGGGCAGGGAGGTCGTCGGCGAGGCGAAGCGGCAGGCCCGCAACCTCTACGGCGAGGCCCGTGACCAGCTGACCACCCAGACCGGCCAGCAGCAGCAGCGTGCCGCGGGCGGGCTCCGCTCGCTGGCCGAGGAGATGCGGTCGATGGCGCAGAACGGTGGCGGCTCCGGCCCGGTCACCGAACTCGCCCACCAGGCCGCCGACCGGGTGCACGGCGTGGCCGGCTGGCTGGAGCAGCGCGAGCCGGGCGACCTCCTCAACGAGGTGAAGAACTACGCCCGCCGCAACCCGGGCACCTTCCTGGTCGGCGCGGCGCTGCTCGGCGTGGTCGCCGGCCGGCTGACCCGGAACATCGCCGCCGTCGGCGACGGCACCGGCCAGCGGGCGTACGACCCGGACCGGACCGCGGTCATCCCGACCTCGCGCGCCGTGCCGGACCAGATCCCGCCGGGCGGCTACCTCGACCCGACCCCCGGCACCTACGCCGAGCCGACCCCCGGCACCTACGCCGAGCCGACCCCCGGCTACTCGGGCCAGGGCGCGACCTACCCCGACCCGGGCACCGCCGGCGGCTACGCCGACCCGGTCGGCGGCACCGGCCAGCCGCTGCCCCCGCCGGAGCGGACCGACCCGCTGCCGGGCGTCCCGTCCAGCGGTGTGAACCGCCGGTGAGCGGCCGAAGCGGCGGAAGGGAGGCGACGGCATGACCGCGCCGACGCAGGGGCCCGGCCTGGACTCCGGCTACCAGCCGGCGGGCGCCCCGCACACCGCGGACGAGGTCCGGGGCAGCTCGATCGGTGAGCTGATGCGCCAGGTGACCGCCGACCTGTCCACGCTGATGCGGCAGGAGGTGGAGCTGGCCAAGGCGGAGATCCGCCAGGAGGGGAAGAAGGCGGGCAAGGCCGCCGGCCTCTTCGGCGGCGCCGGCTTCGGCGGCTACATGGTCGCGCTCTTCCTCTCCATCGCGCTGTGGCAGGCCCTGGACAACGTCATGGATTCGGGCCTGGCCGCGCTGATCGTCGCCGTCATCTGGGCCGTGATCGCCGGGGTCCTCTATTCGATGGGCAAGAAGAACGCCGAGCGGATCCGCGGCCTCAAGCAGACCAACGACAGCGTGCAGCGCATCCCCGACGCGCTCAAGCCGCACCCGGAGGGAGTCACCCGATGAGCACCGACCCCGACCAGATCCGCCGGGACATCGAAGCCACCCGCAGCAACCTGAGCTCGGACGTGGACGCCCTGGCGTACAAGGTCAGCCCGAGCCGCATCGTCGACGACCGCAAGCAGCGCGTCCGCAGCGCGCTCTCCAACGCGAAGGACAAGGTGATGGGAACCGCATCCGACCTGGGCCACACCACCGGCCACCACGCCCACTCGGTGGGCGACCACGCCTCGTCGGCGGGGTCGACCGTCAGCGACAAGGCGCACGCCGCCGCCTCCACCGTCGGCGACGCCGCCCACCGGGCCCCGCAGGTGTTGCGGGAGAAGTCCGAGGGCAACCCGATCGCCGCCGGCGTGATCGCTTTCGGCGTCGGGATGCTGGTCTCCTCGCTGATCCCGGCGACCCGCCGCGAGCAGCAGGTCGCCGCGCAGGTCAAGGAGAAGGCCGCCGAGCACGGCGGGGTGGTGAAGGAGAAGCTGAGCGAGGTCGCCGGCGAGGTCAAGGAGGAGCTGCGGGGGCCGGCCCAGCACGCCGCCGAGTCGGTGAAGGCGACCGCCCAGGACGCCGCGCAGACGGTCAAGGAGGACACCCGGTCCGCCGCGTACGACGTCAAGGACACCGCGCAGCAGTCGCGCGAACAGGTCCGGTATTGACCGTTTCCGCACGCGACAGCTCGCGGTCACTTCCGGCCGGACGCCGGGGAGTGGCCGCGAGCTGTCGCGTGCGGTCGGGCCGACGGCCGTGGCGCTCAGCTCGGCAGCGGGCCGGTGGTCGGGCCTGGGCGGACCGGGACCGGTAGGTCGGCCGCCGCCACCCAGAGCCGCAGCTCGTCGGGCCCGCCCTGGGGTGGGGGCGGGCGGGCGGGCCCGCCCGCGTCGCCGGTCCGCCCGGCCGGCGGGGCGAGCAGGCCGGCCAGCCGCCGGCCCACCAGGGCGCCGGCCACCGTCACCGCCGCGGTCCGCGACCACCGCCCCCGCCGACCGGGGATGAGCGCGGCCGCCGCCGCACCCGCCGCCAGCAGTAGCGCCGGCCCGGGGTACGCATGCATGCGGTCCCTCGCCTCCTCATCAGTTCTGGACAGGGCGGCCGCAGCGTGCCCGAAATTTTGGTGATCAAACCATTTTCCCGTTTCGTTCGCCGGGTGCCGGGTAGCGCTCCGACGTACGGGCGGCCCACCGGCGCCCGGGTGGAGGAGGCGTGATGACCAGCAACGGAACGAGGTGGGCGCTGGCCGCGGCCGCTGCGGGGGCTGCGGTCGGTGTCGGCCGGGCGGTGGCCCGCCGGCGGCGTCGGCAGCGATCCGAGCAGGAGGACGGCTGGTACGTCGTCCACCGGAACATCACCGTGGACCGGCCGATGGACGCGGTGATCGGCTTCTGGACCGACCGGGAACGGCTGGACTGGGCGCTGGCCGAGTGGGCGACCCTGAAGCAGCTCGACGACAACCGCTGGCGGTGCGTGGCCAGAGACCCCGCCGTGGGCGGCGTCGAGTGGCGGGCCGAGGTGACCGTCGACGGCCCGGGCCGGCTGAGCTGGCGGGTGACCGACGGGCCGGTGATCCAACGGGGTCGGGTGGAGCTGGCGCCAATGCCGCAGAACCGGGGAACCGAGATCCGGACCGAGCTGCGCTGGCGGTCCGGCCCGGTACGCCGGGCGCTCGGCCTGGCCGCCGGTCACGATCCGGCGGTGGCCCTGGGTGGCGCGCTGCGCCGGATCAAATCGCTGATCGAGACCGGCCAGGCGCGCGACACCGCCCCGACCCTTCCGGGCGTGGTCCGAGGCAGGAGCAAGTGACCCGGGCGGAGGACGCCCCCGCAGGCCCTCGTGGTCGCGGAGTGACGCGCTGTCGTACCCGCCGTCCATGATGGAGGCCGGTCCCGCCCGACCGGGGTGGGCGGCACGAGGGGGCGCGATGGCGCGCATGATCTGGCACGTCACCATGTCGCTCGACGGGTTCATCGCCCCGCCGGACGACTCGGCCGACTGGATGTTCGGGCACAGCACGGCCGGGCCGCTGGGCGCCGAGACGATGCGCCGCACCGGCGCGATCCTCTCCGGCCGGCGCGGCCTCGATCTCGGCAACCGGCCCGGCGCGGGGGCCCGGGGGATCTACGGTGGGGCCTGGTCCGGGCCGGTCTTCGTGCTGACCCACCGGCCGGCCGAGCCCGTCGACGGGGTCACCTTCCTCTCCGGTGACGTGGTGAAGGCCGCCGACCTCGCCCGGGAGGCGGCCGGCGAGCGGGACGTGGGCGTGTTCGGCGCGGACGTGGCGCGGCAGTGCCTCCGGGCCGGGCTCCTCGACGAGTTGGTCGTGCACCTGGTGCCGGTTCTCCTCGGCGGTGGCGTACGCCTCTTCGACAGCCCGGACCTCGGGTCGGTGGTGCTGCGCAAGACCCGCTGCGACGACTCCGGTCAGATCATCGACCTGGCGTTCGAGGTGGCGCGCTGACGCTCACTCGGTGCGGCGCACCGCGTCGATGAGCAGACCGCTGGGCGGCAGGGCGGGCATCCGACCGAGGTCCAGCGCCAGGTCCTGCGGCGGGACCTGGTAGCTCATCGCGCCGGTGAGGGTGGCGACGGCCCGCTTCATCAGCTCGATGGTGATCCACTCGCCGGCGCAGCGGTGCCCGGTGAAGTGATCGCCCCCGCCCTGCGGCACCAGGCTGAACGCGTCGCCCGACCAGTCGGCGAAGCGTTCCGGCCGGAACCGCTCCGGCTCCGGCCACAGCTCCGGGTGGTGGTTGGTCGCGTACAGGCCGAGCAGGACCCGGCGGCCCTGCGGGAACGGGTACCCCTGCCACTCGAAGGAGCGCCGGACCCGGGCCGCGGCCACCGGGAAGAACGGGTAGTAGCGGCGTACCTCCTGCACGAAGTGCTCGGTGGCGGTGTCATCGCCGCGAACCCTGTCCCGCCAGTCGGGGTGGTCGTGCAGGGCCAGCGCGGCGAAGACCACGAACCGGTCGACGGCGACGGTCGGCCGCAGGATGTTCAGCAGGTCCACCGCCGCGACCCGGGGGGGCAGCGACCGGCCCCGCTCGTCGCGGTGCTCGGCGACCACCCGCAGCGCGCTGCCTTCCGGCGCGGGCAGGCCGCCGGCGCGGACCCGCCCGATCAGGTCCCCGATCCAATGTTCCGCCCGGCGGCGGGCGAGCACGCCCCGCCAGTGCCGGGGGCCGACCGCGGTGGGGCCCTCGATCATGGCGTGCAGCTCGGCGGTACGCCGGGCCACGTCCGCCTCGGCCAGCGGCACCCCGGCCCAGGCGCAGATCGCCCGGGTCAGGATCCGGGCGACCTCGTCGTAGAGCACGACCGGGCCGCGCTCGGCCCAGGCCGGGATCCGGGCCCGCCACTCGTCGTCGACGAGCTGCCCGAGGTGGCGGATCCCGGCGGGCCTCATGATCGACATCAGCATCGCCTTGCGGGCCCGGTGCGCGTCGCCGTCGAGCCCCTGGACGCCACCGACCCCGGTGAGCGTGCGCTGTCCCCGCATCGGCATGGCCCCGTGCCTGATGAAGCGGTCGTTGTCGTAGAACAGCTCGGCGGCCGGGCGTCCGCGCAGGCAGATGGTCGGTTCCAGCAGCAGCCGGGTCTGGATGATATTGCTGCCGTAGCGGTCGCAGCGGTCGCCGACGAACCGGTAGCCCGCGCGGAGGAACGCCAGCGTGCTCTCCGGGCTCCGGTCGGTGGGGATGACGCTCATCGGCTGCTCCTGACGGCGACGCGGCACGGTCTGTGCGCTTCTACCCCGGTCCGGCCGCGTGAATCCCGTCCCGGCGGCCACCCTGCCACCTTCCACCGGCCGGGGGAGGGGCCAGCCCCGGCGCCGAAGCTGGCCCCTCCCAGGACGGCGGAAAGCTGGTTCGCTCAGTTCCGGACCGGCGGCGGGCCGGTCGGGGGACACCGGCGGCGGGGCCGGCCGCGCCGCGGCCGGGCCCGGCGGCGGCACGGAGACGGGGAGGACACGTGCGCGACAAGAGGGCGGCGCGCTGGCGGCAGCGCGGGATGGCGGCCGGGCTCGGCGCGGGCCGGGGCGACCGGGAGGAGACGCTGATCGCGCCGCACCGCCGGGACGTGGCCCGGCCGGCCCGGTTCTTCACCGTGCACCTCGGCTTCGAGGCCGCCGACCTGTCCGTCGCGCGGGAGCTGGCCGTCGCGTACGCCGAGGCGCTGAGCCTGCTCCGCCCGGAGCTGGCGCTCGGTGCCGCGGCCCTCAGCCCGGCGGACGCCTGGCACCGCGCGGAGCGGCTGTTCTGCGGGGCGCCCGGCCCCGACCGCGAACGCTGCGCGGACGTGGCGGGCCACCCCGGCTTCCACCACGCCCCCGGCCTCGGCGGCCTCGGCTGGGGCGACGGTGACTGACCGCCGCCGCTCAGTCCAGGTCGAACTCGCCGTCCTGCGCGCCGCCCACGAAGGCGTCCCACTCGGCCTGGGTGAAGACCAGCACCGGGCCGTCCGGCTCGGCCGAGTTCCGCATTCCGATCAGGTCGTCGACGAAGGCCACCTCGACCGCGCTCTCGGAGGTGTCCCCCTCGGCCCGCTGCCAGACCGCCCGGGAGAGGTCGAAGTCGCCCTTGGGGTGCTGACCCATCGCTGTTCCTCCATCGCCACGCTTACCGGGGAGCCCGTCCGGACCCCCATCGGGCAGGATAAGCGGATGCCGAGCCTGACCCGTGTAGAGGCGACCGCGCGTGGCGCGGTGATTACCGTCGAGTCCTACCAGGTGGACCTCGACCTGACCGGCGACGGCGAGCGGTTCCGCTCCGCCGTCACCATCCGGTTCCGGGCGACCCCCGGCGCCGAGACCTTCGCCGAGGTCAAACCCGCGAAACTCCTCGGGGTACGCCTCAACGACCGCGACCTCGACCCGGGCGCGCTCGAGGACAACCGGCTGCCGCTGACCGGGCTGGCCGCGACGAACACGCTCACGGTCGAGGCCGAGATGGCGTACTCGAACACCGGCGAGGGCATGCACCGGTTCGTCGACCCGGCCGACGGCGAGAGCTACCTCTACGCCATGTCCTTCCTCGACGACGTGCAGCGGATCTTCGCCGCGTTCGACCAGCCCGACCTGAAGGCCCCGGTGACCCTCTCGGTCACCGCCCCGCCGGAGTGGACCGTCGCGGCCAACGGCGCGGTCGCCGCCCGGCCCGCCCCCGGCCGCTGGGAGTTCGCCCCGACCCAGCCCCTGGCCACGTACTTCTTCACGCTGATCGCCGGTCCCTGGCACGTCCGGCAGGACGAGCACGACGGGATCCCGCTCGGCCTCTACTGCCGGCGTTCGCTGGCCGCGCACCTGGACGCCGACGCCGACGAACTCTTCACCGTCACCCGGCAGTGCTTCGACCGGTTCCACGAGCTCTTCACCGAGCGCTACCCGTTCGGCAAGTACGACCAGGCGTTCGTGCCGGAGTTCAACGCCGGCGCCATGGAGAACCCGGGCCTGGTCACCATCCGGGACGACTACGTCTTCCGTTCGGCCGTCACCGACACCCAGCGGGAGCTGCGGGCCACCACCATCGCCCACGAGATGGCGCACATGTGGTTCGGCGACCTGGTCACCATGCGCTGGTGGGACGACCTGTGGCTGAACGAGTCGTTCGCGGAGTACCTCGGCACCCGGGTCACCGCCGAGGCCACCCGCTTCGACCAGGCGTGGACCACCTTCGCGATGCGCCGCAAGGCCTGGGGGTACGCGGCCGACCAGCGTCCCTCCACTCACCCGGTCGCCCCGGAGGAGGTCGCCGACGCCGCCCAGGGCCTGCTCAACTTCGACGGCATCTCGTACGCCAAGGGCGCCAGCGTGCTGCGTCAGCTCGTCGCCTGGCTCGGCGACGACGCCTTCCTCGCCGGCCTGAACGCGCACTTCGCCAAGCACCGGTTCGGCAACGCCACCCTCGCCGACCTGCTCGACAGCCTCGGCGCCGCGAGCGGCCGCGACCTCACCGACTGGGCGGAGCGCTGGCTGCGCCGTCCCCAGGTCAACACGCTGCGGATGGTCACCGCGGTGGACGCCGACGGCCGGTGGGCCGAGGCGGCCGTGGTGCAGACCGCGCCGGAGGCTTACCCGGTGCTGCGCCCGCACCGCATCGGCGTCGCCCGGTACGCCCCGGACGCCCCGACGCGCCGCTTCGAGGTGGACCTCGACCCGGACGCCGATCACGGCCGCACCGAGCTGGCCGAGCTGGTCGGCCACCCGGCCACCGGTCTGCTGCTGCCCAACGCCGGTGACCTCACCTTCGCCAAGATCCGGCTCGACCCGGCCTCGGCGGACGTGGTGCCGATGGTGCTTCCCGCGTTGGACGATCCGCTGGCCCGGGCGCTGCTCTGGGGGGAGGCGCTGGACGCCGCCACCGACGGCGAGCGGCCCGTCGCCGCCGTGGTCGCGCTCATCGCGGCGGCGCTGCCCGCCGAGACCGAGGTGATCATCGCGGAGGACGTGCTCACCCTGAGCCGGAACCTCGTCGACCGCTACCTGGAGCCGTTGGCCCGGGACGCCGCCCTGCTCCGGATCGCCGGGGCCTGCGCCACGCTGCTCGCCACCGCCCCGGCCGGCGGGTCGCTGCAACTCGCTGCGGCCCGGGGGCTGATCGGCGCCACCACCGACACCGGGCTGCTTACCGGCTGGCTGGCCGGCAAGGGCGTGCCGGAGGCGCTGGCCGTGGACGCCGACCTGCGCTGGGCGCTGCTGCAGCGGCTGGTGGTGCTGGGCGCGGCCGGCGAGCCGGAGATCGCCGCCGAGGCGGCTGCCGACCGCAGCGCCACCGGCGCCGAACGGGCTGCGGGCTGCCGGGCCGCCCTGCCCGACGCCGACGCCAAGCGGGTCGCTTGGGAGATCGTCACCAGCAATGCCGAGCTCTCCAACCGCCTCGTCGAGGCCACCGCGGAGGGCTTCTGGCGGCCGGAGCAGGGCGAGCTGACCGCCGGGTACGTCGAGCGGTACTTCGCCGACATGCCGGCGGCGGCGCGGCTGCGTACCCCCTGGACGGCCGACCGGGTGGCCACCCTGGCCTTCCCCCGCTACGCCGTGGCGCAACCCACCCGGGACCTGGCCGCCGCTCTGCTGGCCCGCGACGACCTCACGCCCGGGCTGCGCCGGCGGGTCGTCGACCTCGACGACGACCTGCGCCGCGCGCTGGTGGTCCGGACGGCGGTGGCCGCCGCGGGCGCCTGACCGGTGGCCGGGGTGGCGCACCCAAGCGGTACGCCACCCCGGTGCGGCTCAGCCCAGCGGCGCGCCCGCGGTCACCGGTGCCTCCCAGTCGATGACGTACCGCTGCTCGTGGCCGATCATCTTCTCCGGATTCATGGCGGCCTTGATGAACAGCGGCATGAGCACCGGCATGATCGCCCGGGCCACCGCTCCCGGGGCCTTCGCGTGGTTGATCCGGGCCGCCCGCCTGGCAACCTTCTCCACCCGCTCCCGCCGCAGCCGCTCGTACGCCGCGAAGGCGGACGGGACGTCCGGCAGGTCCCGCAGGCACCGGGCCAGCTGCACGGCGCTCTCGATGGAGAGCGACGCGCCCTGCCCGGAGCTGTTGGAGGGGGCGTGCGCCGCGTCGCCGACCAGTACCATCCGGCCGCGGTGCCAGTGCGGCACCGGCGGCATGATGTGCATCGATCCCACCGTCTGCAGCTCCGCCGCGCTGCTGGTCCGCATCAGGTCCCGGCCCGGGTCGTCGTCGCCGTACGCCCGCCGCAGCGTCGCCAGCCACTCGTCCGGCGGCACCGCGCGGGCCTCGGTGAGGCTCATCGGCCGCTCCTGCGGCAGGTTGACCCCCCACCGGGTGCCACCGCCCGGCTCCGGCCAGTAGAGGTAGTAGCCGCCCCGGCCGAAGGCGAAGGTCATCGTGCCGGGCTCCGCCGCCACCTCGTGCCGGGCCACCGCCTCGAAGCCCAGCACTCCGGTGAACCGGGGGCCGGGGGCGTGCGGGTCGATCAGCGTACGCACGGTCGAGTGGACGCCGTCCGCGCCGATCAGCACGTCCGCGGTGGCCGTGTCGCCGTCGGCAAAGGTGGCGGTCACCCCGTCGGGGGTCTCCCGTACGCCGACCAGGCGCTTGCCGTACGCGATTGTCACGCCCTCGGCGACGGCCCGGTCGTGCAGCACCCGGTGCAGATCGTTGCGGTGCACGACCCGCAGCGGGGGCATCCCGGCCAGGCCGGGCAGGGGGATGTGCTTGCGGCCCGCCGCCATCATCTGCGTGCGGATCGGGGTGGCGATCGCGATGACCGCCTCGTCCGCGCCGACCAGGCGCAGCGCCGCGACGCCGTTCGGGGCGAGGGCGAGCGTTCCGCCTCTGCCGTCGGTGGTGCTCGGGTACGCCTCGTACACCGTGGCGGCGATGCCGGCGCGGTGCAGGGCCAACGCGGTCACCGGGCCGGCGATGCCGCCGCCGATGACGATCGCTGTGCGCACTCTGGACACGGTCCCTCCCAGGGGTAGTCGGTGGTCGTGCGTGCCGAACCCACCTGGCGGGAGCGCCGGTATCCTCGTGGTTGCCGCTTCGGGCGGGCGCCGTCAGGTGTCGGTTCGAGGTAAGGGCCCCGGCGCGGTGTTGGCGCACCGGGCCGGGGCCGTCCGTCAGGTGCTGGTGCCGCTCCCTCCCGCCGGGTCCGGCTCGGGCGGTCCGGCCTCGTGGTAGGCCCGCCACTCGTCCAGCCCGGGGTAGCTGCCCGAGGCGAACTCGGCCAGCAGGGCGCGGATCCAGGCGGCCTCCGCCTCCCGGATCGTCAGGTCGTACTCGTTCTCGACCAGGAACAGCCGGGGCACCAGGCGCGCGTGCTCCGCGTACGCCGCCCGCTCACCCCGGATCCCCTCCTCGAGCAGCGCCAGCCGGGCGCGCAGCAGCGCGGTGGCCTCGTCCGGGTGCAGCGCGGCGAGCACTGACAGGCCGGCCCGGAACGAGGACCGCTCCACGGCCGGGGTGGCGACCAGTTCGCGGGCCCAGTCGACCAGTTCGGCCCGCCCGTCGCCGGTGATCCGGTAGACGGTGCGCTCCGGGCGCCGGCCCTCGCGGACGCTCTCCACGGCCGCGATCAACCCGTGCCGCTCCATGTTGCGCACGACCGTGTAGAAGGACCCCCACTTGATCCCCATGTCCTGGTCCTTGCCGCGGTCCCGGAGGGTGGTGGCCATCTCGTACGGGTGCATCGGGCGCTCGACGAGAACGGCGAGCACGGCCAACGCCGTGAGGTTGCCGACCTTGCGTCGCCCGGCCATGTCACTCCTCCGCTTGACACTCGCTGACGAGTACTCGTAGACGAGTATATGGCTCGCGACCCGTTCGGGGAAGCCCCTTCCGTGGCGCGGGTCGAGCGGCCGGCCCCGCCGGCGGCCGCGGCCGCGCGCCGGGCCGTTCCGGTGGGCCCCGGCAGGGCCGCCTACGATCGCGGGGTGGAGGAAGACATCCGGCGGATCGGCATCATGGGCGGCACCTTCGACCCGATCCACCACGGGCACCTGGTCGCCGCTAGCGAGGTGGCCGACCGGTTCGGCCTGGACGAGGTGGTCTTCGTCCCCACCGGGCAGCCCTGGCAGAAGGCGGACGAGCCGGTCAGCTCGGCCGAGGATCGCTACCTGATGACCGTGATCGCCACCGCCTCCAACCCGCGCTTCCAGGTGAGCCGGGTCGACATCGACCGGGGCGGCCCGACCTACACCGTCGACACGCTCCGTGACCTGCACGCCGAGTACGGCCCGAAGGCCCAGCTCTTCTTCATCACCGGGGCGGACGCGCTGGAACGCATCCTGTCCTGGAAGGACCTGGACGAGGCCCTCGCCCTGGCCCACTTCATCGGGGTGACCCGGCCCGGCTTCGAACTCTCCGACAAGCACCTGCCCGCCGACACGGTCAGCCTGGTCCAGGTCCCCGCCATGTCCATCTCGTCGACCGACTGTCGGGCGCGGGTGGCCCGGGGCGAGCCGGTCTGGTACCTGGTGCCGGACGGTGTGGTGCAGTACATCGCCAAACGGCGGCTCTACCAGCGGTGATTCCGCCCGGAATGCGGGCGTTTGTCCGCGTAATCGACCAGAACTGACAAGTCGTCGCCCCGCCGGGTGTGAGAGGCTTGGAGGGTCGCACGGTTGATCGAAGGAGAACGGTGACAGTTTCCGAACGCGCGCACGAGCTGGCGATGGCCGCGGCCCAGGCAGCGGCCGACAAGAAGGCGCAGGACATCGTCATCATCGACGTCGGCGACCAGCTCGCCATCACCGACGCGTTCGTCCTGGCCGCCGCTCCGAACGAGCGTCAGGTGCTCGCCATCGTCGACGCCATCGAGGAGCGGCTGCTGGAGCTGCCGGAGAAGGCCAAGCCGGTCCGGCGCGAGGGCGAGCGGGGCGGTCGCTGGGTGCTGCTCGACTACGTCGACATCGTGGTGCACGTGCAGCACACCGAGGAGCGCGAGTTCTACGCGCTCGACCGGCTCTGGAAGGACTGCCCGCAGATCCCGTTCGTGGACCGGGACCTGGCCGACTCCGCCGCCGGCACCGCCAGCGCCGAATGACCCGCCTGATCATCTGGCGGCACGGCAACACCGACTGGAACGCCACCAACCGGGTCCAGGGGCAGACGGACGTACCCCTCAACGACCTCGGTCGGGAACAGGCCCGCCTCGCCGCGCCCGTGCTGGCCGCGCTGCGCCCGGACGCCGTCGTCTCCAGCGACCTGCGCCGGGCGGCCGACACCGCCGCGGCGCTCGCCGCGCTCACCGGGCTGCCGGTACGCTCCGACGGCCGGCTGCGGGAGCGGCACTTCGGTCAGTGGCAGGGCCTGGCGCTCACCGAGGTGGCGGAGCGTTTCCCCGACGAGTACGCCCGCTGGCGGGCCGGCGACCCCGACCCGGGCGCGGGCATCGAGACGCTCGACGACCTGGGCAAGCGGCTCGGCGCCGCGTTCCAGGACGCGGCCGACCTGGCCGCCGGCGGGACGGTCGTGGTGACCACCCACGGCGGTGGCGCCCGGCAGGGCGTCGGTCACCTGCTCGGCTGGGACCACGCGGTGCTGCGCACCGTCGGGTCGCTGGCCAACTGCCACTGGACCGAGCTGCGATACGACGACGGTGTGCAGCGGCGCACCGCCCCGGGCTGGCACCTGCGGGCGCACAATGTCGGCCTCGTCACGCAGCCCGCGCCGGCCGACGCGGTCTGAGGCGCGTCGCCCCCGCATCGGCTAGCGTGCCGGGCATGCCCGTCGCGGTCGTCACCGACTCCACCGCCTACCTCCCGCCCGAGCTGGTCCGCGCGCACCGGCTCACCGTCGTCCCACTGACCGTCGTGCTCAACGGCGCGGAGGGGCTGGAGGGCGTCGAGACGTTCCCGGAGGACGCCACCCGGACGTTGAGCGGCCGGCGGGTCTCGGTGAGCACCTCCCGCCCGGCCCCCGAACAGTTCGCCGAGGTCTACCGCACGCTGCTCGCCGGCGGCGCCGACGCCGTGGTCTCCGTGCACCTGTCGGCCGAGCTCTCCGGCACGGTCGAGGCGGCCCGGCTGGCCGCCGCCGAGTTCGGCGACCGGATCGCCGTGGTCGACAGCCGATCCACCGGGATGGGCCTCGGCTTCCCGGTGCTCGCCGCCGCCACGGCCGCCGCCGGGGGCGCGGACCTCGACGGGGTACGCCGGGCCGCGGTCGACGCGATCGACCGGACCACCATCTTTTTCTACGTGGACACGCTGGAGTTCCTGCGTCGGGGCGGCCGGATCAACGCGGCCGAAGCGCTGCTCGGCACCGCCCTCTCGGTGAAGCCGATCATGCACATGCCGGACGGCGCCATCGTGGTCCGGGACAAGGTCCGCACCGCCGGCCGGGGCGTGGCCCGCCTGGTCGACCTGGCGGTCGAGGCGGCCGGCGACGCCGAGGTGGACCTGGCGGTGCACCACCTGGCCGCGCCGCAGCGCGCCGAACAGCTGGTGGCGGCGCTCACCGAGCGGCTCGGCGACCGCCTGCACGACACCTACGTCACCGAGGCCGGGGCGGTGGTCGCCGCGCACGCCGGGCCGGGCCTTGCCTGCGTCGTCATCCACCGCCGCCCGTGATCCACACCGCCTCGTCGAGGTGGCGGCATCCGGTGCGTCCCGGCACCGCCGGTTCGCCGATGTGCCGGTCCGGGACCGGCCCGCACGACCTGGCACGATGAGCTGGTGTCGTATGTGGTGACCGGCGGGGGCCGGGGCGTTGGCCGGGCCGTCGTCGAACGGCTCGCCGCGGACGGCGGCACGGTGGTCGTGGTCGAGCACGACCGGGCGGCGCTGGCCTGGCTCGCCGACCATCCCGCCGCCGACCGGCTGCTCCCGGTGACCGGCGACGCAGGCGACGAGGCGGTCACCGGGCGGGCCGCCGACCTGGCCGAGGCCGCCGCGCCGCTGGCCGGCTGGGTCAACAACGCCGCCGTCTTCCGGGACGCCTCCCTGCACAGCGCGCCCGTCGCCGAGGTCTGCGCGCTGATCGACCGGAACCTGCGCCCCGCCGTGGTCGGCGCCGCCACCGCGGTACGCCGTTTCCTCGCCGCCGGCACCGGAGGCGCGATCGTCAACGTCTCCTCCCACCAGGCCCGCCGGGCGGTGCCGGGGGCCCTGCCGTACGCCACCGCGAAGGCCGCCGTGGAAGGGTTGACCCGGGCGCTCGCCGTGGAGTACGGCCGGCGGGGCATCCGGACCAACGCGGTGGCGCTCGGTTCGATCCACACCGAGCGGCACGACGCCTATCTCGCCGGACTGGCACCGGCCGAGGCGGGCCGGGTCGGGGCGGAACTCGCCCGGCTGCACCCGGTGGGCCGGATCGGGCGTACCGGGGAGGTGGCCGACGTGGTGGCGTTCCTGCTCTCGGCCCAGGCCACCTTCGTCAACGGGGTGACTCTGCCGGTGGACGGGGGCCGGGCGGCGCTCGGCCTCGACCCGGAGGCACACTGAGCACTGTGGATCACCCGCCGATCGTGCTGGTGCACGGCACCCGGTTCGCCCGCGGCCAGTGGCAGCCGCAGCTCGCCGCCCTCGCCGCCGATTTCCCGGTGACGGCCGTCGATCTGCCCGGGCACGGCAGCCGCTCGGCCGAGCCGTGGGACCTGGACCGGGCCGCCGACCTGATCGCCGAGGCGGTCCGTGACCTCGACGCCGGCCCGGCCGTCGTGGTCGGACACTCGCTCGGCGGGTACGTCTCGCTGCACTTCGCGCGGCGGCACCCGGACCTGCTGGCCGGGCTGGTGGTGATGGGCGCGAGCGCGGCCACCACCGGGCCGCTGACCATCCCGTACCGGCTGGTGGCGGCCCTGGTCGCGCGGCTGTCGGCCGACCGGCTCACCCGGTGGAACGATCGGATGCTGCGCCGGCTGTACCCGCCGGAGGTCGTCGCCGCCACCATCGCCGACGGCTACGCCTTCCACACCCTGCCGGTCGCCTGGCGGGACCTGTTCGGCCGGTTCGACGCGGCCAGCCTCGCTGCGGTGCGCGCCCCGGTGCTCATCCTCAACGGGGAACGGGATCTGCTGTTCCGCACCGGCGCGCGGGCGTTCGCGCGGGCCCGTCCCGGCGCCCGGATCGAACTGATCCCGGGTGCGGCGCACCTGGCCAACTTCGACGCCCCGGCCGCCGTCACGGACGCCGTACGCCGCTTCGCCCGGGAGCTGTCGCCGGCTCGCTAGTGTCCCGCGTCTGAAATTCGCCGACAATATCGGGCGAGGGAGTCGAGGATTTCCTCGGCGGTCTTGGTCCACACGAACGGTTTCGGGTTGTGGTTCCAGTCCTGGATCCAGGCTCGGATGTCGGTTTCGAGGGCTTGGACGCTCTTGTGGACGCCGCGGCGGATGAGTTGTTCGGTGAGGTAGCCGAACCAGCGTTCGACCTGGTTGATCCAGGAGGATCCGGTCGGGGTGAAGTGCACGTGGAAGCGGGGGTGGCGGGCCAGCCAGGCTTTGATGGCGGGGGTTTTGTGGGTGCCGTAGTTGTCGCAGATCAGGTGGACGTCCAGCTCGGCCGGCACCGTCTTGTCGATCGTGGTCAGGAACTTCTTGAACTCGGTGGCGCGGTGCTGGCGGTGCAGTTCGCTGATCACGGTGCCGTCGGCGATGTTGAACGCGGCGAACAGGCTGGTGATGCCGTTGCGCACGTAGTCGTGGGTGCGCCGCTCAGGCATGCCGGGCATCATCGGCAGCACCGGTTGCGACCGGTCGAGTGCTTGGACCTGGCTCTTCTCGTCCACGCAGAGGACCACCGCCCGCTCGGGCGGGTTGTGGTACAGCCCCACCACGTCGACGACCTTGTCCACGAACAGCGGGTCGGTGGACAGCTTGAACGTCTCCGCCCGGTGCGGTTTGAGGCCGAAGTCGCGCCAGATCCGCCCGATCGTGGACTTCGACAGCCCGGACCGTGCGGCCATCGACGCCCGCGACCAGTGCGTGGCGTTGCGCGGGGTCTGCTCCAGGGTCGCCACCACCACGTCCTCGACCTGATCCAGCCTGACCGACGGCGGACGGCCCGGCCGGTCCTCATCGACAAGGCCGTCCAACCGCCGAGCAAGAAACCGCGACCGCCACTTACCGACCGTGGTGCGGTCCACCCCAAGCCGCTCAGCGACCTCCACATTGGATGCGCCGTCGGCACACGCCAACACGATCCGACACCGCAACGCGAGGGCCTGCGAAGACTTCGCCCGTTGCGACCAACGCCGCAACGTCGACCGCTCATCCTCGCTGAGAATCAACTCGGCCTTCGGACGCCCACGACCCGCCATTCACACAGCCTACAATTAGACGGCGAATTTCAGACGCACGACACTAGCACACCGTTAGCATGATCAGGGCGTCGTCCACAGCCCCGTCCGCCGTCCACAGCGGAGCCTCGTCGCGGTGATCCGCACCCGTGACCGCCGTAGCGTCCCGAGCCGTGCCAGACGACGAGGAGACGCGGGTACGGCAGCGCCTCGCCCGACTGTTCGACCGGGCCGGGCGGCATCCCGCCCCGGCGGCCACCCGGTCCGCTGTCGTGTCCGCCGACGAGCGGCCGCGGTCCGGGGCGGTCTCGTCGCCCAGCGGTGAACCGACGCCGTTCGGGTCGGCCCTCTGGCCCGCGGACCCGCCGCGACCCGAGGCGGTCGGGCCTTCCCGCCCCGACCGGCGGGTCTCCGGATCGGATCGGCTCTCCCGCCCGGACGGATCGGCCTCCGGCTCGGCCGCGTCCTTCCTCGGCGACGGGTCGGCCTCCGATTCGGATCCGTTCTCCCGTCCGGAGCGGCCGGCCACGGGCTCGGTCCCGTCCTTCCTCCCGGACAGGTCGGCTGCGGCGCTGCCCGCCGACTGCCCGCCGGACCGGATGCCCTCCGGCGTGCCCGGCCGGAGCCCGGCGGCGCCGTTCGGCCACGATGCTGCCGGCGACCCCGGACCGGTGTGGACCGGCGGGGAACGTTCCGACGCGGCCGGCGCCACGGGTCTCGGCCGCCTGGCGTCCCGGCTGCCCGGCCCGGGCGCCTTCGATCCCGGCCGGCGGGGTGTGCCCGCCCTCGCCGTCGTGGCCGCCGTCGTGGTGCTGGTCGCCGGGGTCTGGGCCTGGCGGTCCCGGCCACACGCCGAGCCGGTCCGCCCGGTGGCGGCCGCCGCGCCGGACGAACCGGAGCCGTCCCCGGCCGGGTCGTCCGCGTCCACGCAGCTGGTGGTCGCGGTCGCCGGCAAGGTACGCCGTCCCGGCCTGGTCCGGCTGCCGGCCGGTGCCCGGGTCGCCGACGCCGTCGAGGCGGCCGGCGGGGCGTTGCCCGGCGTGGACACCGCCCTGCTCAACCCGGCTCGCAAGGTCACCGACGGTGAGCTGATCCTGGTCGGCGTCGCCGCCCCGCCCGGGCAGGCGGCCCAGCCCGGCCAGCCGGCGGCGGGGCCGGCGGTCGGCGGCGCGGCGGCCCCGGGCGGGCCGGTCAACCTGAACACCGCCACCCTGGCCCAGCTCGACGCGCTGCCCGGGGTCGGGCCGGTGCTCGCCCAGCGGATCCTCGACCATCGGGAGCGGCACGGCGGCTTCCGGTCCGTCTCCGACCTGCGCCAGGTCGACGGCATCGGCGACGCCCGGTACGAGCAGCTCAAGGATCTGGTGACGGTGTGATGCCGGCACCCACGCCCGACCCGGAGGCGCCCGCGGCGGACGTCCCCGACCTGCGGCTGGCCGGGCTAGCCGTGGCCGCCTGGCTCGCCGCCCTCGCCGGTCTGCGGCTCACCGCCGGCGAGGGTGCCGCGCTGGCCGGAGTGGCCGCCGGCTTGGCCGTGGTCCTCGCCCTCCACCTGTGCGGCCTCCTCGGCAGACCGCCAGCCCCGGTCCGCCGGTACGGCTGGATCGCGGTCGCCGTGCTGCTCGGCGTGCTCTGCGGCGCGGCCGCCACCGCCGCCCGGGTCGCGGTTCGGGACGCCGCCCCGGTGCGGGCGCTGGTGGACGCGCGCACCCTGGTCACCGCCGACCTGCTGGTCCGGGACGACCCGCGCCCGGTCCGGGGTGTCCCCGGCCGCCCGGCCACCCTGCTGCTCCGCGCCGACCTGCTACGCCTCACCGACCCGGAGGGCCGCCGGTTGACCGGGACGGTGCGGGGCCTGGTGCTGGCGACCGACCCGGCCTGGCGGACCCTGCTGCCGGGGCAGCGGGTGACCGCCCACGGGCGGTTGGCCGCCCCGCGCGGTGGGGACCTGACCGCGGCGGTGCTCACCGCGACCGGGCCGCCCGCCCGGCACGGCCCGCCACCCTGGGCGCAACGGGTGGCGGGCGTGCTGCGGGCCGGGCTGCAACGCGCCTGCGAGCCGCTCCCCGAGGAGCCCGGCGGCCTGCTGCCCGGGCTGGTCGTCGGGGACACCAGCCGGCTGCCTCCGACCGTCGAGGAGGACTTCCGCACCACCGGCATGACCCACCTGAACGCCGTCTCCGGCTCGAACGTCGCGATCGTCGTCGGGGCGGTGCTGCTGCTGGCCCGGTGGGCCCGGGCCGGTCCCCGGACGGCAGCGGGGCTCTGCGTGCTGGCCCTGGTCGGGTTCGTCATCCTGGTCCGCCCGTCCCCGAGCGTGGTCCGCGCCGCGGCGATGGGAGCGATCGGGCTGGCCGGTCTCGCCGCCGGCCGGCCTCGGGCCGCGCTGCCCGCCCTCGCCGCCGCGGTCACCGTGCTGGTGCTGGTCGACCCGGAGCTGGCCGGCGACCCCGGGTTCACCCTGTCCGTGTGCGCCACCGGCGGGCTGCTGCTGCTCGCCCCCGGGTGGCGGGACGCGCTGCGTCGCCGGGGCGTACCGGCGGGGCTGGCGGAGGCGCTCGCCGTCCCGGGGGCCGCACAGCTCGCCTGCGGCCCGGTGATCGCCGGTCTCTCGGGGACGGTGAGCCTGGTCGCGGTGCCGGCGAACCTGCTGGCGGTGCCGGCCGTCGCGCCCGCCACCGTCTTCGGGGTGGCCGCCGCCGTGGTGTCGCCGGTCTGGCCGGCGGGTGCCGGGTTCGCCGCCTGGCTGGCGAGTTGGCCGGCCCGGTGGCTGGTGCTCGTGGCCGAGCAGGGTGCCCGGCTGCCCGCGGGGACGGTGCCCTGGCCGGGCGGGGTGACCGGAGCCCTGCTGCTGGCCGCTCTGTCCGTGGCGCTGCTGTTCGCCACCCGGCGACCGCTGCTGCGCCGGTTCGTCGCGGTCGGCGCGGTCGCGGTGGTGCTCGGCACGCTGCCGGTCCGGCTGCTCGCCCCCGGCTGGCCGCCGCCCGGCTGGGTGGTGGTGGCCTGCGCCGTCGGGCAGGGCGACGCCGTCGTGCTGCCGGTCACCGCCGGCCGGGCGGTGGTGGTCGACGCCGGCCCGGATCCGTCCGGCGTGGACGGGTGCCTGCGCCGGCTCGGCGTACGCGAGGTGCCGTTGCTGGTGGTCAGCCACTTCCACGCCGACCACGTGGGCGGGATCGCCGGGGTGTTCCGGGACCGGCGGGTGGCGGACGTGGTGACCCCGGCGTGGGCCGAGCCGCCCTACGGTGTGGCCCAGGTACGCGAAGCCGCACGCGGTGGTGCCGCCGCACTGCGTACCGTGCCGGTCGGCTGGCGCTGGCGGGCCGGGGGAGTGGAGCTCGCCGCCCTCGGGCCGCCGTACCCGCTGCGCGGCAGTCGGTCGGACCCGAACAACAACTCCCTGGTGCTGACGGCGACCGTCGCCGGGCTGCGGATCCTGCTGGCCGGTGATGCCGAGACGGAGGAGCAGCGGGCGCTGCTGGAGGCCGGTGGGCCCGCAGCTCTCCGGGCCGACGTGCTCAAGGTCGCCCACCACGGGTCGGCCTACCAGGACCCGGAGTTCCTGGCCGCGGTCCGGCCCACCGTCGCGTTGGTGTCGGTGGGCGCGGGCAACGACTACGGGCACCCCAACCCGGCCCTGCTGGACCGGCTGCGCCGCGGCGGCGCCCGGGTGCTGCGGACCGACACGTCGGGCGACGTCGCCGCCGTACGCGACGGGCAGGGGCTGGCGGTGGTGGCCCGGGGCATCGGGCCGGGACGCCGATCGGCCGCGCTGGGGGTCGATCATCTTGTGGGGATAGCGGGTGGATCGAATCAAATGTCTGGATTCGCGCTGAGTGCGGGCTGCGCCGTCACAGTCCTCGATGACCAGGCACGATCCGGTCGGAGCGCGTGCGAGTATGGGCGGCGTGACCCCCGCCAGCCTCCCTCCTATTCTGCTCGTTCTCGGCGACGAGGAGCTGCTCGCCACGCGAGCGGTCACCGAAGCCGTCACCCGGGCCCGCAGCGTCGACCCCGACGTCGACGTCCGGGAGTACCAGGCCGGCTCCCTGACGGTGGGCGAGATCGCCGAGATGCTCAGCCCCTCGCTCTTCGGCGGACGGCGGGTGCTGGTGCTCCGGTCCGGCCAGGACGCCCGCAAGGACCTGGTCGCCGCACTGCTCGACTACGCGAAGAACCCGGACCCCGACGTGCAGCTCGTGGTGCTGCACCTCGGCGCGGCGAAGGGGAAGGCGTTCGCCGACGGGCTGCGCGCCGCGGGCGCGACCGTCGTGCCGGCGGCGAAGCTCAAGGGGCACCGGGATCGGGTCGCGTTCGTGCGGGACGAGATCCGCCGCAGCGGAGGCAGGTGCACCGAGGACGCGGCCGAGGCACTGATCGCCGCCGTCGGCACCGACCTGCGGGAACTGGCCGCCGCCTGCTCGCAGCTCGTCGCGGACACCGACGGCCGGATCGGGGCGGACACGGTGGCCCGCTACTACAAGGGCCGGGTCGAGGTGACCGGCTTCACCGTCGCCGACGCGACGATGGTCGGTGACGTCCCCGCCGCACTGGAGGCGTTGCGCTGGGCGCTGCACGTCGGCGTCGACCCGGTGCCGATCGCCGACGCGCTCGCCGACGGCGTCCGTACGGTGGCCCGGGTCGCCTCCGCCGGGCGGGGCAGCCCGTACCAGCTCGCCAGCAGCCTGGGCATGCCGGCCTGGAAGATCGAGCGGGCGCAGCGGCAGGGGCGCGGCTGGACGCCGGAGGGCCTGGTCGAGGCGATGCGGGCGGCCGCCGAGTGCAACGCGGCCGTCAAGGGTGGCGCCGACGACCGGGCGTACGCGTTGGAGCGGGCGGTGTTCTCCGTGGCGGCGGCCCGGCAGGGCGGCGCCAGGTGACCCGATCGCGGTCCCGGGCGGCCGTGCCGACGGATCACGAGCGGTACCGGCCGCTCTACGCCCGGCTGCTGGCGTTGCGCTTCGTCAACCCGGGCGGGGTGCTCTGCTTCGTCTTCTTCGAAGGGGCGGTGGCGCTCGCCGCGCTACTCGCCCTCGCCGAACTGGTGAGCTGGTGGGCGGTGCTGGTGCTGCCGGCGGTGGTGGCCGCGATGGTCAAGATCAACGACGTGGTCGCCGAGCTGGTGATCCGCACTGCGGCACAGGTACCCGAGCAGGAACGGGACCGCTTCCGCCGGCAGATGGAGCCGGTCGTCGGGCGGGCGACGGTGCCGTCGACGGCCCGCGCGCTGCCCGGTGGCGTGCTCGCCAGGGATCCGGCGCTGCGACCGGACCGTCCCGGCGACCCGCCGCGCCGCCCCGATCAGGGAGAGCGCCGGGCATACCAGACCCGCCCCGACCCGCTGCGCTGACCACCCCGCCTCGACCCACGGTCGCGTCGCATGCTCCCGCGCCCGTCGCGCCTTGCCGGTTCCGGCCGGCAGGCTGAAGGCGGACAACCCTGCTGCCTCCTGCCAACCCCGGAGGCAGCACTGTCCCGGAGGTTGTGCGGATCTCGAGGGCGGCGGGAAGTCCGGCAGGGGCCGCCGGGAAAGCAGACAGCCGGAAGCCCCGGGGTGGTGCCCCGGGGCTTCCGGTCAGGTCTGAAGGCGCTCGTCAGGCCGAGAACGAGGCGACGCGCTTGGCGATCGCCGACTTCCGGTTGGCCGCCTGGTTGCCGTGGATGACGCCCTTGCTGGCAGCCTTGTCCAGCTTGCGGGCGGCGTCCCGCATGAGGGCGGTGGCCTTCTCGGTGTCGCCGGCCTCGGCAGCCTCGTTGAACTTCCGGATGGCGGTCTTCAGCGACGACTTGACCGACTTGTTACGCAGCCGGCGCTTTTCGTTCTGCCGGTTGCGCTTGATCTGGGACTTGATGTTCGCCACGCGACAGCCTCGTCTTGATAGCTCGGGTTGGTCTGCTTCCGCGCACGACGAGCATGCGTCATCGCCGCGCGAAGAGCCAGGTTACCAGGTCGCCCCGGGACGAGCCAAAACGGCTCGGACGGCCCGGCCCGGCCTGCCCACCGGCCGGCAGCGGGCCCGCCGGGATCGGCCGGCCCGCGTCCCGCTACGGCAATGCTCGTCGGGCGCGGCCGTGATCCACTCCGGTTGCGGAATGTCGCGGTATCCCCGGCGTGCGATACCGCGATCTGCGGCAGGTCGAGTGGATCAAGCGCCACTCGCGGCAGGTCGAGTGGATCACCCGCCACCTGCGGCGGCCGGAGCGGCCGGAGCGGGTCATGCGTCAGGTCCAGCCCTGCCGGGCGGCCAGCCAGGCGAGCGCCTGCTCGCCGCTCCACCGCTGGTGCGCCCGGATGTGCGGGGAGGCGGTCGACGGGCCGGCCGCCGCGCCGGTGAGGAAGTAGCCGGCGAGTGCGGCGAGCGTCACGTCCAGCGCGTCGGCGGGGGCGCCGGCCGCCGCCGGCTGGCCGGCGAAGGCCGCGTCCGCGTCCAGGCCGCTGGCGTACCCCGTGATCAACAGGCTGACCAGGTCGAACCAGGCCGGCCCGTGGCACAGCCAGGTCCAGTCGCAGAACCACGCCCGGCCGTCGGCGTCGAGCAGCACGTTGTCCACCCGCAGGTCGCCGTGGGCCAGTCCGCCGGTGTCGGCGTACCCGGGCAGCCGGGACTCCAGCGTGACCAGCTCGGGCAGCGGGGCCCAGGCCGGCAGCGCGGGTGTCGGCTCGCGGCCGGCCGCCACCTCGCCCCACCAGAGGATGTCGTCGCGGGCCAGGTCGGTGAGGCGGGGCAGCCCGAGCGCGACCAGTTCCGCGGGCGGGCCGGCGAGCGCGGCGGCCACCTCGGCGTAGCCGGCGAGGACGGCGTCCAGCGCGGCCGGCTGCCAGGGCAGCCGCGGGGTGTACCCGTCGACGGCGCTCAGCCCGACCGCGTACCAGCCGGCCTCGGTGAGCGCCCAGCGGGGCCGGGGGACCGGCAGGCCGGCGGGGAGCCGGGCCAGGATCCGGGCCTCGTGGAAGTACCAGTCGACCAGGTGCCGCTGCCCGTCCAGCGCCGCCGCCTTGACGAAGACCCGGTCGCCGTCGGGGCCGGTGAGCACTGCGGCGAAGCCCCGGGTGAAGCCGCCGCCGGCCACCCGGACCACCGCCGGGGGGCCGCCGAGCCGCGCGGCGATTCCGTCCCGCAGCGCGGCCGGCAGCGCGGCCCAGCCGGGGCGTACGGCCGTCGCGTCGTACGGCACCGGGGGCAGGGAGATCCGGGGCACAGCCGCCATTGTCGTACGGCAATGGCAGCATCCGTGCCGTGGACATGGAGGAGCCGCGACCCGCCCCGCTGCCGCGCCGGGACCGCCGGCCGGTCTGGGAGACTGCCAGGCCATGAGGACCGACGACTTCTGGCAGCTGATCGATCAGGCCCGCGCCGGCGCCGGGGGAGAGCCTGACGCGGTCGCCGCCCGGGCGGTCGCCCTGCTCGCCGAGCGGGCCCCGGAGGAGATCGTCGGGTACGCCCGGCACCAGGAGCGGGTGCTCGCCGCCTCCTACCAGGTCGACCTGTGGGGCGCGGCGTACCTGATCAACGGTGGTGCCTCGAACGACGGCTTCGAGTACTTCCGGGGCTGGTTGATGACCCAGGGTCGGGCGGTGTTCGCCCGGGCGGTGGCCGATCCCGACTCCCTCGCCGAGCTGCCCCGGGTCCGGGCGGCCGCGCTCAGCGGTGAGGAGTTCCACTGCGAGGACATGCTGGCGGTGCCGTGGCAGGCGTACCGGAAGGCGACCGCGGCCGACCTGCCGGGGGACCGCACCCCCGTGCCCACGCCCGACCTGAACGACTTCTGGGACTTCGACGACGAGGACGAGGCGCGGCGGCGGCTGCCGAGGCTCGCCGCGCTCTTCGTCGAGCCGCCGGAGGAGTGACGGGGGAGCCCCGGCGTGCCCCGGGCGACGTGGGAGCATAGAGGGGGCCGGCGTCGCGCCGGCCCGCTCACGTCAGCCGACCAGAACGGACCGCTGTGCCACCGACGCTCGATCCCGGCGCGAACGCTCCTGGTGCCACCGACCCGGCGCGCATCAGGAACTTCTGCATCATCGCCCACATCGACCACGGGAAGTCGACCCTGGCCGACCGGATGCTGCAGCTCACCGGCGTGGTCGACCCCCGGCAGATGCGCGCGCAGTACCTCGACCGGATGGACATCGAGCGCGAGCGCGGCATCACCATCAAGAGCCAGGCCGTCCGCATGCCGTGGACCGTTCGGGAGGGCGACCGGGCCGGCGAGACCGCCGTGCTGAACATGATCGACACCCCGGGCCACGTCGACTTCACCTACGAGGTGTCCCGGTCCCTGGCCGCCTGCGAGGGCGCGATCCTGCTGGTCGACGCCGCCCAGGGCATCGAGGCGCAGACCCTGGCCAACCTCTACCTGGCCCTCGAGAACGACCTGCACATCATCCCGGTGCTCAACAAGATCGACCTGCCGGCCGCCCAGCCGGAGAAGTACGCCGAGGAACTCGCCCACCTGATCGGCGGCGACCCGGCGGACTGCATCAAGGTCTCCGGCAAGACCGGTGAGGGCGTGCCGCACCTGCTCGACGAGATCGTCCGGCAGTTCGTGCCCCCGGTCGGTGTCGCGCAGGCCCCGGCCCGGGCGATGATCTTCGACTCGGTGTACGACGTCTACCGCGGCGTGGTCACCTACGTCCGGGTGGTGGACGGCCGGATCGGCGCCCGGGACCGGATCAAGATGATGTCCACCGGCGCGGTCCACGAGCTGCTGGAGATCGGCGTCATCTCGCCGGAGATGGTGAAGGCCGACGCGCTGGGCGTCGGCGAGGTGGGCTACCTGATCACCGGCGTGAAGGACGTCCGGCAGTCCCGGGTCGGTGACACGGTCACCATCAACGGCAACCCGGCCAAGGAGGCGCTCGGCGGCTACAAGGACCCGAAGCCGATGGTCTACTCGGGGCTCTACCCGATCGACGGGTCGGACTACCCGAACCTGCGCGAGGCGCTGGACAAGCTCAAGCTGAACGACGCCGCGCTGGTCTACGAGCCGGAGACCTCGGGTGCCCTGGGCTTCGGTTTCCGCTGCGGCTTCCTCGGCCTGCTGCACCTGGAGATCATCCGGGAGCGGCTGGAGCGGGAGTTCAACCTCGATCTGATCTCCACCGCCCCGAACGTGGTCTACCGGGCCATTACCGAGGACGGTCAGGAGATCGTGGTCACCAACCCGAGCGAGTACCCCACCGGCAAGATCGCCGAGGTGTACGAGCCGACGGTGCGGGCCACCGTGCTCACGCCGAACGACTACGTCGGCGCGGTGATGGAGCTGTGCCAGGGCCGCCGGGGCAGCCTGCTCGGCATGGACTACCTCTCCGCCGACCGGGTGGAGCTGCGTTACACCCTCCCGCTCGCGGAGATCATCTTCGACTTCTTCGACCAGTTGAAGAGCCGCACCAAGGGTTACGCCTCGCTGGACTACGAGCCTTCCGGCGAGCAGTCGTCCGACCTGGTCAAGGTGGACATCCTGCTGCACGGCGAGCCGGTGGACGCGTTCAGCGCCATCGTGCACAAGGACAAGGCGTACAACTACGGCACCACCATCGCCGCGAAGCTGCGCACCCTGATCCCGCGCCAGCAGTTCGAGGTGCCGATCCAGGCCGCCATCGGCAGCCGGGTGATCGCCCGGGAGACCATCCGCGCCATCCGCAAGGACGTGCTCGCCAAGTGCTACGGCGGTGACATCAGCCGGAAGCGCAAGCTGCTGGAGAAGCAGAAGGAAGGCAAGAAGCGGATGAAGATGGTGGGCCGGGTGGAGGTCCCGCAGGAGGCCTTCATCGCCGCGCTCTCCTCCGACTCCGGGGACGCCAAGGCCCCCGGCAAGAAGTAGGTCCGCCCGACGCCGACGTGACGGCCGGCGCTCCGCTCGCGACGACCCGTGCCGGGTCGCGGCGACGGGGCGCCGGCCGTTTCCGCGTACCGGGAAGGAATTTTTCCGCCGCCGACGCCCGCCCCCGGATTCCGACCGCATCCCTGGTGACCTGCGCGATCGTCTGCTTCGGACGGAAATCGACGCAGCGGCGCCCGGACGCCCGGGACAGGTGTTGCTCGATGAGTCGGTTTGGGTTTTCGGCGGCTCGGGAACTTACCGGTCACGACAGGAACCACACAGAAGGTGTGAACCTACTTCAAAGGAGAACGACCGTGACCGTCTGGGGCATTCTTACCGCGCTGGTGGTTGGTCTGATCGTCGGGGCTCTGGGTCGCCTGGTCGTTCCGGGCCGCCAGAACATGCCGATCTGGCTGCACATGCTGATCGGCGTGGGTGCCGCGCTGCTCGGCACCGTGCTGGCCCGGGCCCTGGGTATCGCGACCGAGACCTCCGGTATCGACTGGATGGAGCTGCTGGTGCAGGTCGTGCTGGCCGCCATCGCCGTGGCCCTGGTGGCCGGCGTGGGTCGTCGGCGGAGCGTCTCGCGCTACTGACCCCACCCCCTGAACGCTGAGCGGGCGTCCGACCTCCGGGTCGGGCGCCCGCTGGCGTGCGCGCTCACGATTCCGTCGGTGCGCCGCCCCCAGGATGGCTGCGGTCGGGGGAAAGCGCAGGCCAGCGAGGTTCGGTCCAGTTCATCACCGAAGTCGGTTTGGGTTTTCGGCGGGTCGGGAACTTAGCGGTCACGACAGCGAACACACGACCCCCGTGTGACACATCTTTCGAGGAGGAGAACGACCATGACCGTCACGGGCATCATCACCGCGCTCATCGTTGGTCTGATCGTCGGCGCTCTGGGTCGCCTGGTCGTTCCGGGCCGCCAGAACATGCCGATCTGGCTGCACATGCTGATCGGCGTGGGTGCCGCGCTGCTCGGCACCGTGCTGGCCCGGGCCCTGGGTATCGCGACCGCCACCAAGGGCGTCGACTGGATGGAGCTGCTGGTGCAGGTCGTGCTGGCCGCCATCGCCGTGGCCCTGGTGGCCGGCGTGGGCCGTCGGCGGAGCGTCTCGCGCTACTGACCCGCATCACCGCAACGCCGAGCGGGCGTCCGACCTCCTGGTCGGGCGCCCGCTGTCGTGTGCGCCCCTGACCTGCCCGGACGGCACCCCTGCCGCCCGGGCGGCAGGCTGCGATACGGTCGCCTCGCCCGACCGTCGCGAGAACCCCCTGTTGTAAAGGAAATTTTCCTACTAAGGTGCGGCGGAGAAGGTTAGTGCCAAGCGGCGCGAGGGAGATATGGCGTGAACAGGTGGAAGCGGCTGGTTCCGGTCACCGCCATCGTGGCCTCGGCCGCGATGGTGCTGGCCGGGTGCGGTGGCTCCGGGGACGACGACAAGGCCGCGGACAACAGCAAGCTGACGGTCTGGATGATGGGTGAGGGCGGCGACGCCCAGACCAAGTTCCTCGACAGCGTCGAGGCGGAGTTCAAGAAGAAGCACCCCGAGACCGACGTGGTGGTGCAGTACATCCCCTGGCTCGAGGCGCCGAAGAAGTTCCAGGCCGCGCTCGCCGGTGGGGAGGGCCCCGACGTCACCGAGCTGGGCAACACCGAGACCCAGGGCTGGGCGGCCCAGGAGGCCCTCGCCGACGTCTCGGGCAAGTTCAACGGCTGGTCCGAGGGGAAGGACATCCTCCCCGGGCTGGTCAAGAACGCCCAGCTCGACGGTAAGCAGTACGGCGTCCCGTGGTACGCCGGCGTGCGCGCCGTCTACTACCGCACCGACTGGTTCGCCGAGGCCGGCGTGAAGCCGCCGACGACCTGGGACGAGCTGGTCACCGTCGCCAAGACCGTCCAGGCCAAGAAGCCGGGCACCTACGGCATCGCCCTGCCCGGCAACTCCGAGCTGCCGTTCTACTCCTTCCTCTGGGGCGCCGGCGCCGAGATCGCCACCAAGCAGGGCGACACCTGGAAGTCCGGCTACAACACGCCGGAGGCGCAGAAGGCGGTCAAGTTCTGGACCGACCTGGTGACCGTGCACAAGGTCGCCCCGCCGGCCGCCGCCGGCTGGAACGAGGTCGACGCCCGGACCCAGTTCGCCACCGGCAAGGCCGCCATGGCGTTCGCCGGTAGCTGGCAGGGCGGCGCGATGAAGAAGGACAACCCGGACATCGAGAAGGTCTGGGGTACGTTCCCGATCCCCGGCCCGGACGGCAAGCCGGCCCCGGCCTTCGCCGGCGGTTCCGACATCGCCCTCTGGAAGGACAGCAAGAAGCAGGACCTGGCCTGGGACTACCTGACCGTGCTGCTGAGCAAGCAGAAGGACCAGGAGTTCGCCAGCAGCCTCGGCTTCTTCCCGGTCTACCAGGACCTGGTCGGCGGCGGCAACTACGCCAACGACAAGGTGATGGCCGCGTTCGCCACCGCCATGCAGAACACCAAGCTGACCCCGCTCACCCCGAAGTGGGTCGAGGTCAGCCGGACCAAGACGGTGACCCAGGCGATGAACAGCTCGGTCATCAAGGGTCAGAAGACGGTCGAGAAGGCCACCGCCGACGCGGCCACCGAGATGGAAGGCATCTTGAACAGCAAGTGAGCTTACTGACCAAGAGCCCCGGCGAAGCCGCCGCGCGGGAGACCCCCGCGCGGCGGCGCCGTCGCGTGGACCGCCTCCCGTACCTGCTGCTCCTGCCCTGTCTGGCGATCATCGCGGTGCTGCTGCTCTGGCCGCTCGGCCAGGTCGTGATGATGTCCTTCTACAAGCTGAACAGCGTCCGGCAGCTACGGGGGGACCGCGAGTGGCCGTGGGTCGGCCTGGCCAACTACGCGCAGATCCTCGGCGACCCGTTCTTCCGTACGGTGCTGCGCAACACCGTGCTCTTCGCCGTGGCGAACGTGGTGCTCACCATGATCCTCGGCACCCTGGTCGGGCTGCTGCTCAACCGGCTGGGCCGGAAGATGGCCACCTTCGTGGCCAGTTGCGTGATGCTGGCCTGGGCCACCCCGGCGCTGACCGGCACCATCGTCTGGAAGTGGATCTTCGACGACACCAGCGGCCTGGTCACCTGGCTGTTCAACAAGCTCCCGGACGGGCTGTCGACGGCGCTCTTCGGGCGCAGCGACTGGACCGGCTACGGCTGGTTCAACGACCCGCTGCTCTTCTTCGCGATCCTCACCCTGGTGGTGGTCTGGCACTCGTTCCCGTTCATCGCGGTGAGCGTGCTGGCCGGGCTCAAGAGCGTGCCGAGCGAGCTTCAGGAGGCCGCCCGAGTTGACGGGGCCGGGCCGTGGCGGGTGTTCTGGTCGGTGACCTTCCCGATGCTGCGCCCGGTCTTCGGCATCCTGGTGGTGCTCTCCACCATCTGGGACTTCAAGGTCTTCACCCAGCAGTTCGTGCTGGCCGGCGGCACCCAGGACCGCTCGACCTTCATGCTGTCGATCTACTCGTACGCGGAGGCGTTCTCGCCCCCGCCCAAGTACGGCCTCGGCTCGGCGATCGCGGTCATCCTCACCCTGATCCTGCTCGTCGTGACCGCCCTGTACGTCCGCATGGTGCTCCGGCAGGAGGACGAGTCGTGAAAAAGATCGCCCTCAACGCCGCCGGCCTGCTGGTCGCGCTCTTCGCGGCCTTCCCGGTCTACTGGATGGTCGCCACCTCGCTGAAGCCGAACCGGGAGATCTTCTCGGCCACGCCACGCCCGGTGCCGGCGAAGCCGACCCTGGAGCACTACCGGGAGATCCTCACCGGGAATCTCATCCCCGGCGTGACCTTCACCGACTTCTTCCTCAACAGCGTGCTGGTCGCGGTGGCCACCGTGCTGCTCAGCGGGCTGGTCGCGCTGCTGGCCGCGACCGCGGTGGCACGGTTCCGGTTCCGGCTGCGCACCACGTTCCTGATCCTGCTGCTCGTGGTGCAGATGATCCCGCTGGAGGCGCTGGTCATCCCGCTCTTCCTGATGATCCAGCGGCTTGGGCTCTACAACACCCTGCCCAGCCTGATCCTGACGTACCTCGGCTTCTCCCTGCCGTTCGCGGTCTGGATGCTGCGTGGCTTCGTGGCCGCGGTGCCGAAGGAACTGGAGGAGGCGGCGGCGATCGACGGTGCCAGCCGGGCCCAGACCTTCCGCCGGATCCTCTTCCCGCTGGTCGCCCCCGGGCTGGTCGCCACCAGCATCTTCTCCTTCATCACCGCCTGGAACGAGCTGATCTTCGCGTTGACCTTCGTGAACGACCAGCACAAGTACACCCTGCCGGTGGCGATGACCTTCTTCTTCGGGCGGGACGACACCGCGTGGGGCTCGGTGATGGCCGCCTCCACGCTGTTCACCCTGCCGGTGATCGTGTTCTTCCTGCTGGTCCAGCGCCGGATGGTCTCCGGACTGGTGGCCGGTGCCGTCAAGGGCTGACCGTCGGCGGTCCGGACGGCCCGTCCCACTAGGCTGACCGCCATGACGGGCAGGCTGGCGGCGGTGAACCTCGCCGTGGTGACCGAGGCGGAGTGGGCGGGCGACCCGAGCGGCCGCAGCGGGATCGACAAGCGACCGGCCGGTGGCCGGGTGGCGGTCCGGTTCGCCGGCCTGGAAGGCGACTTCATCGGCGAGCGGGCCCACCACGGTGGGCCCGACCAGGCGGTCTACGCGTACGCCGAGGAGGACGCCGGCTGGTGGGCCGCCGAGCTGGGCCGGTCGCTGCGGCCGGGCGCCTTCGGCGAGAACCTGACCACGTACGCGGTGGACGTCACCGGCGCGGTGATCGGCGAGCGCTGGGCGGTCGGCACCGCCCTGCTGGAGGTGACCAAGCCGCGCACGCCGTGCACCACCTTCGCCGGGTTCTGGGGCGTGCCCGACCTGATCAAGCGGTTCACCGTGCGGGCCGCGCCGGGAGCCTACCTGCGGGTGCTGCGGGAGGGCGAGGTCGGCGCCGGCGACCCGGTCGAGGTGGTGGACCGCCCGGCGCACGGGGTCACCATCGGTCAGGTGTTCCGGGCCACCACGCTGGAGCCCGAGCTGCTGCCCACCCTTTTCGACGTGCCGGAGCTGCCCGAGGCGGTCCGGGAGAAGGTCCGCCGTCGCCTCGGCGTCGCCCCCGCCTGAGCCGCCCGCGGCGCGGCCCCGGACCGGTCGGCCGAGGGCCCGGCCGGATCAGGTCGCGGCGAAGACCTCCGCGCTCACCTGGGCCGGTGCGTCGCCGTTCTTCACCTTGTCCCAGGTGCCGTGCTCGGCGGTCCACTCCAGGCCGCCGAAGCGGACCCGCTTCACCCCGTGGTCGTCGGCGTGCGAGACCAGCCAGTGGGCGTACCGCCAGCCGATCCGGCTGTCCGCGGCGGGCAGCGTGAAGTCGGTCAGGTCGGTCGGCGCGGTGAGACCGGGCAGGCCCCAGTCAAGGACCAGGTTCTGCACCAGCGCGGTCGCGGCGGCCGGGCCACGCATCGTCGGCGTCGGTCCGACCGTGCAGGCCACCGCGCCGGTCGCGTCGCCGAGCAGGGCCCGGGTGAGGACCTCGGCCTCGTCCGCCCACTTCTGGTACGCCTCGGGGTAGGCCGACCGCTGCACCCGCTGGGCGGCCTCGGTGACCCGCATCTTCTGCCAGCCCTTGACCTTCTTCAGCGCGGCGTAGAACTTGTTCGCCGCGTAGCGCGGGTCGCGGATCTCCTGCGGGGTGCCCCAGCCCTGGCTCGGGCGCTGCTGGAACAGCCCCAGCGAGTCCCGGTCGCCGTGCGCGATGTTGCGCAGGTGCGACTCCTGGTACGCGGTCGCCAGCGCCACCACCACGGCCCGCTCGGGCATCTGCCGCTGCACGCCGATGGCCGCGATGGTGGCCGCGTTGGCCATCTGGTCGGCGCCGAGCACGACCCGCCCGTCGGCCTGGACGGTGCAGGTGCGGCTGGCCATCGGCAGCCGCAGCGGCTGCCCGAACTGCCTGGCCACGAACCAGACGCCGAGCAGGGCCAGCACGCACACCGCCACCCCGGCCGCCACGATCGCCACCCTGGTTCGCACCCGCACCTCCTGTCCCGACAGTCCGCAAGACTACGTGCCCGGATGGGCGGATCGGGTCGGCCGACCGGCTGCCTCCCGCTCCGTCACCGCCCGACCACGCGCCGGTGCTCTCAGTCTTCGGCGGGCACCCAGGCGGCGGGCCGCTTCTCGCGGAACGCCTGGACACCCTCCCGGCCCTCCTCGGACAGGAAGTACCCGGTGGAGAGGGCGGCCAACTCGGCGATCTCCGTGCGCAGGTCGGTGGCGGCCGGCCGGCGCAGCAGCTCCTTGGTCCCGGCGAGGGCCCCCGGCGCGCCCTTCACCAGCGAGGCGCAGTAGCGCGCCACCGCGGCGTCCAGCCCGTCGGCCGGCACCGCCGCGGTGACCAGGCCGATCTCGGCGGCCCGGTGGCCGTCGAAGGTGTCGCCGGTCAGGTACAGCTCGGCGGCGGCCCGGGGGTGCAGCCGGGGCAGCACGGTCGCCGAGATCACCGCCGGGATCACCCCGATCCGGACCTCGGTGAAGGCGAACGTGGCCTCCTCCGCGCAGACCGCCAGGTCGGCCGCCGCGATCAGGCCCAGCCCGCCGGCCCGCGCCGGCCCGGCCACCTTCGCCAGCACCGGCTTCGGGCACTCCCGGACCGCGACCAGCACGTCGCCGAGCATCCCGGCGGGCACCGTGCCGCTGGCGTACGCGGCGGCGGTCTCCTTCAGGTCGGCCCCGGAGCAGAAGACCGGCCCGGTGTGGTCCAGCACGATCGCCCGGACCGCGTCGTCGGCGACCGCCGCGGCCAGCCCGGCCAGCAGCTCGGTCATCAGCGGGGTGGAGAGCGCGTTGCGGTTGTGCGGGCTGTCCAGGGTGAGGGTGGTCACCCCACGGGCCGTGGCGACCCGCACGAGAGCGTCCGGAGAGGTCATGCCGGGCACACTAGTGGCCATGCCCGGCGCTCTTCCAGAAGGTGAATCCGTCCCGCGCGACGGATCGCTGCCCGTTGCCGCCCGCCGCGCCGTCGGCGCCCGCGGCTTCGGCGTGTACGTGCACGTCCCGTTCTGCGCGAGCCGCTGCGGCTACTGCGACTTCAACACGTACACCGCCGCCGAGCTGGGCGGTGGGGCGAGCCGGGAGACGTACGCCGACACGGTGCTGGCCGAGCTGGCACTGGCCGGGCGGGTGCTCGGCGACACCCCGCCGCCGCGGGTGGACACCGTCTTCGTCGGCGGCGGCACGCCCACCCTGCTGCCGCCCGACGACCTGGCCCGGATCCTCGACGGCATCGACCGCACCTGGGGGCTGGCCGCCGACGCCGAGGTGACCACCGAGGCCAACCCGGAGTCGGTCAACCCGGAGTCGCTGAAGACGCTGCGGACGGCCGGCTACACCCGGATCTCGCTGGGCATGCAGTCCGCCGCGCCCGGGGTGCTGGCGATCCTCGACCGGCAGCACAGCGCCGGGCGGGCCGCCGCCGCCGCCCTCGAGGCGCGGGACGCCGGTTTCGACCACGTCAACCTGGACCTGATCTACGGCACCCCGGGGGAGAGCGCCGCGGACTTCGCCGCCTCGCTGGAGCAGGTCGTCGCGGCGGGCGTCGACCACGTCAGCGCGTACGCGCTGATCGTGGAGGACGGCACCCGGCTGGCCGCGCGGATGCGCCGGGGCGAGCTGCCGTACCCCTCGGACGACGTGGCGGCGGACCGCTACCTGGCCGCGGAGGCCGCCCTCGACGCGGCCGGCTTCTCCTGGTACGAGGTCTCCAACTGGGCCCGCTCCGAGGCGGCCCGGTGCCGGCACAACCTGCTCTACTGGACCGGCGCGGACTGGTGGGGCCTCGGCCCCGGGGCGCACAGTCATGTCGGCGGGGTGCGCTGGTGGAACGTCAAGCACCCCACCACGTACGCGCAGCGCCTGGCGGCGGGGGAGTCACCCGGCCTGGCCCGGGAGCTGCTCACCCCGGCGGAGGCGCACATGGAGGACGTGATGCTGCGGCTGCGGCTCGCCTCCGGCCTGCCCCTGGACGTGCTGGACGAGGCGGGGCGGGCGGCGGCCGACCGCGCCCTGGCCGACGGCCTGCTGGACGCCGACGGGTACGCGGCCGGCCGGGCCGTGCTCACCCTGCGCGGCCGGCTGCTGGCCGACGCGGTGGTCCGCGACCTGGTGTCCTGACCGGGACCCGGCCGGCCCGGAAGCCGGCCGGGCCGGGGTCACTTGATCAGGCTGGCCGACATCGGGTAGCGGTAGAGCTGCCCCTCGTTGGCCTTCACCCCGGCGAGCACGCCGAAGATGATGCCGACGAGCATCGCGCCGAGACCGATCACGAAACCGATCAGGATGCAGGCGAGGATCCAGCCGACCAGCGCGATGATCGACCAGATGAGCTGGAAGTTCAGCGCGGCGACCGCGTGTGCGCGGACGGTCGGCGACTGGTTGCCGCGGGCGAGCAGGGCGATGAGCGGGGCCACCCAGCCCAGCACCCCGCCGCCGACGAACATCCCGGCCGCGCCGCCGAAGTGCGCGACCAGGGCCCAGGTCTTGTCGTCGTTGTTCGCGTAGCCGGTCGGCGCGCCGTACGCGCCGCCGGTCGGGTACCCGACACCCGGCGGGGGCTGGCCGCCCGGCGGGGGGTAGCCACCAGGGGGCGGGTAGCCGCCTGACGGGGGCTGGCCGCCGGAGGGCGGCGGAGAGTCACCGGGCGGGGGATAGCCGCCCCCGCCCGGTGCCCCGGACAGTGGTGCGGTGGGAGGCTCGTCCGCCGACGACGAGCCGTACGGGGCCGACGGCGGGGTCGCCTCCGGCGGCTGGGCGCCGGAGTCCCCCGCTCCGGGAGGGCGAGGAGGTTCAGTCATGGACGTCACGGTAGGTCCGGTACGCAAGGGCGCACCAGAGCGACATCGCCCGCGATGTCCGGCTGAACGGCTCTGGCGGACTGTGCGCGGGGCCGCACCCGGGGTCCGTCGCTGATCATCGCGTCGGCGGGTCCGCCGACGTAGACTGGCACTCGCTACAGTCGAGTGCCAGTCGGCATCAGGAGGTGGGGAAATGGGTCTCGACGACCGCAAGCTCGCCGTGCTGCGCGCGATCGTCGAGGACTACGTCGCCACGCAGGAGCCGGTGGGCAGCAAGGCGCTGGTCGAGCGCCACCAGTTGGGCGTCTCCCCGGCGACCGTGCGCAACGACATGGCGGTGCTGGAGGAGGAGGGCTACATCCGGCAGCCGCACACCAGCGCCGGCCGGGTGCCCACCGACCGCGGCTACCGACTGTTCGTCGACCGGCTGTCTCGGGTCAAGCCGCTCAGCCCGGCCGAGCGCCGGGCGATCGAGCGCTTCCTGTTCGGCGCGGTCGACCTGGACGACGTGGTGCACCGCACGGTCCGGCTGCTGGCCCAGCTCACCCGCCAGGTCGCCGTCGTGCAGTACCCGAGCCTGGCCCGCTCCAAGGTGCGCCACCTGGAACTGGTGCCGATCTCCACCACCCGGCTGATGGTGGTCATGATCGCCGACACCGGCCGGGTCGAGCAGCGGCTGGTGGAGATGCCCGGCCCGATCCCCGCCGACGACGTCACCGACCTGCGCCGCCTGGTCAACGAGAAGCTGGTCGGCACCCGGCTGTCCGAGACCCCGCCGCTGGTCCAGGCGCTGGTCGACGAGGCCGTGCCGCAGCTGCGCCCGGCCATGGTCACGCTCTCCACCGTGCTGCTGGAGACGCTGGTCGAGCGGCACGAGGAGCGCATCGCGCTGGCCGGCACGGCCAACCTCACCCGGGGCGGCCTGCTCGACTTCCAGGGCTCGCTGCGCCCGATCCTCGAGGCGCTCGAGGAGGAGGTCGTGCTGCTCAAGCTGATCGGTGAGGCCGAGCCGAGCACCACCCGGGTGCTGATCGGCGACGAGAACGAGATCGACAACCTGCGCGCCGCCTCGGTGGTGAGCACCGGGTACGGCCCGGGCAGCACCATCGTGGGTGGGCTCGGGGTGCTCGGGCCGACCCGGATGGACTACCCCGGCACCATTGCCACGGTGAGGGCCGTGGCACGCTACGTGGGCGAACTGCTGGCCCAGAACTGACCAGTCAGGGCCGACGGCCGACCTGCGGCCGGCGCGGCGCAACGCGAGACGAAACACGAGGACACCGAACGCAGTGGCCAGGGACTACTACGGCATTCTCGGCGTCAGCCGGGACGCCTCCGACGACGAGATCAAGCGCGCCTACCGCAAGCTGGCGCGGCAGTTCCATCCGGACGTGAATCCGGACCCGGAGGCACAGGAGAAGTTCAAGGACATCAACGCCGCGTACGAGGTCCTGTCGGACGACCGGAAACGGCAGATCGTCGACCTGGGCGGCGACCCGCTCGCCCCGGGCGGCGGGGGCGCCGGTCCGGGCGGTCCGGGCGGCACCGGCCCGTTCGTCGGCTTCCAGGACATCATGGACGCGTTCTTCGGCGGCGCGGCCGGCGGAGCGCGCGGGCCGCGGCCGCGTACCCGGCCGGGCGCCGACGCGATCCTGCGGCTGGAGCTGGACCTCAACGAGACCGCGTTCGGCGTCGAGGCGCCGATCACCGTGGACACGGCGGTGCTCTGCACCACCTGTTCCGGCGCGGGCACCGCGGCCGGCACCCACCTGGCCACCTGCGAGGCGTGCGGCGGCCGGGGCGAGGTGCAGTCGGTGCAGCGGACCTTCCTCGGCCAGGTGGTCTCCGCCCGGCCGTGCACGGTCTGCCAGGGCTACGGCACCACCATCCCGCACCCCTGCCCGACCTGCGCCGGCGACGGCCGGGTGCGCACCCGCCGCTCGCTCACCGTCAAGATCCCGGCGGGCGTCGAGGACGGCATGCGGATCCGGCTGGCCCAGCAGGGCGAGGTCGGCCCGGGCGGTGGCACCGCCGGCGACCTCTACGTGGAGATCCACGAGCGGCCGCACGACGTCTACTCCCGCAAGGGCGACGACCTGCACTGCCGGGTCACCGTGCCGATGACCGCCGCCGCGCTGGGCACCCGGCTGACCATCAAGACGTTGGACAGCGAGGAGACGGTCGACGTCAAGACCGGCACCCAGCCGGGCAGCACGCTGCGGCTGCGCGCCCGGGGCGTACCGCACCTGCGCGGCACCGGCCGGGGTGACCTCTACGTCCACCTGGACGTGCGCACTCCGACGAAGCTCGACGCCGAGCAGGAGCGGATGCTGCGCGAGTTCGCCAAGACCCGGGGCGAGGAGGTCGCCGAGCTGACCAAGCAGGGCGGCTTCTTCTCCCGGATGCGCGACGCCTTCAACGGGCACGCCTGAGGTGTCGGCGCCGCTGTTCCTGGTCGAGGCGCTGCCCACCGGCGACCGGCTGACCCTGGACGGCCCGGAGGGGCACCACGCGGCCACCGTGCAGCGGCTGCGCGTCGGCGAGGAGCTGCTGCTCGCCGACGGCCGGGGCGGCACGGCCGCCGCCGTGGTCGACGCTGTCGGCAAGGGCACCCTCGACCTGCGGGTCACCTCCCGGGGGTACGTCGACGCGTCCGTGCCCCGGCTCGTGGTGGTGCAGGGCATCGCCAAGGGCGACCGGGGTGAGCTGGCCGTGCAGGCGATGACCGAGGTCGGGGTGGACGAGATCGTCCCCTGGTCGGCGTCCCGCTCGGTGGTGCAGTGGCGCGGTGACCGGGGCGTACGGGCCCGGGAGAAGTGGGCGGCCACCGCCCGCGAAGCGGCCAAGCAGGCCCGCCGGGCGTGGCTGCCCGTGGTGGCCGGCACGCCCGACGAGTCCACGACCACCGTCGCGCGCCGGCTCGCCGGGGCGGCCGCCGCGTTCGTGCTGCACGAGGAGGCGCAGGAGCGGCTGACCACCGCCGAGCTGCCGGAGACCGGCGAGATCGTGCTGGTGGTCGGCCCGGAGGGTGGCATCGCCGACCCGGAGCTGGCCGCGTTCCGCGAGGCCGGCGCCCGCCCCGTCCGCCTCGGCCCCGCGGTCCTGCGCACCTCCACCGCCGGCGTCGCCGCGCTCAGCGTCCTCGCCACCCGCCTGTCCCGCTGGTGACCGGCCAGGCTCCCGTTCGGCCCTGAGCCCACCGGTTTCCGTCCTGCGCGGCCGGCCGGCCGCGCAGGACGCGGCGACGACCGGCACGGTGCCGGGCCGGCCCCCCGGTGAGCGTCCGCCCTGCCTGTTTCCGGCCCGTTCGGCCTGTTCCCGGCCGGCGGGCGGCCGTAGGGAGGGGGCGGTCAGCTGCGCAGGTAGGAGGCGCCGTTGAGATCGACGATGGTGCCGGAGGCCCACTCGGCCTCGGGGCTGGCCAGCCAGTGGACGGCGGCGGCGATCTCCTCGGGGCGGGCCACCCGGTTGAACGGGGACTGGGCGCGGATCGCCGCGCCCCGCTCGCCGCTGAGGTGCGTGGTCGTCATGTCCGTCTCGACGAAGCCCGGCGCGACGGTCGCCACGGCGATGCCGTAGGGCGCCAGGGCGAGCGCCAGGGACTGCCCGAGCGCGTTCAACCCCGCCTTGCTCGCCCCGTACGCGGGCTGCTCCGGCTCGCCGCGGAAGGCCCCCCGCGACGACACGTTGACGATCCGCCCACCGCGCCCACGCATGTGTTGGGCGGCGCACCAGGTGACGTTGGCGGCGCCGGTCAGGTTGGTCTCCAGCACCAGCCGCCACTGCTCGCGCCACTGCTCGTAGGTGTTGCCGAAGACCGGGTGGGGGAGGTCCCGGGGCCCGTACACGCCGGCGTTGTTGACCAGGACGTCCAGGCCGCCCAGGCGCTCGGCGGCCGCGTCGACCATGGCGCGGACGGCGTCCGGGTCGGCCAGGTCGGCGCGGACCACCACATGCCCCTCGCCGGGCAGCTCCGCCCGGAGCGCCTCGGCCAGCTCGGCCGAGTCCCGGTGGTGGATCGCCACCCGGTCCCCGCCCGCCGCGAACGCCCGCGCCACCGCGCGCCCGATGCCGCGCGAGGCCCCCGTCACCAGTACCGCCCGAGAAGTCACGCGGCACATCATGCCGGACCGCCGTCGCGGCACTTACCATGCCCCGATGGGAACCGACTGCCTGTTCTGCCGGATCGTCGCGGGTGAGATCCCGGCCACCATCGTGCGCGAGACCGACACCACCCTCGCCTTCCGGGACATTGACCCCAAGGCGCCCGTCCACGTGCTGGTGATCCCGAAGGAGCACTACGCGGACGTGGCCACCCTCGCCGAGGCCGACCCGGGACTGGCCGGTGAGGTGCTCGCCACCGCCGCCGTCGTGGCCGAGGAGGAGGGGGTGACCGGCGACGGTTTCCGGCTGATGTTCAACACCGGACCGTACGGCGGCCAGGAGGTCTTCCACGCGCACGCGCACCTGCTCGGCGGTGCCCCGCTCGGTCCGATGCTGTGCCGCTGACGCCGTCCCTAGACTGCCCTCATGATCACGGTGCATGACCGGCTCGGCCGGATGGTGCGGCAGGCCCAGGCCCAGGGCCGGATCCCGGCGGTCTCGGCGGCCCTGCACCGGGCCGACCGGCCGCTCTGGACCTGCACGGCCGGCGAAACCGGCAACGACACCCCGCTCGTCCCGGAGACGGTGTTCCGGATCGGCTCGGTCACCAAGACCTTCACCTCGGTGCTGGTCATGCAGTGCCGGGACGACGGGCTGCTCGACCTGGACGACCCGATCGGCCGGCACCTCGAGCTGCCGGCGCACGGCGAGCTGACCGTACGTCGGCTGCTGTCGCACACCGCGGGCCTGCAACGCGAGCCGCACGGCGACGTCTGGGACACCCTGCGCGCGCCCGACGTCGCGCAGCTGCTCGCCGACCTGGCCCGGGTGGAGCGGGTGCTGCCCACCGGGCGGCGCTACCACTACTCCAACCTCGGCATGGCGCTCCTCGGCGAGCTGGTCGCCCGGCTGCGCGGCGGCACCTGGGCCGAGGTGCTGGCCGACCGGGTGCTCGCCCCCCTCGGGCTGGCCGCCACCGGCCCGACGCCGGGGGAGCGGGCCGCCACCGGGTTCCTGGTCGACGCGTACTCCGACGAGGCGCATCCGGAGCCGCCGACCGACTTCGGCGCGGTGGCCCCGGCCGCGCAGCTCTGGAGCACCGCGACGGACATGGCCCGGTGGGCGGCGTTCCTGGCCGACCCGGCCGCGCTCGACCCGGCCGGCGCGGTGCTCGCCCCGGGCACCCTGGACGAGATGCGCTGGCCGCTCACCACTACCGACGAGGCGCTCTGGGCGGCCGGTTTCGGGCTCGGGCTGATCCTGGTGCCGCAGCCGGGACGGGTGGTGCACGTGGGGCACGACGGGGCCATGCCCGGTTTCCTGGCCGCCGTCTACGGCCGTCGGGGCGGGGACGGCACGGCCGGCGCGATGGGCTGCGCCGTGCTCGGCTCCTCGGGCACCGGCACGGACGTGTTCGAGCTGACGCACCGGCTGCTCGCCGCCGCCGCCGAGCACGACCCGGCCGAGATCGAGCCGTGGCGCCCCGGCCCGGCCGCCCCGGCGCAGCTGCGGGGTGTGCTGGGCCGCTGGTGGGGCGAGGGCTTCGAGTACGTCTTCTCCTGGCACGACGGGACGCTGCGGGCCCGCGGCGCGGACGACCCGGCCGGTAAGCCGCCGGCGGTGTTCGCCCCGCTGCCGGACCGGCTGGACGTGTTCCGCACCGTGTCCGGCCGGGAGGTGGGCGAGCTGCTCCGGCTGACCCGGGACGAGCGCGGCGTGGTCGTCCGGATGCACTGGGCCACCTACCGCTTGAGCCGCCACCAGGAGACCTTCGACGGGTACGACTTCCGAACCGGCAGTTGATCTCCTACCGGCGGAAATGGGCGAGTTGCGGGCGGTGTTGGAACGATACGATGGATGTCACGACCGCCGCGCCAGCAGGGCCCGGCGCCGAGATCGAGAGCAGGTGGCGTAGGGCCCGACGGCCCGACCTATGACCGGCACCCCACCTCCCGGCCCGCCCCGGGTGCAGACCAGGATCACGGTCCCCGACCAGAAGATCATGGTGAACCTGCTCGGCGCGGGCGACGAGATCCTCCGCCTCGTCGAACGCTCGGTCAACAGTGACGTCCACGTGCGGGGCAACGAGATCACCATCACCGGTGCGCCCGCGGACAACGCCCTCGCCGAGCGTCTCTTCAGTGAGCTGCTCGAACTCATCGAGAAAGGCGAGACCCTGACCACTGACGCCGTGCGGCGTACCGTCGGCATGCTCGAGCAGGGCAGCACCGAGCGGCCCGCCGAGGTCCTGACGCTCAACATCCTCTCCCGGCGCGGCCGCACCATCCGCCCCAAGACGCTCGGGCAGAAGCGCTACGTCGACGCGATCGACGAGCACACGATCGTCTTCGGCATCGGCCCCGCCGGCACCGGCAAGACCTACCTGGCCATGGCGAAGGCCGTCCAGGCGCTCCAGGCCAAGCAGGTCAACCGGATCATCCTGACCCGGCCGGCGGTCGAGGCGGGGGAGCGGCTGGGCTTCCTGCCCGGCACCCTGAACGAGAAGATCGACCCATACCTGCGGCCGCTCTACGACGCGCTGCACGACATGCTCGACCCGGAGTCCATCCCGAAGCTGATGGCCGCCGGCACCATCGAGGTGGCGCCGCTGGCGTACATGCGAGGCCGTACGCTCAACGACGCGTTCATCATCCTGGACGAGGCGCAGAACACCACGCCCGAGCAGATGAAGATGTTCCTCACCCGGCTCGGCTTCGGTTCCAAGATCGTGGTCACCGGTGACGTCACCCAGGTGGACCTTCCCGGCGGGACGACCAGCGGCCTGCGGGTGGTCCGGGAGATCCTGAGCAACGTCGAGGACGTGCACTTCGCCCAGTTGTCCAGCTCCGACGTGGTCCGCCACAAGCTGGTGGGCGAGATCGTCGACGCGTACGCCCGCTGGGACGCCGAGCGGGAGAACCAGCAGGCGCAGAGCGTGCACGCCGTTCCGGGGCGGACCGCCCAGGGCGGCCGCGCCGGCCGGCGCCGCTAACCACCAGAGGAAGACAGTTGTCCATCGAGATCGCCAACGAGTCCGGTGTCGAGGTCGACACCGACGCCGTGCTCGCCGTCGCCCGGCACGCCCTCGACGAGATGGGGGTCAACCCCCTCGCCGAGCTCTCCGTCCTGCTGGTCGACATCGAGTACATGTCCGAGCTGAACCACCGCTGGATGGGTGGCGACGGCCCGACCGACGTGCTCGCCTTCCCCATGGACGAGGGCAGCGTCGACCACGGCCCGGGGGAGAGCGGCCCGACCGGCGGTGAGCCGGCCCTGCTCGGCGACATCGTGCTCTGCCCAGAGGTGGCGGCCAAGCAGGCGGCCACCGCCGGGCACTCGTCCGCCGACGAGCTGCACCTGCTCACCGTGCACGGCGTGCTGCACCTGCTCGGCTACGACCACGCCGAGCCCGAGGAGGAGCGGGAGATGTTCGGTCTCCAGGCCCGGCTGCTGGACAGCTGGCGGGCGACCCGGTCGAAGTGATGGCCACCCTGGCGGCCGGCGGCGCCCCCGCCGGCCTGCCCGATTTCCAGCTCATCGTCTTCGCGGCGGGGCTGGTGGTGCTGGCCGGCCTGATCGCGATGACCGAGGCGGCGCTGGCCGCCGTCTCCCCGGCCCGGGCCGCCGAACTCGCCCGGGACGGGGCACGCGGCGCGCGTACCCTCCAGGCGGTCGCCGGTGACGTGGTGCGCCACCTCAACCTGCTGCTCCTGCTCCGGCTGCTGGCCGAGCTGACCGCCACCACGCTGGTCGCGCTGGTGGCGGTGGACAGCTTCGGCGCCGGCTGGCGGGCCGCCCTGGTCACCGCCGGGGCGATGACCGTGGTCAGCTTCGTGGTGGTCGGCGTCGCGCCGCGCACCATCGGCCGCCAGCACGCGTACGCGGTCGGCCGCGCGGTCGCCCCGCTGGTGCGCTGGCTGGGGCGGGCGCTCAACCCGCTCGCCTCGCTGCTGATCCTGATCGGCAACGCGGTCACCCCGGGCAAGGGCTTCCGGGAGGGCCCGTTCGCCAGCCAGGTGGAGCTGCGCGAGCTGGTCGACCTGGCCGAGCAGCGCGGTGTGGTGGAGCACGGCGAACGGCAGATGATCCACTCGGTCTTCGCGCTCGGCGACACCATCGCCCGCGAGGTGATGGTGCCGCGCACCGAAATGGTGTGGATAGAGGAGCGCAAGACGCTGGCCCAGGCGCTGGTGCTCTTCCTGCGCTCCGGGTTCTCCCGCATCCCGGTGATCGGCGAGAGCGTGGACGACGTGCTCGGGGTGCTCTACCTCAAGGACCTGATCCGGCGTACCCAGGGCGGCGATCCGCGTACCGCGCAGCTGCCGGTGTCCGAGCTGATGCGGCCGGCGACCTTCGTGCCGGAGTCCAAGCCGGTCGACGACCTGCTCTCCGAGATGCAGGCGGCCCGCAACCACCTGGTCATCGTCGTCGACGAGTACGGCGGCACCGGCGGCCTGGTCACCATCGAGGACATCCTGGAGGAGATCGTCGGCGAGATCACCGACGAGTACGATGTCGAACGCCCGCCGGTCGAGCACCTGGCGGACGGGTCGGTACGGGTGGCCGCCCGACTGCCGGTGGAGACTCTGGGCGAGCTGTTCGACACCGAGCTTCCCACCGACGAGGTGGAGACGGTCGGCGGTCTGCTCGCCCAGTCGCTCGGCCGGGTGCCGATCCCCGGCGCCGCGGCCGAGGTGGCCGGGCTCCGGCTGATCGCCGAGGGCACCACCGGTCGGCGCAACCGGATCGACACCGTGCTGGTGAGCCGGGCCGCGTCGAGCGACACATCCGACAGCGCGGGGCGCGGCGAGCACGCCGAGGCCCGCGGCAACCACCGTTCCGAGGAGAGGCAGCCTGCCGATGCCTGAGTCTTCCGCCGTGCCGGCCGCCCGGCCCACCCCCTCCGACCCGGCCGAGCTGAGCGCCGAGGACGCCAAGCTGGTCGTCCTGGCCCGCGGCGCGCGGGGCCGGGTCGGCGCCGTGGAGGGCGCGGCCGTCCGCGACCAGGACGGCCGGACGTACGCGGCGGCCAGCGTGGCGCTGCCCTCGCTGACCCTGACCGCGCTGCAGCTCGCGGTCGCCTCGGCGGTGGCCGCCGGGGCGAGCCGGTTGGAGGCGGCGGTGGTGGTGACCGAGGCCTCGACGCTGGACGGCGCGGGACACGCGGCCGTCCGGGACCTCGCCGCCGACGCGCCGATCCACGTGGCCGCGCCGGACGGCGCCGTCCTCGGCACGGTGGTCGAGTGACCGGGGTGGTGGACCCGGACCAGCCGCGTCCGTACCGCGCCGGGTTCGCCTGCTTCGTCGGGCGGCCGAACGCCGGCAAGTCGACGCTGACCAACGCGATCGTCGGCACCAAGATCGCGATCACCTCGAGCAAGCCGCAGACCACCCGGCACGTCATCCGCGCGGTGCTGCACCGGCCGGACTCGCAGCTCGTCCTGGTCGACACCCCGGGGCTGCACCGGCCCCGGACGCTGCTCGGCGAGCGCCTCAACGACCTGGTCCGGGAGACCTGGAGCGAGGTCGATGTGATCGGCCTCTGCATCCCGGCGAACGAGCCGATCGGCCGGGGCGACCGGTTCATCACCGGCGAGCTGGCCAGTCTCAAGGCGACGGTGCTGGCCGTGGTCACCAAGACCGACCTGGTGGACCGGAAGCGGCTGGCCGAGCAGTTGCTCGCGGTGAGCGAGCTGGCCGACTTCGCCGACGTGGTGCCGGTGAGCGCGGTCTCCGGGCACCAGGTGGACACCCTGGTCGACGTGATGACCAAATACCTGCCCGAGTCGCCGCAGCTCTACCCGGATGACATGCTCACCGACGACCCGGAGCAGGTGCTCGTCGCCGAGCTGATCCGGGAGGCGGCCCTGGAGGGGGTCCGGGACGAGCTGCCGCACTCCATCGCCGTGGTGGTGGAGGAGATGATCCCGGAGGGCAACCTCACCAAGATCTACGCCGACGTGTACGTCGAGCGGCCCAGCCAGAAGGCGATCGTGATCGGTCACCGGGGCAGTCGGCTCAAGCAGGTCGGCACCACCGCGCGCCGGCAGATCGAGGAACTGCTCGGCACCCGCATCTATCTCGACCTGCACGTCCGGGTCGCCAAGGACTGGCAGCGCGACCCGAAGCAGCTGCGCAAGCTCGGTTTCTGAGGCGGTACGTCCGATCGCCGGCCCGGTTCTCCGGGCCGGCGATCGGTCTTATGGGAAGTGTCACTTCCGACCCGGGCCCGTTGATCGTTTCTCCGGGTCGAACCGGAGGGTAGGGAAACGCCGCCCCCGCCCCCGGACATAGATGCAGGCTGATGCGAAACCGATACCTGGACCTGCTCCGCTTCCTGGCCATCGTCCGAGTCGTCGTCTATCACGTCACCGGTCACGCCGCGCTCACCCTGGTGTTCCCCGCGATGTCGGTGATGTTCGCGCTCGCAGGCTCGCTGATGGCCGCGTCGCTGGACCGGAGCGGGGTGCCCGCGGTGGCGCGCCGGCTGCGTCGCCTGCTGCCGTCGCTCTGGGTGCTGGCCGCGGTCTTCGTACCGGCCATGCTGCTCACCGGGCTGTCGCTCACCCCGAAGGTGCTGCTCTGGCTCTTCCCGGTCAGCGACCCGCCGGCCAACCACTGGGGCGGGCTGGCCCTGAGCCCGATCTGGTACCTGCGGGACTACCTGTGGTTCGTGCTGGCCTCGCCGCTGGTCCTGGGGCTGTTCCGCCGCGCGCCGCTGCCCACCCTGCTCGCCCCGTACGTGCTGCTCGCCGCGATCGAGTTCGGCATCTTCCCGGACGCCCCGACCGTGCTGCGCGAGTTCGGCCTGTACTTCGGCGCCTGGCTGCTCGGCTTCGCCCACCACGACGGAATGCTCCGCCGGCTGCGCGACCGGGTCCTCGTCCCCACCGCGCTCGGCCTCGGCGTCGCCGGCCTGGCCTGGATCTTCACCCACCCCGGCCCGCGCGGCTACGACCTGAACGACATCCACCTCGGCAACGCGCTCTGGTCGGCGGCGTTCATCCTGATCGCCATCGGCCGGGCCCCGGCGGAGGCGCCCTGGGTGGACCGTCACCCGCTGGTGGGCCGGGCGGTCACCGGGCTGAACCGGCGCGCGCTGACCGCCTACCTGTGGCACATGCCGTTCGTGGTGGCGCTCACCCCACTGGTCGGCCTGGTCGGCTGGACACCGCGCGACCCGCTCGGCCTCGCCGTCCGGGTGGTGCTGGTGTTCGCGCTGGTCGGGGTGGTCGCCCTGCTGGTCGGCTGGGTGGAGGACGTGGCGGCCCGGCGTACGCCGGAACTGCTCCCCGGCCGTCCCCGGCGGACCGTCGCCGACCGGGCCGCGGCCGCCCCGGCCAGCCCCGCCCCCGCCGGCGCGGCGTCAGCGGCGGTTGACCGTCACGTTGCCGCTGGTGGCGGCGACGTCCAGCACCAGGGACGCGGTCGGGTCGTCGGGGACAGCCAGCTCGGTGTCGCCGGAGTCGGCGTGCGCCCGCACCCGGTACCGGCCGTCGGGCACGGTCAGCTCGACGTCGCCGCTGGTCGCACGCAACAGGACGGAGGTCGGCCGGTCCAGCTCGACGGTGACGTTGCCCGAGGTGGCCTCGGCGTCCACCCCGGCGGCGAGCCGACGCCCGTCGATGTTGCCCGAGGAGGCGCGCAGCCGGACCGCGCCGGCCGCGTCGACCACCTCGATGTTGCCCGAGGTGGTCTCGGCGCGGACGTCGGCGCGCGCCCCGGTCACGCTGATGTCGCCGGAGCGCAGCGTGAACTCCACCGGGCCGACCTGGCTGAGCGTGACGTTCCCGGAGCTGGTCTCGCCGCGTACCGCCACGCCCGCCGGGGCGGTCACCTCGTAGGAGACGGTGCACCGGGGGCCGCAGTCGGTCTTCAGCACCAACTCGTCGCCGTTGACCTCGTACCGGGTGTCCGGCTGCCCGCCCTGGTAGCGGATCACCCGCCTGACCCGTACCTGACCGGCCGGGCCGGTGGCGTCGACCGTCACGTCGCCGGCGCCGCCGGCCGCCACGGTGATCCGGGTGATCTTCACGGACTCGGTGTCGTCGTAGTCGAGCCGGCGGAACGAGAGGGTGTCACACCCGGCGAGGAGGATCAGGGTGGTGGCCGCGGCGGCGGCGACGGCGGTCCGGTGCAGAGCCATGCCGAGACGCTACGGCCGGTCCCTGCGGCCGCACATCCGGGTCCGACCGCCGATCCACCCCGAACCGACCCTGAGATCGCACCCCGAGGGAGAATGATCGGATGGCCGGGTACCGCCGACAGCTCTACCGCGACGACGCGGTGGTGCTGCGCGTGCAGAAGCTGGGCGAGTCCGATCGGATCATCACCCTGCTCACCCGCCGGCACGGCCGGCTGCGCGCGGTGGCCCGGGGCGTCCGCCGCACCTCCAGCCGGTTCGGCGCCCGGCTGGAGCCGTTCGGGCACGTCGACCTCCAGCTCGCCGGCGACCCCAAGGGCAACCTGGGCAGCTCGCTGCACACCATCAGCCAGGTCGAGGGGATCGACCTCTACGGCAAGCGGTTCCTCGGCGACTACCCCCGCTACACGGCGGCCAGCGCGATCGCCGAGACCGCGGAGCGGCTCACCCCGGTCGAGCGGGAGCCGTCCATGCGGCTGTTCCAGCTCACCCTCGGCGCGTTGCGCTCGCTGGCCCGTGGCGACCACGCCACCACCCTGGTGCTCGACGCGTACCTGCTGCGCGGGATGGCCTTCGCCGGCTGGGCGCCGGCGCTGACCGCCTGCGCGGTCTGCGGCACCCCGGGGAAACACCGGGCGTTCTCCGTGCCGGCCGGGGGCGCGGTCTGCCCGGACTGCCGGCCGCCCGGCGCCGCCCATCCCGCCCCGGCCACCATCGACCTGATGTCCGCGCTGACCACCGGCGACTGGGCGTACGCCGACGCCACCGAGACCGGCGTACGCCGGGAGTGCAGCGGCCTGGTCGCGGCGCACCTCCAGTGGCACCTGGAGCGCGCGCTACGCTCGCTGCCGCTGGTCGACCGGGGTGGCCCGGCGTCCGGCGCGGCCCCGCCGCCCGGCGGCGCGGGGCCGGGTGTGGTCCCGCCGACGCCGGGCCCGCCGCCGCTGGTGTGAACAGGGAGAAGACTTCAGTGATCCGATCGACGAGGGCCGTCCGGCGTGCGCCGGTGCCACCGACTCCGCACCCGTCGGGTGCCCGGCCGCCGGCCCTGCCGAGAGAGGCGCTGCCGAAGCACATCGCCGTGGTGATGGACGGCAACGGCCGCTGGGCCAAGGAGCGCGGCCTGCCCCGCACCAAGGGTCACGAGCAGGGCGAGCACAGCCTCTTCGACACCATCGAGGGCGCCATCGAGCTGGGCATCCCCTACCTGTCGGCGTACGCCTTCTCCACCGAGAACTGGCGGCGCTCGCCGGACGAGGTCCGCTTCCTGATGGGCTTCAACCGGGACGTCATCCGCCGCCGCCGGGACCAGCTCGTCGACCTCGGCGTCCGCGTGGTCTGGTCCGGCCGGGCCGGCCGGCTGTGGAAGAGCGTGATCTCCGAGCTGCAGACCGCCGAGGAGATGTCCCGGGGCAACTCGACACTGACCCTGCAGTTCTGCGTCAACTACGGCGGCCAGGCGGAGATCGCCGACGCCGCCGCGGCGATCGCCCGCGACGTGGCCGCCGGCAGGCTCGACCCGGGCAAGGTCACCGAGAAGACCATCGCGAAGTACCTCTACCACCCGGAGATCCCCGAGGTGGACCTCTTCCTGCGCCCCTCCGGCGAGCAGCGCACCTCCAACTTCCTGCTCTGGCAGAGCGCGTACGCCGAGCTGGTCTTCCTCGACACCCTCTGGCCGGACTTCGACCGCCGCCACCTCTGGTACGCCTGCGAGCTCTACGCCCAGCGGGACCGTCGCTTCGGTGGCGCGCTGCCCAACCCGGTGGCTCCGGGAGCCTGAGGTCACGCTTACCGACACGGCGCGCTGGGTACCAGTACGGACAGCAGCCGAACGCGGAGGTGAACCACATGATTCAGAAGCGGATCGCGCAGTGGGCGGTCATGGCGGTCGCCGTGCCGCTGGCGGCGGCCGGCGCACGCCGGCTCAGCCACTCGATGGAGGCCCGGCGGGGCCCGACCGGGGTGAGTCGACTGCTCGCCAAGGGCGCCGACATGCTCCGGCCGCAGAAGGCCAAGCGCCGCCGGTTCTTCTGACGTCGACGGCCGCCGCGGCGTCGCGGCGGACCGTCTCCGTGGGCGCCCCGCATCCGGCTTTCCGGCCGGGAGCGGGGCGCCCACGCGTACGATCGGCGCAAGGGCGCGCCGCCCGGAGGCGCCCGCCACGGGGGTGGAGGATGCGCGATCTCCGGTACGAGATGACGGCCGCCCTGGCCGGGGCCGACCTGGCCGATCCGGCGCAGCGGGAGCGGATCGCCGACCTGTGCGCCGGGGTGGCCGAGCGGTACTGCGCGGACCTGGGGCACACCCCGGCCCTCCGCTCGGGCGAGATCGCCGAGCTGGCCACCGGCGAACCCGCCGCCGGTTGGGCGCCCACCCCGCCCGACAGCTCCGGGTCGCGGCGCGGCGGTAGACGCGCCGAGCCGGAGTTGTCGCCCGGAGAGACCCAGCGGGCCTGGTGAGTCTCACGCCTCCACTTCGGAGCGGTCGGCCGCCCAGAGCGTGTGGAACGAGCCGTCCCGGTCCACCCGGCGATAGGTGTGCGCCCCGAAGTCGTCTCGCAGCCCCTGGATCAGCGCGGCCGGCAGCCGCTCGGCGCGGAGCGCGTCGAAGTAGGCCAGAGAGGACGAGAAGGCCGGGGTCGGCACGCCCGCCCGGGCCGCGTCGGCCACCACCCGCCGCCAGCCCGGCACCCCGGCGTTGACCCGGTCGGCGAACCACGGCGCCACCAGCAGCGTGGCCAGCTCCGGCCCGGCGTCGTACGCCTCCCGGATCCGGTCCAGGAAACGGGCGCGGATGATGCAGCCGCCCCGCCAGATGGTGGCGGTGCCACCCAGATCGATGTCCCAGTCGTACTCCCGGCTGCCGGCGCGGATGTGGTCGAAGCCCTGCGCGTACGCGACGATCTTGCTGGCCAGCAGCGCGCGTCGGACGTCCTCGACGAAGGTGTCCCGGTCGTCGACCTGCCACTTCTCGCCCGCGTCGGGGAAGGCGCGGCGGGCGGCGGCGCGCTGGTCGGCGTGCCCGGACAGCGACCGGGCGAAGGTGGCCTCGGCGATGCCGGTGATCGGGATGCCCAGGTCCAGGGCGCTCTGCACGGTCCAGCGACCGGTGCCCTTCTGCTCGGCCTGGTCGAGCACGATGTCGACGAAGGGCCGGCCGGTCGCCGCGTCGGTGTGCCCGAGCACGTCGGCGGTGATCTCGATGAGGAAGGACTCCAGCTCGCCGCCGTTCCACTCCCGGAAGATCTCCGCGATCTCCCCGGGGCTCGCCGACAGGCCCGCCCGCAGCAGGTCGTACGCCTCGGCGATGAGCTGCATGTCGGCGTACTCGATGCCGTTGTGGACCATCTTCACGAAGTGGCCGGCGCCGTCCGGGCCGATGTGCCGGCAGCACGGGACGCCCTCCACCTGGGCCGCGATCTTCTCGAAGATCGGGCCGAGCTTCCGGTAGGACTCCGCCGAGCCGCCCGGCATGATGCTCGGGCCGCGCAGCGCGCCCTCCTCGCCGCCGGAGACGCCGGTGCCGACGAAGTGCAGCCCGTGGCCGCGCAACGCCTCCTCCCGGCGGCGGGTGTCGGCGAAGTGCGCGTTGCCGCAGTCGACCACGATGTCCCCCTCTTCGAGCAGGGGGATCAGCTCGTCGATCACCGCGTCGGTGGGGCCGCCGGCTTTCACCATCACGATCACCGCTCGCGGGCGCTCCAGCGAGGCGACGAAGTCGGCCATGGACTCCGACGGCACGAAGGTGCCCTCGTCGCCGTGCTCGGCGACGAGGCTGCGGGTGCGCTCCGGCGAGCGGTTGTGCACCGCCACGGTGAACCCGTTGCGGGCCAGGTTCCGGGCCAGGTTGCGGCCCATCACCGCCAGACCGGTGACCCCGATCTGCGCCGTCGCCTGCTGTGCCATGCGTACCGCCACCTCTCGTCTCCGCTGCCCGTCCTGCGACCGTATCGCGGTCTCCGCAGGCCCGGGTGGGGACGTCGACGGCCGGTGTGCGTGGCGTTACTCCTGGACGGGCGGCATGGTCGCGGTCGGGCCCGTGTCCTCGGCCAGCCGGGCCTCGACGTGGGCGACCTTGGCGGTCATCGCGTCGGTGACCCCGGGGCGGAGGTCGGCCTTGAGCACCAGGTTGACCCGGGGCGCCTGCGCCGCCACGGTGTCCACGGCGCGCTTCACCACCGCCATCACCTCGTCCCACTCGCCCTCGACGGTGGTGAACATGGCGTCGGTCCGGTTGGGCAGGCCGGATTCGCGGACCACCCGGACGGCGTCGGCGACCAGGTCGCCCACGGACTCACCCACGCCGAGCGGGGTGATCGAGAACGCGATCAGCATGCCGTCGATCGTGCCAGTAAATCGGGTGCGGGGCGGGCGGGCGGCGGCTTAGGCTGCTGGCATGCGTAACTGACGCCCTTCCGCCGAGCCCGGTCCACCGCCGTACGCCGTGGACCTGTCCCGCTCCGGGCGTCCGCATCCTCCCCGCCGCCGTCGGTCGCGGTGTCTGTCGTGGTCGGACCCACCGGAGCTCGCCCGCTCGCCCGCGCCGGCAACGGCGCGCCCGACACTCAGGAGGTTCGCGTATGCCCGCCAAGCGCAGTCCGAAGAAGTCCCGCAAGCCGTCGCCGTCCCTGACGGACGTGACCCCGACGGATCTCGACACCCTCACCGTGGCGCCGGTCGCCGGCTCGGTGGCGCTGCCGACGCCGGTCGGCGCCACGCCACCCGCGCCGCCGAAGGCCGGCCCGCCGGCCGGGCGCGACGCCCGCCTCGCCGGGCGCAGCAAGCGCGCCGGCCAGACCAAGTTCTACGCGTTTCGGCGCAGCTGACCGGTCCTTGATCGACCCCCGGGTTGCGGCCGTCCGTGGTGTCCCGTCGTCGGGAAGACCCGCGGTGCCGCAACCCGGGGTGGATCAACCGACGGCGGGTGGTCGCGGGGTCAGCCGATCAGCGGGCGGAAGGTGCCCAGCACCACGCTGACCGTCAGCGCCGTGCCGGCCAGCACCGTCGCGCCGAGGATCAGCAGCCCGTCCGCCCGGGTGAAGCGCTGACGGCGGGCGACCGTACGCGGGGTGCCGGCGTCGAACCCGCGGGCGTCCATCGCGACCGCGAGTCGGGTGCCCCGCCGGATCGCCCCGACCAGCAGGGCGAACGCCGTCGATACGAAGAGCCGCAGCCGGGCCACCGGGTTGCGGCCGGCGTCCACGCCCCGGGCCCGCCGGGCCATGCTGATCATCCGCCACTCCTGTTCGAGCAGCGGCACCAGCCGGAACGCGGCCAGCGCGCCGATGGCGAACCGGGCCGGCGCCTTCGCGTTCTGGATCAGCGCGTCGGCCAGGTCGGTGGCGTCGGTGGTGGCGAAGACGATGATTCCGGGCAGCGCCACCGCGAGCATGCGCAGCACCAGCCCCAGGGCGGTGACCAGCACCCCTTGGGTGATCAGCACCGGGCCGGCCTCGACCAGCACCGGGCCGGACCGGTCGGCGGCGAAGAGCACCAGGGTGACCAGGATGCCGCCGGCGCCGGCCAGCAGCGGCCAGGCCCGCCGGGACAGCACGCGGTAGCGGACGCCGAACAGCGGCAGCACCGCCAGCTCGACCGCGATGGCGATCGCCGGGGCCACCGGGTCCAGGGTGGCGATCAGGATGAACGAGAAGACCAGCGCGGCGGCCAGCTTCGCGACCGGGTTGCGCCGGGCCAGCGGCGCGCCCGGGACGGCGACCGGCTCGACATTGATCATGCCCGCTCCAGGGTGAGGGTGCGGTCCGCCAGCGCCGCGACGAAGTCCGGGTCGTGGGTGACCGCGACGACGCCGTGGCCGGCGTCGCGCAGCTCGGCGAAGAGGTCGACCAGCTCCCGCCAGGTCCGTCGGTCCTGGCCGAAGGTGGGCTCGTCGCAGATGAGCAGGCGGGGCGCGGTGGCCAGGGCGGTCGCCACGCTCAGCCGCCGCGCCTCGCCGCCGGAGAGGGTGTACGGGTTGGCCCCGGCCAGCCGGGCCAGCCCGAGCCGGTCCAGCAGCCCGTCCACGGTGGCCCGGACCGCCGCCTCGTCCTGCCCGGTGCGGCGCGGCCCGAGCGCCAGCTCGTCGCGGACCGTGCCGGTGACGAACTGGTGTTCCGGATCCTGGAAGACCGAGCCGATCCGCCGGGCTAGGGCGGGCGCCCGCCAGCGGTGCGGGGGAGTACGGGCGTCCCGGCCGGCCAGGGCGGCCGTGGCGGTGGCCGTACCGGCGCCCGGGCGGAGCAGGCCGCCGAGGAGCAGCGCCAGGGTGGACTTGCCGGCGCCGTTCGGGCCGAGCACGGCCAGCGCCTCGCCGGCGCGTACCTGAAGGTCGGTGGGGGCCAGCCGGGGTGGCAGGCCGAGCCGGTCGGCGGTGAGCAACACCTCGCCGGGCGGCGCGGTGGCGTACCGGGACGGCACGGTGTGGCCGGGCACCCAGACCCCGGCCGCGGCGAGCGCCTCGCCGTGCGCGGCGAAGACCGCCTCGGGTGGTCCGTCGGCCCGCACCCCGCCGCCGGACTCCAGCACCACCACCCGGTCGACCAGCGGCAACGCCTCGGCCACCCGGTGCTCGACCAGGATCAGCGTGGTGTCGGCGTCGAGGGCGTCGGCGACGGCCCGCCGGATCAGGGTGGCGCCGGCCGGGTCGAGGTTGGCGGTCGGCTCGTCGAGCAGCAGCAGCCCCGGGCGCAGGGCGAGCGCCCCGGCCAGGGCGAGGCGCTGCTGCTCGCCGCCGGAGAGCGCGGCGGTGGGCCGGTTCCGGTGGTACGGAAAGCCGACCCGGCGCAGCGCCTCGTCCACCCGGGGCCAGATCTCCTCGGCCGGTACGCCCCGGTTCTCCAGCCCGAACGCGACGTCGTCACCGGCGCGGGCCATCACCAGCTGGGTCTCCGGGTCCTGGAAGACGATGCCGACCCGTTCCCGGGCCTTGCGCGGGTCGAGCCCGTCGATCTCGACGACGCCCTCCTGCTCGCCGGAGTCCTCCGGCAGCAACCCGGCGAGCGCCGCCAGCAGCGTGCTCTTGCCGGCCCCGGAGGGCCCCAGCAGCAACACCCGCTCGCCCCGGTCGATGCGCAGGTCCACCCCCAGCACCGCCCACGCCTTGCGGCCCGCATGCCGCCACCCGAACCCCCGCAGCTGCACCGCGCTCACCACCACACCCCCTTCCCTCCGGTGATCATGAAGTTGGCGGCAGTTCCGGAGATCCACATCGCCGCCAACTTCATGATCGACACGATGGGGTGGCCGTCAGACCGTGGCGCGTTCGCGGCCGGCGGGGAAGCGGTCCAGGACGCCGGTGTTGGCCAGGGCGCGGGTCAGGAACCAGCTGCCGAGGCCGGCGATGACGGTGGCGCTCACGATGGTCAGCAGCGCGTACGGGATGCGGTAGCTGGCCAGGTCGTAGGTCTTGTTCCAGTAGACGAAGTCGAAGATCGCCGCGCTCAGGCCGGTCAGCGCGCCGGCCAGCAGGGCCGTCGGCAGCCGGTACGAGCGGTAGCGGAACGCGGCGAACGCCAGCTCGGCGCCGACGCCCTGCATCAGCCCCTGCACGATCACGATGCCACCCCACTGGCTGCCCAGCAGGGCCGAGATGATCGCCGCCACCAGCTCGCAGTAGAGCGAGGCGCCGGGCTTGCGGACGACCAGGCCGCCCAGGACGGCCGGCACCAGCCAGACGCCGTAGATGAGGGTCTGCGCCGGCGGGAAGAAGGCGAACGCGGCGTCGGTGGCGCCCCAGAGGAGGCCCCAGGCCCAGAAGATGACGCCGAAGGCGACCGCGATCACCGAGGCGACCACGATGTCGATGGTGCGCCAGCGGTTGCTGTTGTCCATTGGTGAGCTCCCAGTCCAGAAGAGGAACCAGGAGAAGACGCACGCCGCGCCCGGTGTCACCGGACGGCGGCGCGGCTGGAGGTCGACCGAACTCCCTGCGCTGGCATTACCCAGATCAGGTTCGAGGGTCTGCGGGCACCGGCCCGCACTCTCAGCGCTGTGCGCTCCCCTGTCGGATGTGAAGTTGTCTCGGCAGACGCTAGCACCAGGTGGCGGGCGTGGTCACCCTGCACCCGCGCCGCCGGGCCACACTGCCCGCCGCCCCGGCTGGGTAGGCTGCCGATCATGCGGGTCGACGCGCGAGGTCTGACGTTCGAGGTACGCACCGGCGGCCCCGAGGACGGCGAACCCGTCCTGCTGCTGCACGGCTTCCCGCAGCACGGCGGCGAGTTCGACGGGGTGGTGCCCGCGCTGCACGCCGCCGGCCTGCGCACCTACGCGCCCGACCAGCGCGGCTACTCGCCGGGCGCCCGGCCGCCGGCGGTCGAGGCCTACCGGATCCCGGAGCTGGTGGCCGACGCGGCCGCGCTGCTCGACGCGCTCGGGGTGACCACCGCGCACCTGGTCGGCCACGACTGGGGCGCGATCGTGGCGTGGGGCCTCGCGGCGGCGCACCCCGAGCGGGTGCGCACCCTGACCGCGGTGTCGGTGCCGCACCCGGCGGCGATGGGGCACGCGTTGGCCACCGACCCGCAGCAGAAGGCCCGCTCCTCCTACATCGCGCTGTTCCGCCAGCCCGGCAAGGCGGAGAAGGTGCTGCTGGCGTTCCGCGCGGCGACCCTGCGCCGGATGCTCGGCGGGGTCGGCGACCCACGCCGGGTGGCCCGCTACGCCGACCCGATGCGCGAGCCGGGCGCGTTGACCGCCGCCCTGAACTGGTACCGCGCCATGACCGGGGCGGACATGAAGGCGGTCGGGCCGGTGGCGGTGCCGACCACGTTCGTCTGGAGCGACAAGGACATCGCGATCGGCCGGACCGCGGCCGAGGCGTGCGCCCGGCACGTGACCGGCGACTACCGCTTCGTCACGCTCACCGGCGTCACCCACTGGATCCCCGACGAGGCGCCCGCGCCGCTGGCCGAGGCGGTCCTCGCCCGCGCCGGCCGATGACCGCGGCCACCGCGCTGGCCCGGCCGCACACCCGTGCGTCGCTCGCCACCCAGCTCCGCGCCCTCGGCGTAGGCCCCGGCGGGACCGTGCTGGTGCACGCGGGCCTGCGCGGCCTCGGGTTCCTCGCCGGCGGCCCGGAGGCGGTGCTGCTCGCCCTGCGCGACGTGCTCGGGCCGGCGGGCACCGTGGTCGTGCCCACCCACACCCCGGAGAACAGCGACCCGGCGGGCTGGACCAACCCGCCCGTGCCGGCGGACTGGTGGCCGGTCATCCGGGCGGAGCTGCCCGGCTTCGACCCGGCGGTCACCCCGAGCCGGTTCATGGGGGCGTTCGCGGAGCTGGTCCGCACCTGGCCGGGAGCGCGGCGCAGCGACCACCCGCACGTCTCCTTCGCCGCGCTCGGGCCGGTCGCGACGCGGATCGTCGCCGGGCACGCCCTCGCCGACATGCTCGGCGAGAGCTCTCCGCTGGCCCGCCTCTACGACCTCGATGCCGACGTGCTGCTGCTCGGCGTCGACCACGGCTGCAACACCTCGCTGCACCTGGCCGAGTACCGGCAACCCGCGCCGCCCCGGCAGCGCTGCGGCGCGGCGGTGCTGACCGCCGACGGCGGGCGGGACTGGGTGTGGTGGGACGACGTCCGGGTGGACGACGACGGATTCGCCCGGCTCGGCGCCGACCTGGAGGAGACCGGTGCGGTGCGGCTCGGGCCGGTCGGGGACGGCACGGGCCGGTTGATGAGGCAGCGGGCGGCGGTCGACTTCGCGGTGGACTGGCTGGCCCGCAACCGACGGACGGAGGAAAAATGACGGTGAGCGCCGAGGCGTACCTGGCGGTGGTGACCGAGGCGATCGGCCGGGTGGCCGCCGCCCAACGCGACAACGTGGGCCGGGCGGCGGACCTGATCGCCGAGTCGCTGCGCGCCGACGGCGTCGTGCACGCGTTCGGCACCGGGCACTCGGAGGCCCTGGCCATGGAGATCGCCGGCCGGGCCGGCGGGCTGGTGCCGACGAACCGGATCGCCCTGCGCGACCTGGTCCTCTACGGCGGCGAGCCGGCCGACGTGCTCGGCCCGAAGCTGGAACGCGAGCCGGCGGTGGCGCACCGCCTCTTCGAGCTGGCCCCGGTGCGGCCGCAGGACGTCTTCGTGCTCGCCTCCAACTCCGGGGTGAACGGCGCGATGGTGGAGTTCGCGTCCATCGTCAAGGAGCGCGGGCACGCCCTGGTCGCGATCACCTCGGCCGAACACTCCGCCCGGATGACCTCGCGCCACCCGTCCGGGCGCAAGCTGGCCGACTTCGCCGACGTGGTGCTCGACAACGGTGCCCCGTACGGCGACGCCACCCTGCCGCTGCCCGGCGGCGGCGCGGTCGGCGCGGTCTCCTCGATCACCGCCGCGCTGCTGGCCCAGCAGATCGTGGCGGAGGTGGTGGCCCGGCTGCTGGCGGCGGGGGAGCGGCCCCCGGTCTACCTGTCCGCCAACGTCACCGGCGGCGACGAGCACAACGCCGAGCTGGAGGCCCGGTACGCCGGCCGGATCCGCCGGGGGGCGTGAGCGCGAGGAGTGAGCCGGGTTTGCGAGCCCCGCAGTCGCGAACGAAGGCAGCACAGTGACCGGTTTCGCGACCGGCCGGGCCGGGCACTGGCGTTGCTGCCGACGGGGTGCTCTCCGCCGGCAGTACCGTCTTCTCCGGAGGTAGTGCGTGTCCAAGGAATCCGAGAAGCAGCGCTGGCAGCGCAACTTCGCAGACCTGCTCCAGGAGCTGCGGGTGGCGCAGACCGGCGTGCAGATCCTCTTCGCCTTCCTGCTCACCCTGCCGTTCAGCACCGGTTTCACCCGTACCACGGAGTTCCAAAGGGACGTCTACATCGTCGCGTTGCTGGCCGCCGCCGCGGCCACCGCGATGATCATCTCGCCGGTCGCCTTCCACCGGGCGCTGTTCCGGCAGGGCCGCAAGCCCGAGCTGGTCCGGTTCGCCCACCGGATGGCCAGCAGCGGCCTCGCGTTCATGCTGATCTCGATGGTGAGCGCGGTCCTGCTGATCACCGACTTCGTGCTGAGCCGGCCGATCGCCTTCCTGCTCAGCGGGATCACCGCGGTCTGGTTCCTGGCGTTCTGGGCGATCCTGCCGTTCGCCCGGCGCAACTGGGGTGAGGACGACATCGACGACGAGGACGACGACCCGCAGGTGCTGCACGGCGACTGAGCCGCCCCGGTCCGCGCCAAATCGGACGTGCACGCGACGCTACCCCTGGGTAACAACCGGGGGTAGCGTCGTTTCCGTCGAGCACGTCGACGCAGCCGGACCGAGGTCCCCAGGAGGCAGCCGTGACCACGACACAGAACAGCCGACCCGATCCCGCGAACGCCGGCGGCCCCACCGGTCGGGTGGCCCCGATCGACGACACCGATCCGCCGGCCGGCACCGCCGCGGCCGTCGATGCGGCGGGCGGGGCGGGCCTGCTGCCCACCGAGGCCGGCCAGGTGTCCGAGAAGGAGGCCCGGCAGGTCGCCGAGGCGGCCCGGGAGGCCGCCTGGGACCGGCCCAGCTTCGGCAAGGAACTCTTCCTCGGCCGGTTCCGGCTGGACCTGATCAACCCCTGGCCGCGGTCGGATCCGGAGGATGTCGCCCGGGCCGAGGAGTTCCTCGACGCGTTCGGGGCGTACCTGGACGCCGAGGTGAACGGTGCGGCCATCGAGCGGGACGCCCGCATCCCCGACGAGGTCTTCCGCGGGCTGGCCCGGCTGGGCGCCTTCGGCATGAAGATCGACCGCGGGTACGGCGGCCTCGGGCTGAGCAACCTGCACTACTGCCGGGCGTTGATGCGGGCCGGCTCGGTCAACCCCGCGATCGGCGCGCTGCTCTCCGCGCACCAGTCGATCGGCGTGCCGCAGCCGCTGAAGATGTTCGGCACCGCGGAACAGAAGCAGCGCTTCCTGCCCCGGCTGGCCGCCGGGGAGGTCTCCGCGTTCCTGCTCACCGAGCCCGACGTCGGCTCCGACCCGGCCCGGCTGGCCACCACCGCCGAGCCCACCGAGGACGGCACCGGCTACCGGCTCAACGGGGTGAAGCTCTGGGCCACCAACGGCACGGTCGCCACCCTGCTCGTGGTGATGGCCCGGGTGCCGGCCGGCGACGGGCGGCGCGGCGGCATCACCGCCTTCGTGGTGGAAGGCGACAGCGAGGGCATCACCATCGAGCGGCGCAACGCCTTCGTCGGCCTGCGCGGCCTGGAGAACAGCCTCACCCGGTTCCACGACGTCTTCGTGCCGAAGGAGAACATCATCGGCGGCGAGGGCAAGGGCTTGAAGATCGCGCTGACCACGCTGAACACCGGGCGGCTGTCGCTGCCGGCGATGTGCGTCGGGGCCGGCAAGTGGTCGCTGAACGTGGCCCGGGAGTGGGCCGCCGACCGGGTCCAGTGGGGACGGCCGGTGGGCGAGCACGAGGCGGTCGCCAAGAAGTTGGCCTTCATCGCCGCCACCACGTACGGCATGGAGAGCATGCTCGACCTCAGCTGCCTGCTCGCCGACGATGACCGCAACGACATCCGGATCGAGGCCGCGCTGGTGAAGCTCTACGCCAGCGAGATGGCCTGGAAGATCGCCGACGAGCTGATCCAGATCCGCGGCGGCCGGGGTTACGAGACGGGCGAGTCACTGGCCGCCCGGGGCGAGCGGCCGGCCGTGGCCGAGCAGATCCTGCGCGACCTGCGGATCAACCGGATCTTCGAGGGTTCCACCGAGATCATGCACCTGCTGATCGCCCGGGAGGCGGTCGACGCGCACCTCTCGGTGGCCGGCGACATCATCGACCCGGACGCCGGGCTGGGCCGCAAGGCGAAGGCGGGCGCCCGGGCCGGCGTCTTCTACGCGAAGTGGCTGCCCACCCTCGCGGTCGGCCGGGGCCAGGCACCCGGGGCGTATCACGAGTTCGGCCCGCTGGCCGGGCACCTGCGGCACGTCGAGCGGACCTCCCGCAAGCTGGCCCGCTCCACCTTCTACGCGATGTCCCGCTGGCAGGGAAAGATGGAGCGCAAGCAGGCCTTCCTCGGCCGGGTGGTGGACATCGGCGCGGAGCTGTTCGCGATGTCGGCGGTCTGCGTCCGGGCGGCCGCCGAGCGGGCCGAGCACCCGGAGAACGTGGAGCTGGCCGACCTGTTCTGCCGGCAGGCCCGGCTCCGGATCGACGAGCTGTTCACCGGCCTGTGGTCCAACACCGACTCGCTCGACGTGGCCGCCGCGAAGCGGATCCTCGCCGGCCGGTACGCCGCTCTGGAGGAGGGGATCAGCACCCCGCCCGCGGACCTGCCCTGGGTGGCCCGCTGGCAGCCGGGCCCGTCCACGGCCGAGGACGTCCGCCGCCGCATCCCGCCGGCCGGCTGACGCCGCGCCCCGCCGCCGGATCCCCGGCGGCCACGCGGGCCAGCCGGCCCGAGGGTCCGCGCGTGTCGCGGCATGTCGCGGTGTCCGACCGATCGGAGACCGCGACCTGCCGCATCCCGCGCCGCCAGCCGGCGCCCGGCGCGGGGATGCGTCAGGCGCGGGCGATCGCCCAGGCGATCACGCCGGCCAGGATCAGGCCGTTCAGCGCCGCCAGCACCAGGTACGCCGCCGGGGGGATCTTGCGGCCCTTGCGCACGAAGCGCACCAGGACGCCCGCGTAGATCAGCAGCAGCACGGCGACGGCGATCAGGAAGTACAGCACCGCTGTACCTTAACGGCTGTCCTTCAGGCCGAGCCTGCGCAGCTCCAGCGCGGCGAGCGCGTCGACCGTCGCGTCGTCGCCGCGCCGCCACGCCTCGGCCACGTCGGGGGCGATCCGGGTCAGCTTGCCCAGCGGCTGGCCGGCGAGCGCGCGCAGCGCCAGCAGGTCCCGGCCGGCGGGGGCGGCGGCGAGGGCCTGAGCCGAGCCGGCCCGGCGCATCCAGCGCAGCCGCAGCGGCAGCCAGCCGAACAGCACCAGGCCGAGCGGGAAGACCAGCACCGCGACGCTCAGCGCGAGGGCCAGCTGGCCGACCAGCTCCTGCTGGTCGCGTCCGGCCTCGGCGACCGCCCGGGCGGCGTCGGCGGCCTTGGTGAACGGGGCGGTCAGCTCGTCGCCGACCAGCGGCACCCGGCCGACCTTGCCGCCCGCCTCGGCCAGGTTGTCGGCGAGGCCACTGCCGGCCCCCTCCAGCTTCCGTCCGGGTACGGCGAGCTTCTCGACCAGGTCGTACAGCCAGAGCGCGAAGCGGATCGACGCGTACACCCAGACGACCACGAGCAGGTCGGTGAGGAGCTGACGGAGGGCGGTCGGGAAGCGATCAGCGTAGATCTTCACGCCGGACAGCGTGCCACGGTCCGGCCCCGGTGGCACGGCGAGATTTTCTCAGCGGGCGCAGGCCGGACAGGTGCCGAAGATCTCCAGGGTGTGGCTGACCTCGGCGTACCCGTGCTCGGCGGCGACCCGCTCCGCCCAGCTCTCCACCGCCGGCCCGGCCACCTCGACCGTCCGCCCGCAGGCCCGGCAGACCAGGTGGTGGTGATGGCCCTCGCTGCACCGCCGGTAGAGGTGCTCACCGCCGGGTGGCCGCATCACGTCGATCTCGCCGGCGTCGGCGAGGCCCTGCAGAGTGCGGTAGACGGTGGTCAGGCCGACCCGCTCGCCGCGCTGGCGCAGCATCGCGTACAGGTCCTGGGCGCTGTGGAAGCCCTCCACCTCGCCCAGCAGCGCGCTCACCGCGGTCCGCTGCCGGGTGTTCCGCAGCGCCCCCTCGGTCATGCCGCCACCTCTCCGCGGCCGGCGCCGGCCGGCGGTCCGGCGCTGCGCTCGTTCACGACGATCCCTCCCCGGCGTGGCTGACCGCGTCCGCGACGATGTGCGCGACGTGCTCGTCGACCAGGGCGTACGCGATCTCGCGCCCCCGCCGGGAGCCGCGCACCACACCCGCCCCGCGCAGCACCCGCAGGTGCTGGGAGACCAGTGGCTGCGGGGCGCCGAGCTTCTCCACCAGCTCGTGCACGCAGCGCTCACCCGCGGCCAGCTCGCTCACGATCGCCAGCCGGATCGGCGCCGACAGCGCGCGCAGCAGGTCACCCGCGCCCTCGAAGGCGTCATACCCGTTCATGGCGGTCACCCCGTAACGGTAACCAATACCGACTGGGTCGGCCGGGGGTGGTTCACCGGAGCACGACCTCGTGCTCCGGCGGCTCGACGACCGACTCGGCGACGGGCGTGGCGACCGGCCGGGACCACCGGCGCAGCGCCCGCCGTCCGGCGGCGGCCAGCGCGACCACCAGGAACGAGGCGATGGCCAGCAGCACCACCGAGGCGCCGGGCGCGGTGTCGGCGGTGGCCGCCACCACGACGCCCGCCCCGGCGGCGAAGAGTCCCAGCGCCATCGCCGCCGCCATGGTGCCCCGGAAACCCCGGGTCACCTGCTGCGCGGTCGCCACCGGCACCACCATCAGCGCGCTGATCAGCAGCACCCCGACGGCCCGCATGGCGATGGTCACGGTCACCGCGGTGGTCACCGCGAGCAGCAGGTTGAGCGCCCGCACCGGCAGGCCGGAGACCCGCGCGTACTCCTCGTCGTGGCAGACCGCGAAGAGCGCCGGCCGCAGCACCAGCATGGTCACCAGGATCGCCACGCCGAGCACCAGGATGGTGGTCAGGTCGGCCGCCGACGTCGTGGTCAGCGACCCGAAGAGGTACGAGTTGAGCGACGCGCTGCTGGCGTCGGAGAGCCCGACCAGCATCACGCCGCCGGCGATGCCGCCGTAGAAGAGCAGCGCCAGGGCCAGGTCGCCGGAGGTACGCCCGCGCGAGCGGACCAGCTCGATGACGATCGCGCCGAGCGTGGCGGCGAGCACCGCCACCAGCACGGGGGAGCGGTTGAGCAGCAGCCCGGCGCCGACGCCGGTGAGCGCCACGTGCCCGATGCCGTCGCCGATCAGCGCCAGCCGCCGCTGCACCAGATAGATGCCGAGCGCCGGGGCGGCCAGCCCGATGACCAGCGCGCCGACCAGCGCGCGGAGCATGAAGTCGTACTGGAAGAGGTCCATGTCAGATGCTCCTCCACAGCCCGGCGGGCTCCTCGTCGCAGTGCGGGTGCACGTGTTCGTGGTCCGGGTCGGCGTGGTGGCCGGCCGGCTCGGGCACCGGGCCGTCGTGGCAGATGCCGCCCTGGTGGACGACGACCGCCCGGCTGATCAGCGGGCGCAGGGGGCCGAGCTCGTGGGCGACCAGCAGCACCGTGCCGCCGCCGCCGAGGAAGCCGCGCAGCGCCCCGGCGAACGCCTCCTGGCTGGCCGCGTCCACCCCGGCGGTCGGCTCGTCCAGCACCAGCAGCTCCGGCTGGCCGGCCAGGGCCCGGGCGATCAGGGTGCGCTGCTGCTGCCCGCCGGAGAGGGTGGCGACGGGGTCTCCGGCCCGGTCGGCGAGGCCGACCGTGCGCAGCGACGCGGCGACCGCCTCGCGGTCGGCCCGGCCCGGCGGCCGCAGCACGCCCCGGCGGGCCAGCCGCCCCGACGCCACCACCTCGCCCACCGTGGCCGGTACGCCGCTGCCCGCGCCGAGCCGCTGCGGGACGTACCCGATCCGGTGCCACTGCCGGAAGCGGCGCTGCGGGGTGCCGAAGAGGGTGACCGACCCGGCGCCCAGCGGGACCAGGCCCAGCACGGCGCGGATCAGGGTGGATTTGCCGGAGCCGTTGGCGCCGAGCACGGCGACCACCTCGCCGGCGGTGACGGTGAGTGAGACGTCGCGCAGCACGGGCCGGGCGTCGTAGCCGACGGCGGCGTGCGCGACCTGGATCACGGGTGTCATGAGCAGTCCAAGGCGGTGCGCAGGGTCTGGAGGTTGGTCCGCATCGCGGCGAGGTAGTCACCCTCGGCCGGCGGGCCCTCGATCGGGTCGAGCACGGCCGTCCTGGCCCCGACCTCGCGGGCCACGGTCTCGGCGACCTTCGGGCTGACCAGCGTCTCGAAGAAGATGGTGGTGGCCCCGTGCTCGCGCGCCTCCTTCGCCACCTCGGCGAGGCGCTGCGGGGAGGGCTCCCCCTCCGGGCTGAGCCCGGTGATGCCGACCTGTTCGAGCTGGTAGCGGGCGGCGAGGTAGCCGAAGGCGGCGTGGCTGGTCATGATCTCCCGCCGCTGGCAGGTGCGCAGGCCCCGGGCGTAGTCGGCGTCCAGCCCCTCCAGTTCGGCGCGGAGCGCCTTCGCCCGGGCGGTGAAGTCGGCGGCCCGGTCCGGGGCGGCCCGGCCGAGCCGCTCGGCGAGCCGGTCGCCGGCGGTGGCCAGCCGGGTCGGGTCGAGCCAGAGGTGTGGGTCCCGGCCGCCGCTCTCCGCCGCGTGGCCGGCCTCACCCTCGTGCTGGTGCCCGCCCTCGGCGGCGTCGCGCAGCGGCTGCACACCGGCGACGTCGAAGGCCCGGTCGCCGCCGTTCTGCGCGACGGCCTCGTCCACCGCCGGCTGGAACCCGGCGAGATAGACGATCAGCTCCGCGTCGGCGACCTGGCCGACCTGGCGCGGGTTGAGCTCCAGGTCGTGCGGCTCCGCGCCGGGCTTGACCAGGTTGGCGACCGTGACGGCGTCGCCGCCGATCCGCTCGGCGAGGAACTGGAGCGGATAGAACGCCGCCACCACGTCGACCCGGGTCGGGTCGGTCCCGCTGCCGCCGCCGCCCGAGCAGGCGGCGGCGCCGCCCAGGGTGAGCAGGGCGGCGGTGGCGGCGGCGAGGGCGCGCGGGGCGGTGCGGACGGTCATGTCGTCAACTGTCCGCGATAACGAAATTGATTGTCAAAAACGCATGATTGCATGTCAGCGCGGTGCGCCGGGTCACAGCAGCTTGGCGAGGGCGAGCGCGATCAACAGGGTGAGCATCACCAGCCGCAGCACCCGGGTCGCCGGCCGCTGCACCGCCCAGGTGACCGTCATGAGCCACACCAGCAGCCCGGCCAGCAGGAGCAGCAGCACGCCGCCCGCCGGACCGGGCGCGAAGAGCGCCACCAGCACCAGGACCAGGGCCGCCAGGAACACCGTCGTCGGGTTGAGCCGGGCCAGCCGGGCCAGCAGGGGACTCTGCGTAGGCTGCATGCCACAGACTCTACGAGGAGGAAGCCGGTGCTGGTCACCAACCGGTTCGTGGTGGACGCCGAGGTGGCGTCCGAATTCACCGAACGGGCGCACGCGGCGCTGGCCGCCCTCGCCGCCCGCCCCGGTTACCTGCGGGGTGAGCTGATGCGGGCGCTGGACGACCCCACGCACTGGTGCCTGCTCACCGAGTGGGAGTCGGTCGGGGCGTACCGGCGGGCGCTGGGCGGGTTCGACGTCAAGGTGACCGCCGTGCCGCTGCTCGCCCAGTCCGTCGACGAGCCGTCCGCCTACGAGACGCTCGCCAGCGCCGCGCCGGAGGGCGAGATCGTCATCGTCGCCAGTGATCGGGCCGCAGGTCCTTACCGCTGAGGCCGGGGCACTACCCTCTGGCGTATGACCGCTCCCGGGGCCGTCCCACCCCCACCACCCGTACCGTCCGGCGGCCCGCCGGCACCCGGGACGCCGGCGGAGCCCGGCGTTCCCGCGCCGCCCGCGGGCCCCGGGGTCACCCCGCCGTTCGCCGCCCCGCCCACCGAGGGCGGGCGGAACCGGCTCTGGCTCGGGCTCGGCGTCGGTGCGCTGGCCGTGCTGCTCTGCTGCGGCGGAGGCGGCGCGGCCGTGGTCGGGCTGGCGGTGAGCAACGTCCAGGCCGTCGAGGAACAGGGCCGGGCGGTCACCGACGACTACTACCAGGCCCTCGTCGAGAAGGACTGGTCCAAGGCGTACGACCAGCTCTGCGACGACGCCCGGCGGCGCGAGTCCCGGCCGGAGTTCGAGCAGCGGGTGGCCACCGAGCCGCAGATCTCCGGTTACCGGGTGGGCAAGGTCGACACCCAGACGCTGACCGTGCCGGTGAACGTCACCCTGGCCGGCGGCAAGCAGGAGAGCCAGACGGTGACGCTGGCGCCGGACCAGCAGACGGGCGGTATGGAGGTCTGCGGGGTGAGCTGACCCGGCCCCGGTATTCTGCTGGGCTCGGGACGCCGTTAGCCGTACCGTTGTCCCGAACCGTCCGGTTCCATCCACACATCGCCCCCGCCGACCGCCAGCCGGCGTAGGAGGAAACATGCCAGCCGACCGTATCGACGCCGTCGTCAGCCTCGCCAAGCGCCGAGGCTTCGTCTTCCCCTCCAGCGAGATCTACGGGGGCACCCGATCGGCGTGGGACTACGGTCCGCTCGGCGTGGAGCTCAAGGAGAACGTCCGCCGGCAGTGGTGGAAGACCATGGTCCAGCAGCGCGACGACGTCGTCGGCCTGGACTCCGCGGTCATCCTGGCCCGCCAGGTCTGGGAGGCCAGCGGCCACATCGCCGAGTTCGTCGACCCGCTGACCGAGTGCCAGTCCTGCCACAAGCGGTTCCGCGCCGACCACCTCGAGGAGGCGTACGAGGCCAAGCACGGCCGGCCGCCGACCTCGCTGTCGGAGATCAACTGCCCGAACTGCGGCAACAAGGGCACCTTCACCGAGCCGAAGATGTTCAACGGCCTGATGAAGACCTACCTGGGCCCGGTCGAGAGCGAGGAGGGCCTGCACTACCTGCGCCCGGAGACCGCCCAGGGCATCTTCGTCAACTACAAGAACGTGGAAACCGTCGCCCGCAAGAAGCCGCCGTTCGGCATCGCGCAGACGGGCAAGTCGTTCCGCAACGAGATCACCCCGGGCAACTTCATCTTCCGGACCCGCGAGTTCGAGCAGATGGAGATGGAGTTCTTCGTCGAGCCGGGCACCGACGAGAAGTGGCACGAGTACTGGCTCCAGGAGCGCTGGAACTGGTACCTCGACCTGGGTCTCTCCACGGACAACCTGCGCTTCTACGAGCACCCCAAGGAGAAGCTCTCCCACTACTCGAAGCGCACCGTCGACATCGAGTACCGGTTCCAGTTCGGCGGCACCGAGTTCGCCGAGCTGGAGGGCATCGCCAACCGCACCGACTTCGACCTGTCCACGCACAGCAAGCACTCCGGCGTCGACCTGTCGTACTTCGACCAGACCAAGGGCGAGCGCTGGATGCCGTACGTGATCGAGCCGGCCGCCGGCCTCACCCGCGCGGTGCTCGCCTTCCTGCTCGAGGCGTACGACGAGGACGAGGCGCCGAACACCAAGGGTGGCGTCGACAAGCGGACCGTCATGCGGTTCGACCCGCGGCTGGCCCCGGTCAAGGTGGCGGTGCTGCCGCTGTCCCGCAACGAGGCGCTCTCGCCCAAGGCCAAGGGGCTCGCCGCCGACCTGCGCAAGCGCTGGGTGGTCGAGTTCGACGACTCGCAGGCGATCGGCCGCCGCTACCGCCGCCAGGACGAGATCGGCACGCCGTTCTGCGTCACCGTCGACTTCGACACGTTGGACGACAACGCGGTGACCGTGCGGAACCGGGACACCATGGGTCAGGAGCGGATCTCCCTGGACCAGGTCGAGCGCTACCTCATCGAGCGACTCCCCGGCTGCTGAGCTGGTCACGGGGCCCCGGCCGGGCAGGTCGGGGCCCCGTACACTTGTCCGGTGACCGCCCCGACCCTGCCCGCGCTGCGCCCGCTGACCCTCGGCCCGCACCAGGTGTGGCCGCCGGTGGTGCTCGCGCCGATGGCCGGGATCACCAACGTCGGCTTCCGGCGGCTCTGCCGGGAGCAGGGCGGCGGCATCTACGTCTGCGAGATGATCACCACCCGGGCGCTGGTCGAGCGGAACCCCAAGACGCTGCGCATGATCGCCTTCGGGGCGGAGGAGCAGCCGCGCAGCCTCCAGCTCTACGGCACCGACCCGGAGATCACCGCCGCCGCCGTGCGGATCGTGGTCGAGCGGGACCTCGCTGACCACATCGACCTCAACTTCGGCTGCCCGGTCCCCAAGGTCACCCGGCGCGGCGGCGGGTCGGCCCTGCCGTGGCGGCGCCGGCTCTTCGCCCGGCTGGTCAAGGCCGCCGTGGACGCCGCGTCGCCCGCCGGGGTGCCGGTCACCGTCAAGATGCGCAAGGGCATCGACGACGACCACCTGACGTACGTCGAGGCCGGGCTCGCCGCCCAGGACGCCGGGGTGGCAGCGGTCGCCCTGCACGGGCGTACGGCCGCACAGCGTTACTCGGGCACCGCCGACTGGGACGCCATCGCCAACCTCAAGCAGGCGCTCGACGTGCCGGTGCTCGGCAACGGCGACATCTGGGAGGCCGACGACGCGCTCCGGATGGCGGCCCACACCGGAGTCGACGGGGTGGTGATCGGGCGCGGGTGCCTGGGCCGGCCGTGGCTCTTCGCCGATCTGGAGGCCGCCTTCAACGGCCGCACCGAGCGACGGCTGCCCACCCTCGGCGAGGTGGCCGTGACCATGCGGCGGCACGCCGAACTGCTGGTGGACCAGTTCGTCGCCGGCGCCCGCAACCCGGCCCGGGGCGAGCGGGATGGCTGCACCGACTTCCGCAAGCACGTCGCCTGGTATCTCAAGGGCTTCCCGATCGGCAGCGAGCTGCGCCGCTCCCTCGCGATGATCGACAGCCTGGCTCAGCTCGACGACCTGCTCGGCAAGCTCGACCCGACCGTACCGTTCCCGGTCGAGACCCTGGGCCAGCCGCGCGGCCGGACCAACTCCCCGGGCAAGGTCTTCCTGCCCGACGGCTGGCTGGCCAGCCGCGACGACGACACCCCGCCGGACGGCGCCGAGCTGGACGACTCCGGCGGCTGAGACGCCGAAAGGGCCCGGCCCCTGGTGGGGGTCGGGCCCTTTTGTGGTGCTGGGGATCGTCAGGAGGCGGTGTAGCCGCGGGTGGCGATCCAGTCGGCGAGGTTGTCGACGCTGATGCGGTAGGAGGCCATGTTCGGGTCGGCGGAGTCGGCGATGGTGACGGTCTTGCCACCGTCGCGGTAGCCGACGACGCTGATGTAGTGGCCGCCTTCGAAGGAGTGGGTGTTGCCGTCGGTGTCGGTGGTGGTGCCGGCGATGTTGGCGACCACGGCGCGGTCGTCGTCGATGGTGCGGACGATGTCGGTGCGCAGCTTGTCGGTCTGCTTGTCGTCGGCCTTGGGGGTGCTGATCTCCACCGAGTGGTAGGCGTCCTTCTTGCCGGTTTCCTTGTTCAGGACCGGGGTGATGTCGTTGATGCTGTTGGTGCCGTTCTCGGTGGTGCCCATTTCCTTGGCCATGGCGTCGACGTCGATGTTCTTGCCCTGGACGGACAGGGCGTTGCGGGTGGCGGCGGGGCCGCAGTAGTAGAAGTTCGGCTGGGCCTCGTAGCGGACGTTGAGTTCCCGCTCGCCGCCGGGCTTGCGCTCGGTGGTGACCGAGGAGGCGGCCTTTTCGGCGGGGGTGGCCTGGGCGGCGATGGCGGGGCCGGCGATCCCGCCGGCGGTGGCGGCGAAGCCGGCAGCGGTCAGGACGGTCTTGCGAAGCAGAGTGGTGGCCATGATGAGTCACGCCTTCCATTCGGGGGTTTCGCGGCACCCGCGAAGGGGGGTGCGGTGCTGCCGCGTGAAAAGGTCTTGGGAGGGGCGGGCCCGGCGGTCGGGGGTGACCTGCTCGGGTGGCCCGGGGGTGTAACGACCGGGGGCCGGGAGTGATTCCCGGTGGCCTCACCGGCGGGACCAGTGTTCGCGGTCCGGGGAGGTAACGACGGCCGGTGGCCGGTCATTCCGACCGGCGGCCCGCCGGCCCGTGGGGGCGGGGGTTGCCGCGCGGTCTGCCATGTTCAACGACCCCGCCCCCGGCATGATTCCGCCGTGCGGGTGGCCCCGACCACGCGACACCCCGCCGTCAACCGCCCATCCGGGGCCGACGGAGGACATCCCCGCCCCCGGCGATCCGGACATTCGGCGCATGCGGCGCGGCCGGTCGGGTGGGTGATCGACTCGGATTGCGGCACGTCGGGGCGTCCCGGGCCTCGAGATGCCGCCGAATGCGGCACCCCGAGTGGATCACGGCCGGGCGCTTGCCACCCGACCCCCGCCCGCCACCCGGACATTCTCCGCACACGGCGACATTCCCCCCGTGCGGGTTCGAGCGGGGGTGTTCATCGACTCGGTGTGCGGCATGTCGGGGTGGCCGCCCCGCCGCCCCGCCGGGCCGACGGGCCACGCAACTTCGCCGAAAGTGCTGCCTCCCGGGGCGGGGAGGCAGCACTTTCCCCGATGTTGGTCGATGGGCGACCCCGCGGTGGGCCGAGGTCAGTGGGTGTCGGCAGGGGTGGTGGAGGAGGGGCGCTGGGTGGGGATGGGGTGCGTCGCCGGCCAGGGGACGTCGGGCGAAGGGTGGAAGGTGATGCCGGCGGCGGTCCAGCGCGGCCCGTGTCCGGCCAGGCGCTCCCGGAAGGCGGCCCAGTCGTGCGTCGACCGGGGTGACCAGGCCAGTTCGGCGATGGCGGGCAGGCGCGGGAAGAGCATGAACTCCACCTCGGCCAGCGTGGTGACCGACTCGGTCCAGAGCGGCGCCTCCACGCCGAGCACCGCCTCGATCGGTACGCCGGCGACGTGCGTGCCCGGATCCCAGTCGTACGCGCGCCGCACGTCGATCAGCCCGGCCCAGTCATGTCCGATCGGGGTGTCCGGGGCGTACTTCATGTCGAGGTAGGCGCGGTTGCCGGGGGAGAGGATGACCCGGGCGCCCCGGCGTACCGCCTCGGCGGTCTCGGGGTCGTCGCCGTTGGTGCCCCACCACTGGAGGACGCGCCCGTCGAGGTGTTCCGCCGGGGCGAGTTGGTGCCAGCCGACCACGGTCTTCCCGGTGTCCGCCACGATCCGCTGCGCCCGCTCGACGAAGCCGGTGTAGGCCGCCCCCTTGACCTTGAACGCCTCGTCGCCGCCGAGGTGCAGCCACGGGCCGGGGGTCAGCGCGGCGACCTCGCCGATCACGTCGGCGACGAAGTCGTACGTCCGCTCGTCGGCCGGGTCGACGTAGCTGAAGCCGACCTCGGTGCCGGTGTACGGCGGCGGCGGGATCTTGCCGGGCGCCAGCTCGGGGTACGCGACCAGCGCCGCGTTGGTGTGCCCCGGCAGGTCGATCTCCGGCACCACGGTGACGTGGCGGCGGGCGGCGTACGCGACGATCCGGCGGTAGTCGTCCTGGGTGTAGCAGCCGCCGGGGCCGCCGCCCACCTGGGTGACTCCGCCCACCTCGGCCAGCCGGGGCCAGGAGTCGACGGCGATCCGCCACCCCTGGTCGTCGGTGAGGTGCAGGTGCAGGTGGTTCAGCTTGTACCGGGCCAGGTGGTCGACCACCCGCAGCACGTCCTCGACGCCGAAGAAGTGCCGGGCCACGTCGAGCATCGCACCCCGGTACGCGAAGCGCGGCCGGTCGACGATCGTGCCGCCGGGCACCACCCAGCGTTCGGTGACCGGGGTGGCGGCCTCGACCGCCGCCGGCAGGAGCTGCCGCAGCGTCTGCGCGCCGTGGAACAGGCCGGCCGGGGTGGCGGCCGTGATCCGGACGCCATCCCGGGTGACGTCGAGGCGGTAGCCCTCGTCGCCCAGGTCGTCGCCGTCCGGCAGCCCGGTGCCGGGTTCCGGTCCACGGCCCGCCGCATCCCCGGCCCACTCCGCGCCGGCCGGACCGGGCGCGCCGGCACGAGCGGCGGCGCCGACCGGATCGGCCGCGCCGACGGAAGCGGCCTCGGCCCGGCTCCCCGCGTCCGACAGGGTGAGTGTCAGCAGGCCATCCGGCCCGGCGGCCGCCGTGTCGGCGACGGGGATCGGGTGACCGGTGGCGGGGCGCAGCCAGCCGGCGAGCTGCTCCGCCACGTCCCGGGCGGCCGGGTCGAGGCTGACCCGGACCGTCGCGTCCGCGGGGAGTGCGAAGTCCGCCGCCGCGGCCGGAAACACCTGCTCGGGTGCGGGCACCACGTCGCCGAGCCGGACCGGGCCGGGCGGCGCGAGCAGGTCACCGGCGCGCCGGGCGGCGGTGCGGGCCAGGTCGGCGGCGGTCGGTTGCTGGGTGGGCAGGCCGGCCCGGTCGAGCGGTTCGGGACCGGTCTCGGACGGGGCGGTGGGGGTGGTCGACACGGCGACAGCTCCCGGGGGTGTATTTGCGCGGAATATGGCAAAGGTCAGGTTCAGCGAATTCCAGTGCCGTCAAGAGTACGAGGGGAATCGGACTTGCGTGATCGTGCGCGTGGAAGCGTTCCCAAAAACCGGTACGGACGCGGATAGTGGTGACCGTTGTGCCGATTGTCACCGAACGGTCCCAGGCCACTCGAAGTTCGCTTAACCTTCGCCCACCGATCGCTGACGACGCCGGGATTACCGGCGGTTGGTCTCGGGGTATGTCCGAACTGAACCTTCGTTAAGTGTCAATGGCGCGCGTGGGAGGCTCTGGTGGCAGCGCAAGAGACGGTCGATCACAAGTACGTCTACGACTTCGCCGAGGGCAACAAGGACCTCAAGGACCTGCTCGGCGGCAAGGGGGCCAACCTCGCCGAGATGACGAATCTCGGCCTTCCGGTCCCGCCCGGCTTCACCATCACCACCGAGGCGTGCAAGGCGTACCTGACCACCGGCCGGGAGCCGGACGGGCTGGCCGGGCAGATCGAGGCGCACCTGGAGTCCCTGGAGCGCGGCATGGACCGCAAGCTGGGCGACCCGGACGACCCGCTGCTGGTCTCGGTCCGCTCCGGGGCCAAGTTCTCCATGCCGGGCATGATGGAGACTGTCCTCAACGTCGGGCTCAACGACCGCAGCGTCGTCGGGCTGAGCCGGCAGGCGGGCGGGAACGACCGGTTCGCCTGGGACTCGTACCGCCGCCTGATCCAGATGTTCGGCAAGACCGTCTGCGAGGTGCCGGGCGAGGAGTTCGAGCACGCCCTCGACGACGCCAAGCGCGCCAAGGGCACCACCGACGACCTCGACCTGGACGCCGACGACCTGCGCGGGCTGGTCGACGCGTACAAGAAGATCTTCGCCGAGCACACCGGGCGGGAGTTCCCGCAGGAGCCGCGCGAGCAGCTCGACCTGGCCATCCGCGCCGTCTTCGAGTCGTGGAACGCCGAGCGCGCGGTGGTCTACCGCCGGCAGGAGCGCATCCCCGCCGACCTGGGCACCGCGGTCAACGTGGTGGCCATGGTCTTCGGCAACCTCGGTCCCGACTCCGGCACCGGCGTCGCCTTCACCCGCGACCCCGCCAGCGGCGCGCAGGGCATCTACGGCGACTACCTGGCCAACGCCCAGGGCGAGGACGTGGTCGCCGGCATCCGCAACACCGTGCCGCTGCAGGAGCTGGAGCAGATCGACAAGAAGTCCTACGACGAGCTGCTCAGCTACATGGCCCGGCTGGAGGAGCACTACAAGGACCTCTGCGACATCGAGTTCACCATCGAGCGCGGCAAGCTCTGGATGCTCCAGACCCGGGTCGGCAAGCGCACCGCCGCGGCGGCCTTCGTCATCGCCGGCCAGCTCGTCGACGAGGGCCTGATCGACCTCAACGAGGCGCTGCACCGGGTCAACGGCGCGCAGCTCGCCCAGCTGATGTTCCCCCGGTTCAAACTCGACCACGAGTTCGAGCCGGTGGCGAAGGGCATCGGGGCCTCGCCGGGCGCGGCGGTCGGCAAGGTCGTCTTCACCTCCGCCCGGGCGGTCGAGCTGGCCGCCGAGGGCGAGCCGGTGATCCTGGTCCGCCGGGAGACCAACCCGGACGACCTGAACGGCATGATCGCCGCCAAGGGCATCCTCACCTCGCGCGGCGGCAAGACCAGCCACGCCGCCGTGGTGGCCCGGGGGATGGGCAAGACCTGCGTCTCCGGCGCGGACGAGCTCGACGTCAACATCCCGGCGAAGAAGTTCACCGTCGCCGGACAGGCCGTCAACGAGGGCGACGTCGTCTCCATCGACGGCACCACCGGCAAGGTCTACCTGGGCGAGGTGCCGGTCATGCCCTCCGAGGTGGTGCAGTACTTCGAGGGCACCCTCGACGCGGAGCAGACCGGCGACCCGCTGGTCCGGGCCGTACACCGGATCATGACGCACGCCGACGCCACGCGGCGGCTGCTGGTCCGGACGAACGCCGACACCGGTCCGGACGCGGCGCGGGCGCGGCGGTTCGGCGCCGAGGGCATCGGCCTGTGCCGCACCGAGCACATGTTCCTCGGCGACCGGCGGGAGCTGGTCGAGCGGCTGATCCTCGCGGCCACCGACACGGAGCGGGAGGACGCCCTCGCCGCGCTGCTGCCGCTGCAGCGGGAGGACTTCATCGAGATCCTCCGGGAGATGGACGGCCTGCCGGTCACCGTCCGGCTGATCGACCCGCCACTGCACGAGTTCCTGCCCCCGCTGGAGCAGCTCGCGGTCAACGTCGCGGTCGCCCAAGAGCGCGGCGAGGACGTGGCCAAGGAGGAGGCGCTGCTCGCCGCCGTCCGGCGGATGCACGAGGAGAACCCGATGCTCGGCCTGCGCGGCGTCCGGCTCGGCCTGGTCATCCCCGGCCTGTTCGCGATGCAGGTCCGCGCGATCGCCGAGGCCGCCGTCGCGGTCGTCCAGGCCGGCGGGTCGGCCTGCCCGGAGATCATGGTCCCGCTGGTCGGCGCGGTCCAGGAGCTGGAGACGGTACGCGCGGAGGCCGAGAAGATCATCGCTGAGGTGGTCGGGGACAGCGGCGTCGAGGTGCTGATCGGCACCATGATCGAGGTGCCCCGGGCGGCGCTGACCGCCGGGCAGATCGCCGAGGCGGCACAGTTCTTCTCCTTCGGCACCAACGACCTCACCCAGATGGGCTGGGGCTTCTCCCGGGACGACGTCGAGGGCGCGTTCTTCTGGCGCTACCTGGAGCTGGGCATCTTCGGCATCTCGCCGTTCGAGTCGATCGACCGGGAGGGCGTCGGCCGGCTGGTCCGGATCGCCGCCGAGGAGGGCCGGGCCGCCCGCCCGGGACTCAAGCTCGGGGTCTGCGGCGAGCACGGCGGCGACCCGGACTCGGTGCACTTCTTCCACGAGGTCGGGCTCGACTACGTCTCCTGCTCGCCGTTCCGGGTGCCGGTGGCGCGGCTGGAGGCCGGCCGGGCGGCGATCACCACCACCGGCTCCGACTCCCGCTGACCCGCGTGACACGACCGGGGCCGTCGGCGCTTACGTCGGCGGCCCCGGCTTCGCCCGGCGCGCTCTTTCCCGGCGCCCGGCGTAACCTGGGCTCGCCCGCGCTCGTGTCGATCAGGAAAGGTGGCCGCATGACCAGCCTCTGGGAGAACCTCACGGTCGACGCCCAGGACCCGTCCCGGCTCGCCCACTGGTGGGCCGAGGCGCTCGGCTACCAGGTGATCAGCGACAAGCCGGACGAGGTGGAGATCCGCCGCTCGCCCGACGCGCTGCCCGGCATCGTCTTCGTCCCGGTCACCGAGCCCAAGGAGGGCAAGAACCGGCTGCACATCGACCTGCGTCCGGCCGACCAGGAGGCCGAGGTGGAGCGTCTGGTCGACATGGGCGCCCGGCACGTCGACGTCGGCCAGGGCGACGCGGCGTGGACGGTGCTGGCCGACCCAGAGGGCAACGAGTTCTGCGTCTTGCGGCAGCGGGGATGACGGTTGAGCGCGGCTCCGGGGGCTGACGACGCCGCGCGGCTCGTCGTCGAGGGGCCGAAGGACACCGGGTACGGGCGGTCGCCGTACGAGCGGGACCGGGCGCGGGTGCTGCACTCGGCGGCGTTCCGCCGGCTCGCCGCGAAGACCCAGGTGCACACGGCCGGCACCGACGACTTTTTGCGTACCCGGCTGACCCACTCGCTGGAGGTGGCGCAGATCGCCCGCGAGATGGGCGCCCGGCTGGGCTGCGACCCGAACGTGGTGGACACCGCCGGGCTGGCGCACGACCTCGGCCACCCGCCGTTCGGGCACAACGGCGAGGACGCGCTGGACGCCCTCGCCGCCGACTGCGGCGGGTTCGAGGGCAACGCGCAGACGCTGCGGGTGCTCACCCGGCTGGAGGCGAAGGTGCTCGCCCCGGACGGCCGCTCCGTCGGGCTCAACCTCACCCGGGCCTCGCTCGACGCGGTCGGCAAGTACCCGTGGCCGCGCCGTCCCGGCCGGCGCAAGTTCGGCGTGTACGCCGACGACCGCCCGGTCTTCGACTGGCTGCGCGCCGGCGCCCCGCCCGGGGAGCGGCGCTGCCTGGAGGCCCAGGTGATGGACTGGGCCGACGACGTGGCGTACTCGGTGCACGACGTCGAGGACGGCATCCACGGCGGGTACGTCGGCCTCCGCCCGCTGCTGGCCGACCCCGACGAGCGGCGGGCGCTCTGCGCCGACGTGGCGGCCGCGTACTCCGGGGAGGCCCCCGAGGACCTGGGTGAGGTGCTGGCGGAACTGCTGGCCGAACCGGTGCTCGCCCCGCTCGCCTCGTACGACGGCAGCCACCGGGCGCTCGCCGCGCTGAAGGCCACCACCAGCGTGCTCACCGGCCGGTTCGTCGCCACCGTGGTGGCCGCCACCCAGGAACGCCACGGCCCCGGCCCGCACCGCCGGTACGCCGCCGACCTGGTGGTGCCGCGCCGGATCCGGGTCCAGTGCGCGCTGCTCAAGGGCATCGCCCTGCGCTACGTCATGCGCCGCCCCGGCGCCGGCCCCCGGTACGCCCGCCAGCGGGAGATCCTCGCCGAACTGGTCGCCGCCCTGCTTGACCGGGCGCCGGGCCCGCTGGACCCGGTCTTCGCCCCGCTCTGGCGGGACGCCCCCGACGACGCCGCCCGCCTCCGCGTGGTCATCGACCAGGTCGCCTCCCTCACCGACCCGGCCGCCCTCGCCTGGCACGCCCGCCTGGTCCCCTGACCCCCGCCGCCACCCCCGCGGCGGCGAGAACGCCGCCGGGTGGGGGAGCGGGGGCGACTTAGGCTAGCCTAAGCGGCATGACGGAGCGCCCGAAGAAGGTCACCGCCGCCACGGTCGTACGGACCGAGCGGCCCACCCCGCACCTGATCCGGCTGGTGCTGGGCGGGGAGGAGCTGATTGGCCTGCCGGTGGGCGCGTACACCGACCACTACGTGAAGCTGGTCTTCCCGCCGGCCGGGGTGGCCTATCCGCACCCGACGGACCTGGCCAGCATCAAGCGGGAGTTCCCAGCGAAGCAGTGGCCGCGGCTGCGCGCGTACACGGTGCGGGCCTGGGACGCGGCGGCCGGCGAGCTGACCATCGACGTGGTGCACCACGGCGACGAGGGGCTGGCCGGGCCGTGGGCGGCCACGCTGCGCCCCGGCGACCGGGTGCTCTTCACCGGCCCCGGCGGGGCGTACGCCCCGGACCCGACGGCCGACTGGCACCTGCTGGCCGGGGACGAGAGCGCCCTGCCGGCGATCGCCGCCGCGCTGGAGCGGCTGCCCGCCGGCGTCCCGGCCACGGTGTTCGTCGAGGTCGACGGCCCGGCCGACGAGCTGCCGCTGGCCAGCCCCGGCGCGGTCGAGCTGCGCTGGCTGCACCGGGCCGGCCGCCCGGTGGGCGAGGCGCTGGTCGAGGCGGTGCGGGCACTGGAGTTCCCGCCCGGCCGGGTGCACGCCTTCGTCCATGGTGAGGCCACCTTCGTCAAGGAGCTGCGCCGGCTGCTGCGGGTCGAGCGCGGGGTGCCCAGGGGCGACCTGTCCATCTCCGGCTACTGGCGGCGCGGCATGGACGACGAGGGCTGGCGCTCCACCAAGGCCGCCTGGAACGCCCAGGCGGAGGCGGACGAGTCGGCGGTGCCCGCCGCCTGAGCGGTCACGCGCCCCGCACCGCCAGCCGGTGGAGCTGCGGCAGCAGCCACGGGGCGATCCACTGTTGCACGCCCTCCGGGGTGAAGTGCAGCCCGTCGCTGCGTACCCGGACGCCGCCGGCCTCCCAGCTGAACCGGCCGTCCGGGCAGACCCGGCGGTTCAGGTCGAGCACCGTCGCGCCGTGCCGGTCGGCGGCCGACCGGAGCAGCCGGTTCCAGGCGTCCACCCGGCCGGCGTCGTCCTCGGGCCACAGCCCGCCGTCGGGCCGTTCGGCCCGCCGGGTGTACGGCGCGGTCAGCAGCGTGACGTGCGCGCCCTTGGCGGCGGCGATGTCGATCGCCCGGTCCAGCTCCCCGGTCAGGTACCGGTCGAACGCGGGCTCGCCGACGTGCTGCCAGCGGCCGTCGAGCCTGCGGTCCATCAGCTCCCAGCGGTCGAGCAGGATCACCGCGACGTCCGGGTCGTCGGCGCGGACGCCGCGCTGCCAGCGGTCGTCCCAGTGCTCGCAGCCGGGGTAGTTGGGGTGCGGCTCGCCGAGGTAGCGCAGCTCCGGCAGCCGGGCGATCCCGCAGCCCTGCACGGCCCGGACGCTGACCGCGAGCTTGTCCTGCTGCGGCAGGTAGGTGCCGAGTGACCAGGAGACGGAGTCGCCGAGGAAGGCGATCCGGGGCTGGCCGGGCCGCCGCCCGGGACGCTGCACCGGGGGCGTCGAGCTGGGTGAGCCGGTGACGCCGGCCGTCGGGGTGCCGTCGAGGGCGATCGCCGGGCGGGGCAGCGGGGCGGGTGGCACGGTGCCGAGCACCGCGACGGCGGCCACCCCGGCGACCGCCGTGCCGGCCAGCGCCGGCGCCGGGCGGGGCAGCCGCCGGGCCCGGCGGATCGGCCGCTCCACCAGCAGGTACGAGCCGGTGGCGACGGCCAGTGTCAGCGCGCAGCGGGTGGCGAGCAGGCCGACCCCGGTCAGCCCGGTCCGCTCGGCGGTGAGCCACTGGAACAGCGGCCAGTGCCAGAGGTAGACGCCGTACGAGATCCGCCCGAGCCCGACCAGCGGCGGCAGGGCGAGCAGCCGGGCGGTCGGGGCGGCGGGGCTGACCGTGGCGTGCGCGATGACCGCCGCCACCGCGAGGGCGGCCACGGTCAGGCCGCCCCGGTAGAGCCGGCCGTCGCCGCCCTCCGCGGTGGCCCAGAGCCAGCCGGTCACGACCGCCCCGGCCAGTGCCAGCGCGCCGAGGACCGGGTGGCGGGCCCGCCGGCCGGTCGGCCTGTCCGGCGCCGGCGGGGATGCGGCGTGGACCCGGGCGAGCAGCACGGCGAGCGCGGCGCCGACCAGGAGCGCGACCGCCCGGGTGTCGGTGCCGTAGTAGACCCGGTCCACCGTGCCCGGGGCGTACAGCGCCGCGGCGGCGAGCGCCGAGCCGGCCGCCCCCACCACGACGACCACCGGTACGGCGGTGTGCCGACGGCGGGCCGGGCCGGGACCGCGCCCGGCCGCCCAGCCCAGCAGCGCGATCAGCAGCACCGGCCAGAGCAGGTAGAACTGCTCCTCGATGCCGAGCGACCAGGTGTGCTGCAGCGGGGACGGGTTGCCGGTGGCGGCGAAGTAGTCCCCGCCCCGGTTCGCCATCCGCCAGTTGGCGACGTACCCGAGCGCAGCCAGCGCGTCCCAGCGCAGCGCGCCGAGTTCGGTGCCGGGCAGCAGTTCCCGGGCGACCAGCAGCACCACGACGAGCACCAGGAGCAGGGCGGGTAGCAGCCGCCGTACCCGCCGCCCCCAGAACGCCACCAGGTCGACCCGGCCGGTGGTGCGGTGCTCGGCGAGCAGTAGCGAGGTGATCAGGAATCCGGAGAGCACGAAGAACGCGTCCACCCCGAGGAAGCCGCCCGGGAGGGCGGCGACCCCGCCGTGGAAGGCGAGCACGGCCGCGACCGCGAGCGCGCGGACGCCGTCCAGGGCCGGCTGGTACGGGAGCGTGGCCCTGCTCGTACCCGACATGGGCCGGTTGTCCCCGTCGGCGGCCCCTTTACACCCGTGGCCGACGGATCGTCACGGTCGGGCCGGCGCGAGCGCCGCCGCGTCGTCGCCGGCCGGCGCGGTGCCCGCGCCGGTGAGGGCCCGGCGGTTGAGCACGGCGCCGACCTGCCCGGCGGAGCGTTCCACCCGGCGGCGGATGATCCGCAGGTGCGTCGCGATCGAGGCGGCGGCGACCAGCGCCGCGGCCGGCCCCGCCAGCCGGGCCGCGCCGGTGGCGAGCACCGCCAGCGCGACGGGCAGGCCGACCAGGACGCTGTTGACCAGGGCGAGCATCCCGGCCTGGCTGACCAGGTCGCGGAACCAGTGCCGGCGGAACGGCTCGGGCGCGAACGGGCCGGGATCGTCCAGCGTCGGCATGATGAGGTACGGGGCCAGTTCCGGCGCGCGGCGGGCCAGGTAGGTGCGGAGCACGGTGGCGGCGACGGCGTACCGGCGGCCCCGGTCGTTCAGCTCCACCTGGCGGGCGAAGACGAAGACGCCCAGCAGCAGGACCAGCAGCCCGAGGCCGGCCAGTACGGCGGGGCCGACCGGGCCGTGGGGTGTGCCGGTGGTGATCAGGCCGGCCGACACCGCGGTCGCGCCCGAGGCCACCGCCAGGAAGAAGGTGAACCGGGCGGCGGACTGGTCGTGCACCGCCCGGCTCAGCTCGCGCAGGTGCTCGTACTCGGCGAGCGCGATGGTCAGCTCCGGGTCGTCGGCCATCCGTCGTTCCCTCTCCACGGGTCGTGGGTCTCACCGTAGTCAAGATCTGCAATCGGACGGTGAGGAGCGGGTGTACCTCGACATATAGCAGAGGTGCTACATTTTGCGGCATGACTGCGGTCGAACTGCCGGGAGTTGTCGGAACTCCCCACCCGCCCGACGAGGACCTCGTCCTCGACGTCCGCGACCTGCGCATGCGGTACGGCACCGTCGACGTGCTGCACGGGGTCGACTTCACCGCCCGGCGCGGCGAGGTGCTCGCCCTGCTCGGGCCCAACGGCGCCGGCAAGACCACCACCATCGAGATCCTCGAGGGCTTCCGGATGCGCTCCGCCGGGGAGGTCCGCGTCCTCGGCGTCGACCCCGGCCGGGGCGACGAGCGCTGGCGCGCCCGGATGGGCGTGGTGCTCCAGTCCTGGCGCGACCACGGCAAGTGGCGGGTCCGCGACCTGCTCACCCACCTCGGCGCCTTCTACGCCCCGTACGGCACCGAGCGGATCCGCCGGCCCTGGCCGGTCGACGACCTGCTGGACGCGGTCGGCCTGACCGCGCAGGCGGAGAAGCGGGTGCACCAGCTCTCCGGCGGGCAGCGTCGCCGGCTCGACGTGGCGGTCGGCATCGTGGGCCGCCCCGAGCTGCTCTTCCTGGACGAGCCGACGGTCGGCTTCGACCCGGCCGCCCGGCGCGAGTTCCACGAGCTGGTGCACCGCCTCGCCGACCTGGACGAGACCACCATCCTGCTCACCACGCACGACCTGGACGAGGCGGAGAAGCTGGCCGACCGGATCCTCATCCTGGCCGGGGGCCGGATCGTCGCCGACGGCTCGCCGGACGAGCTGGCTCGCCGGGTCGCCGGTGACGCGGAGATCCGTTGGACCCGGGACGGGGAGCGGTTCGTGCACGCCGCCGCCGACGCCACCGGTTTCGTCCGCGACCTGCTCCGCCAGTACGGCGACGCCGTGCAGGAGCTGGAGGTCCGCCGGGCCAGCCTGGAGGACGCGTACATGGCACTGGTCTACGAGGAGGAATCCGGGGTCCGGACCGGCCGGGCCGACCGGGTGTGGCAGCAGGGGAGCGACCGATGAACCCGACCGTGGTGGCCGTCCGGGCCGGCTTCCGGCGCGGCGTGATCGAGCTGCGCAACACCTTCAGCAACGCCCAGGACCTGTGGAACTACTTCTTCCCCACGGCCGTCCTGCTGATCGCCATGTTCTTCATGCGCGGCTCCACCGTGCCCGGCACCTCCTTCTCGCTCGGCGCCCGTACGCTGCCCAGCGCCCTCGGCATGGGCCTGGCCTTCGGCGGCATGCTGGTGCTCGCCTCACAGCTGGTCATCGAGCGCGAGGACGGCACCCTGCTGCGCGCCAAGGCCACTCCCAACGGGATGCTCGGCTACCTAATCGGCAAGATCACCCTGATGTCCACGGTCGCCCTGGTGAGCATGACGATCCAGCTCGTCCCGTCCCTGCTGTTCCTGGACGGGCTCCAGGTGACCAGCGTGTCCGCCTGGTTCACCCTGCTCTGGGTGGCGGTGCTCGGCCTGGTCGCCACCCTGCCGATGGGCGCGGTCCTCGGCGCGCTGATCGAGAACCCGCGCAACCTCGGGCTGGTCATGCTGCCGAACATGGGCCTGATCGCGCTCTCCGGCATCTTCTACCCGATCAACGGCTACCCGGGGTGGCTGCAGGGCGTCGCCCAGGTCTTCCCGATCTACTGGCTAGGGTTGGGCATGCGCTCGGCGCTACTGCCCGACAGCATGGCCGCGGTCGAGCTGGGCGGCTCCTGGCGGCACCTGGAGACGCTCGGCGTGCTCGGCGCGTGGGCGGTGCTCGGGCTCGTGCTGGCCCCGGTCGTGCTGCGCCGGATGGCCCGCCGGGAGTCCGGCTCGCGGGTGGCCGCGCGCCGCGAGCGGGCCATGCAGCGGGTCGGATGAGAGGGCGTCGATGAGCGAGACCGTGCACAACCGGATCGCCGTGCTGCGCGCCGAGCGGGGCATCTCCCGCCGGCAGCTCGCCGACGCGCTGGGCGTGCACTACCAGACGGTCGGCTACCTGGAACGGGGTGAGTTCCGGCCCAGCCTGCACCTGGCGCTGCGGATCGCCGCGTACTTCGAGGTGCCGGTCGAGGTGGTCTTCTCCATCGAGCCGTTCCCCCGGATCGGGGATCCCTCGGCGGCCGGGGAACGGACGGCGTGACGCCGGAGCGGGGTCCCGGCCTGCCGCCGGGACCCCGCCTCGGGTGGATCACCAGTTGCCGAGGACCATGCGGCCGGCGACCGGGCCGAGGTTGTAGGGGCCGGAGGTGTACCAGCGGCCGAGGCTGGTGAGGCCGGCGTTCCAGACGTAGTAGCCGAAGGTGCCGTCGCTGATCTGGTAGGCCATGACGATGTCGGCCTTGCCGTCGCCGGTGACGTCGCCGGCGGCGACCCGGTCGGCGACGTTGGACAGGTAGAAGGCGCCGCCGCCGGTGTAGTCGGTGGTGCGGGAGAAGCTGCTGCCGGTGGAGGTCCAGCGGTGGATGGTCATGGAGCCGTCGCCGTCGTCGTGGGCCAGGGCCGGTTCGGCCTTGCCGTCGCCGGTGAAGTCGGCGACCACGAGGCGGTTGGCGACCGGGCCGAGGCTGTAGGGGCCGGAGGTGTACCAGCGGCCGAGGCTGGTGAGGCCGGCGCTCCAGACGTAGTAGCCGAAGGTGCCGTCGCTGATCTGGTAGGCCATGACGATGTCGGCCTTGCCGTCGCCGGTGACGTCGCCGGCGGCGACCCGGTCGGCGACGTTGGACAGGTAGAAGGCGCCGCCGCCGGTGTAGTCGGTGGTGCGGGAGAAGCTGCTGCCGGTGGAGAGCCAGCGGTGGATGGTCATCGTGCCGTCACCGTCGTCGTGGACCAGGGCCGGCTCGGCCTTGCCGTCCCCGTTGAAGTCGGCCACGACCAGCCGCCCGCCGACCGGCCCGAGGTTGTACGGACCGGAGGTGTACCAGCGGCCCTTGCTGGTGAGGCCCTCGTCGAAGACGTAGAAGCCGAAGGTGCCGTCGCTGATCTGGTACGCCATCACGATGTCGTCGTTGCCGTCGCCGTCGACGTCGCCGGAGGCCACCCGGTCACCCACGTTCGACAGGTAGAAGGAGCCCTCGCCCTTGTAGTCGGTGGTGTGGTCGAAGGCGCTGCCGGTGGAGTTCCACCGGTGGATGGTCATGGTGCCGTCACCGTCGTCGTGCGCCAGCGCCGGGCCCTTGCGGCCGCTCGGCCCGTTGATCAGTCCGGTCCGCCGGATCGGCTTGTACGTCGCCAGGTCGGAGGCGCTGTTGAAGCCCCGGTAGCCGTAGTTGTTGAGCGCGTACGGGTTCTGGACCGTCTGGTAGTCGCTGTTGAACGAGTAGACGTAGGCGCCCTTGCCGTGGTCGTTCTTGTCGGCCCAGTAGGCGAACAGTTCCATGTGGCCGGTGCGCACCATCGCGTCACCCGGCTGGAAGTCGTCGATGCTGCCGAGGGTGGTCCAGCGGGAGTTGCTGCCCTGGAAGTCGCCGGTGACGTAGCTGGCGTTCAGGTGCCAGGCCATCGAGACCAGGCCGGAGCAGTCGCGCCGGTAGGTGTGGGCGCCCTCGGCGTCGCTGGCCCAGGTGCCGGTCTGGGTGTACGTGATGCCACGGTCCACCCAGTTCTGGGCGCGGGACAGGATCTCGCTGCGGCTGATCGGGCCGTCGATCGACGATGCCTGGGCGGGGGCGGGGGACAGGCCGACCAGGCCGCCGGCGACGACCGCCAGGGCGCCGAGGACGGCGAGAGGTCTGCGTACCAGACCTGGAATTCGCTGCATTGTGCTTGTTCCTTTCTGGAGAAACGGCCCGGAAAGGGTCACGAACCGGCGTGTGGCGTACGGCGGGCATTGGCTGGAGCCGATACGGCCGGTAAAGTCCGCGACGCAGGATTCACCGTGGGGCCGGCCTCCGGTGGCCGGTCCTCAATGGGTCCTGCTGTGCGGTTGTCGGTTCGTGGCCCTTCTGTCGGAGGTGGATGGAAACGGGCCCGGTCGGTGGTGCCGTGCGTTCCGGGCGGTTCCTGGGAAAGACGATGGCGGTCGGACCAGGTAGCAAACCTGAACGGAACCTTGACAACTTCAAACGGCCTGTTCGGCAGGCCGTGTGGCGGTACTACGGGCGCGGGGGCGATGCCGTGGAACTACGCATACTTGGTGATCTGCAGGTTCTGGTGGACGGCCGGCCGTTGGAGCTGGGTCCGCCGAAGCAACGGCTGGTGTTCGCCGCGCTCGCGGTCGACGTGGGCCGCAGCGTGCCGATCGAGGCGCTGGTCGACCGGGTCTGGGACGAGGCGCCGCCGGCCGACGCCCGCGGCGTCCTCTACACCTACCTGACCCGGATCCGTCGGCTTCTCGCCACGGCCCAGCCCGACGCCACGGCGCCGATCACGGTGAGCCGCGGTGGGACCGGGTATCTCCTGGACGCCCCGCCGGACCGCGTCGACCTGCACCGGCTGCGCCGCCTCGCCGAGCAGGCCCAGGGGCTGCCGACGGACGATCCCGGCCGGCCGGCGCTGCTGCGGGAGGCGATCGACCTCTGGCGGGGTGAACCGCTCGACGGCCTGCCGGGCGGTTGGGCGGCCCGGGTCCGGGAGGGGCTGCGCCAGCAGCTGGTCCGGGTCCTGCTCGACTGGGCCGGGAGTGAACTCGACCGGGGCCGGCCCGGGCCGGTGGCCGACCGGCTCGCCGTGGCGGTGGAACGCAGCCCGCTCAGCGAACCGCTGGTGCTGTGCCTGATGCGGGCGCTCTACTTCAACGGGCGCCGGGCCGAGGCCCTCGACCTGTACGCCCGCACCCGGACCCTGCTGGCGGACGAGCTCGGCGTCGACCCGGGTACCGAGCTCCAGGAGCTGCACCGGGAGGTGCTGCGGGGCACGCTCCGGTCGCCCGTGGCCACCGTCGCCCCCGGCGAGCCGCGACCGCTGCCGATCCCCGCCGTCCCGGCCGCACCCGTCGCGCCGGAGCCGGAGCCGACCGCGCACCCGGTGGGGACCGCGCCCGGCTGTCAGCTCCCGGCGGACCTGCCCGACCACGTCGGCTGCGAACCGGAGATCTCCTGCGCGCTCAGCGTGCTGCAACCTGCCGGCCGGCGGGTGGAGGGCACCGCCGGACCGGTGGTCATCCTCTCCGGGCCCGGCGGGGTGGGGAAGACGGCGCTCAGCGTCCGGCTGGCGTACCTGCTGCGCGCCACCTACCCGGACGGGCAGATCTTCGTCACGTTGAGCAACCGCGGCGGCGACTCGGGGGACGCCCTGGACCGGGTTTTGCGTGCCCTCGGCGCCACCAACCTCCAGCAGCTGCGCACGCTGGAGGACAAGCTGGGCCAGTACCGGTCGGTGCTCAGCGGACGGCGCTTTCTGATCGTGCTCGACTCGGCGGCCAGCGCGGAGCAGGTCCGGCCGCTGGTCCCGGGCGGCCCGGGCAGCGCTCTCATCGTCTCCAGCCGAGCCCTGCTGACCACCATTCCGGGCGCCGAGCACATCGAGGTGCCGCTGCTGGACCGCGCCGACTCCACCACCCTGCTCGAGCGCATCGTGGGGCCGGACCGGGTGATGGCCGAGCCGGAGGCGACCGGCGCGCTCGTCGAGATGTGCGCCGGTCTGCCGCTCGCGCTGCGGATCGTCGGCGCCCGGATCGCGGCCCGGCCGCACCGCCGGATGGCCCGGCTCGCCGAGCGGATGCGGGACGAACGCGGCCGCCTCGACGAGATGGCGGCGGACGGGCTGGCGGTCCGGGTCAGCGTCGGGATCGGCTACCAGGCGCTGGACCTGCCGGCCCGGCGGGCGTTCCGGCTGCTGGGCTTCATGGGGATGCCCAACTTCGCCGAGTGGCTGGTGGCGGCGCTGGTGGGCGGCTCGGTGGACGACGCCGAGGAGCTGTTGGAGCAGTTGGCGGACGCCCGGCTGGTGACCGCACTGCCCGACCCGACCCACCGGCTGCTCCGCTACCAGATGCACGACCTGGTCCGGTTGTTCGCCTGGGAACGCGCCGTCGAGGAGGACGCCGAGGGGGTGCTGCGCGCGGCGATGGCCCGGGTGCTGGTGGCCGCCACCGAGATCAGTGAGCGGCTCGGTCAGCGGCTGCCGTACGCGGTTCCGCCGCTGCACCGGCAGGCGTCGGTCCCGGCGGCGCTGGAGTCCTCCGTCCTCGCGGCGGACCACCTGCGGCCCGGCTGGGTGGAGGTCGAGGGGCCCGGCCTGATCATCGCGGTGGAGCGCGCCGCCGAGCTCGGCATGGACGCTGCCGCCTGCGCCCTCGCGGACGCGCTGGTGTACGCCTCCTTCGCGGTCCGCAACGACTTCGTCGGCTGGGGCCGGACCCACACGGCGGCGTTGGCCGCGGCGCGGACGGCCGGCAATGCGGTCGGCGAGGCGGTGATCGAGTGCGGCATCGCCCTGCTGCGCTACATGGAGGACCGGTTCGCCGAGGCCGAGCAGAACTTCCGTTCCGCCGTCGAGCGGTTCGACGCGGCGGGCCACGAGCGCGGATCGGCCGCGGCCCGGAGCGGCCTCGGCACCGTGCTGCGCGAGGTCGGCCGGCACCGGGAGGCCATTCCGCTGCTGACCGCCGCCGCCGAGACGCTGGACCGGCTGGCGGACCACAACGCGGCCGCGGACGCCACCTACGGACTGGGGCACAGCCTGCGGGAGCTCGGTGACGACGAGGCGGCGCTCACCTGGCTCACCCGGGCCATTGACAGCTACCGGTCGCTGGGGCATTTCCGGGGCGAGGTCATCGCCGTCCGGGGGATCGGCCTGGTGCACCGGGCGCGCGGCGAGCTGGACGAGGCCCTGCGCTGGTGCGCGCGGGCCCACGACCTGGTCGGCGCGCACGGCGACGAGCACATGACCGCCTACACCGAGCAGGCCCTCGCGAAGGTCTGGTTCCGGCAGGGCGACGTGGTCCGCCCCCTGACACCGTTGGAGCGAGGCCTGGCGACCTGCCGGCGCCTGCACGACCGGTTCGGGGCGGCACTGATCCAGCGGACGATCGGCGAGCTGCACCTGGCCGCAGGGCGTCCCGAGGCGGCCCTCGACGCGCTCGGGCTGGCCCGCGACCGGTGGGTCGAGCTGCACCACGATCTCGGCACGGCGCGGACCCTGCGGGACCTCGGGGCGGCGCACGCGGCCCTCGGGGACGTCGCGGCGGCGCATGCGGCCTGGGAGACCGCCGCGGCGACCTTCCACCGGCTCGGCACCCGGGAGGCCGCCGAGGTGCCGGGCTGGCACCAGCGGTGGGGGTGCGCGTGCGGGTCGGGGGGCGTCCCGGCGGGCCGCGCGACCTCCGCCGTCAACCCGGGCTGACCCTCCGACCTGCCCTTCCAGGTTTCGTTCAGATCGCACGTAGGTCGCCTTCCTAGCGTCGGTTCCACGCCGGGCGCGGCTCCGGCCGGCAGTGACGACGAGATGGGAAGACGATCATGACGATCCGACGCAGCAGCGCACACCTGGTCCTGGCGGCCGCCGCGGCCTTGGCGGTCGGCGGGTGCGGGCATGCCGACCGGGCGGCGGGAGCAGCCGCCCCCCCGTCGTCCGGCGTCCCCGCGACGGCATCGGCCGAACCCCAGGTGACGCCGGCCGCTCCCGGCGCGGCCACCCCGGCGGCGCCGGCTCCGGGCGTACGCACCACCGCCCCGACCCAGTCCGGTACGGGCGGCGGTGCGGCACCCGTGCCGGTCCCGTCCACCACCGGGCCGACCCGTCTGGCGGCCCGGCCCACCACCGACTCCGACCCGGCGTGCCGGCCCCCGGTCCTGCAGGAGGCGACCGGCGCGGCGCTGGCCCCGCAGCAGGTGACCGGGGTCGAGTTGCTCGCCTGCCGCAACGGCTTCGCCCGGTTGTTCGCGACCGCCGGGTCGACCGAGATCACCGGCGGCAACCAGGTGTTCCTCCAATTGGAGAACCGCGCATGGCGGGTCGTCGGGCGTACGCCGGCGAGCACCGACTGCGGCGACCCGGGCCTGTCCGCCGAGGTGAAGGCGGTCTGTACCGGGCTGGCCTGAGCGCCGACCGGCGCACCCGGGCCGGTGTGAGCCTCCCCATCGTGCCGCACGGTCCCCCGCCCTGCGGCACCCCCGCCGGCGTGGCACCCCCGCGCCGCGCCGGCGGGACCCGGCCTCCTCGCGCGCCGGGGCGGCCGCCGTGCCCGCCCGAGGGGGCGGGCCGATCCTGGAGTGGCGAGGCCCACCCGGGGCGGGAACTGTCGCCGGCACAAGGCAGGATGGAGGGCTGAGGAGGGGGTGCAACCATGGCTGGCCGGATCCGGGACGAGGACATCGCGCTGGTCCGCGAGCGCACCTCGATCGCCGAGGTCATCTCCGACACGGTGACGCTCAAGTCGGCCGGCGGCGGCAACCTCAAGGGCCTGTGCCCGTTCCACGACGAGAAGAGCCCGTCGTTCAACGTCTCCCCGGCCCGCAACGTCTGGTACTGCTTCGGCTGCGGGGCCGGCGGTGACGCGATCAAGTTCCTGATGGACGCCGAGCACCTGAGCTTCGTCGAGTCCGTCGAGCGGCTCGCCGCCCGCGCCGGCCTCCAGCTCCGGTACGTCGAGGACGACCGGTCCGCGCCCCGGCAACGGCCCCAGCAGGGGCAGCGGCAGCGGCTGGTCGCCGCGCACGCGGCCGCCGTGGAGTTCTACCGCGGGCAGCTCACCACGGCCGGGGCCCGGCCCGCCCGGGAGTTCCTCGCCCAGCGCGGCTTCGACCGCGCCGCCGCCGAGCGGTACGGCTGCGGCTTCGCCCCGGACGCCTGGGACCTGCTCACCAAGCACCTCCGCCAGCAGGGCTTCAGCCACGACGAGCTGGTCACGGCCGGGCTGTCCCGCCCGTCCCGTTCCGGCAGCCTGATCGACCGGTTCCGTCGGCGGCTGCTCTGGCCGATCCGCGACCTCACCGGGGACGTGATCGGGTTCGGCGCCCGCAAGCTCTTCGACGACGACGACGGCCCGAAATACCTCAACACCCCCGAGACGCCGATCTACAAGAAGTCGCACGTCCTCTACGGCATCGACCAGGCCAAGCGGGAGATCGCCAAGCAGGGCAAGGTGGTCGTGGTCGAGGGCTACACCGATGTGATGGCCTGCCACCTGGCCGGCGTGACCACCGCCGTGGCGACCTGCGGCACCGCGTTCGGCGCCGACCACATCGGGGTGCTGCGCCGGCTGCTGATGGACACCGACGCGGTGGCCGGCGAGATCATCTTCACCTTCGACGGGGACGCCGCCGGCCAGAAGGCCGCGCTGCGCGCCTTCGAGGACGACCAGCGCTTCGTCGGGCGTACCTTCATCGCGGTCAGCCCCGACAACATGGACCCGTGCGAGCTGCGGCTGGCCAAGGGCGACCTGGCGGTCCGCGACCTGGTCGCCCGCCGCGAGCCGCTGGTCGACTTCGCGCTCCGCCACGTGATCAACCGGTACGACCTGGACACGGTCGACGGCCGGGTGGAGGCGATGCGCCGGGCCGCCCCGCTGGTCGCCAAGATCAAGGACCGGGAGAAGCGCCCGGAGTACGTCCGCAAGCTCGCCGGCGACCTCGGCATGGAGATTGAGCCGGTGCAGCGCGCGGTGCTGGCAGCCGGGTCCGCGCAGCCGGCCGGCGACACGAGCGCCCCGGCCCGTCCCGGCCCGGCCGCCCCGACCGTGGACAGCCCGCAGTCGATGGTCGAGCGGGAGGCGTTGAAGCTGGCCCTCCAGGAGCCGGTGCTGGCCGGCCCGATGTTCGACGCGGTCGAGGCGGCGGAATACCGGCACCCGGTGCACCAGGTGGTGCGCGCCGCGGTCGCGGCGGCCGGCGGGGCGGCGGCGGCCACCGGCGGCGCGGTCTGGATCGAGCAGGTCCGGGACGCCTGCGACGACCTGGCGGCCCAGGCGCTCGTCGGCGAGCTGGCCGTCGAGCCGCTGCGCATCGCCGGCGAACCCGACCCCCGGTACGTCTCGGTCACCATGGCCCGACTCCAATGGGGCTCGGTCACCGGCCGGATCAGGGACCTCAAATCGAAGATCCAGCGGATCAACCCGGTGAGCAGCAAGGACGAGTACTTCGCGCTCTTCGGGGAACTGCTCTCGCTGGAGCAGCACGCGCGGGCGCTGCGTGAGCAGGCCGCCGGAGGACTGTGATGGGACTCTTCACCCGCAAGCCCAAGCTGCCGCCCGCCGACCGGCCGCCGCTGGCCGCGGACGAGCGGGTGCTCGCCTGGGCCGCCGCCGGCAACGGCGAGGGCGACGGCGTCGTGGTGGCCAGCAACCTCGGGCTCTGGCTGCCCGGCCGGGCGCACCGGATCGGCTGGCACGACATCCTCAAGGCGGTCTGGTCCGGCCGGGAGCTCACCGTCACCCCCGCCGAGCGGGTCACCGAGCGGGACGGCTACCTCGTGGTGGCGGACTGCCCCGCGGAGACCTACCTGCTGCTCGACCCGGGCGACCTGCCGCACCAGGTGCGGGCGCGGGTCACCCGCTCGGTGGCGTACACCGCGCACCACCCGGTGCCCGGCGGCGCCGGCCGGATCGCCGCCCGCCGGGTGCCCGGGGTGGACGGTCTGACCTGGACGGTCCGCTACGACGCGGGCACGCCGGCCGACGACGAGGCGGTGTCCGCCGAGACGGACCGGCTGGTCACCGCGGCCCGGGCCGCCACCACCCCCGCCGATGTCTGAGTCTCAGCCGTTGCGGTAGTAGCGGCTCGCGCCCGGGTGCAGCGGGATCGGGTCGGTGCCCGGCGCGCTCTCCCGGGTGAAGTTGGCCGCCTCCGGATGCACCTTGATCAGCTCACCCTGGTACGTGAAGAGCAGCCGGGTCAGGTCGTACGCGAGTTGGTCCGGCATGTCCGCCCGTACCAGGATCACGTTCGACACGGTGATGGTCGGGGTGGCGGCGGGCGTGCCGTAGACCTCCTTCGGCAGCGTCGACGTGGTGTAGACCGTGCCGTAGCGGGCGGCGAGCGGCTCGATCAGGTCGGCGATGGGCAGCAGCCGGAACCGGCCGGGCGCGCTGGCGAGCAGGTCCTTGATGCCCGGGGTGGGCAGGCCGCCGGAGAAGAACATCGCGTCCAGGCTGCCCGCCCGCATCCGCTTCGCCGTCTCAGGCAGCGACAGGTTGAGCCGCTGGATGTCCCGGTCCGGGTCGATCCCGGCGGCGGTCAGCAGCCGCCCGGCGATGATGTCCGTGCCGGACTTCGGCGAGCCGGTGGAGATCCGCTTGCCGCGCAGCTGGGCGAAGGTGCCGATCTTCCCGTCGGCCCGGACGATCACGTGCGTGTAGTTGCTGTAGATCCGCGCGAGGGCCCGGACCGGCTGCGCCTGCCCGTCGAACGCGCCCCGGCCGGCGACCGCGTCCGCCGCCGTGTCCGCCAGGCTGAAGGCGATCTCCATGTCGCCGCCGGCCAGCCGGTTGATGTTCTCCACCGAGGCGCCGGTCGGCTCGGCCCGGGCCTCGTAGCCGGTCAGGTGCCGGCTGATCACGTCGGCGTAGCCGCCGCCGAACTGGTAGTAGACCCCGGTGGTGTTGCCGGTGGCGAGGAAGATCCGCCCGCCGTGCCACGCCTGCGGACCGGCCTGCGCCGCGCCGCAGCCGGCGACGACGACGGCCAGCAGCAGCGCGGCCACCAGCCGCAGGGGGCGGCGGATCACCGTCGGGCCGCCGGTTCCAGGGCCTCCGCCACCCGCTGGACCAGCGTCGCCGTCTCGTAGCCGATCTGGCCCAGGTCGCAGCCGGGGGCGGCGAGCACGCCGAGCAGCGCCCGCTCGCCGACCGCCATCACCAGCAGCACGCCGCCGTCCATGTCGACGATCTGCTGGCGTACCCGGCCGGCGGACATCAGCCGGGCGGCGCCCACGGTCAGGCTGGCCAGGCCGCTGATCACCGCGGCGAGCTGGTCCACCTGGTCGGAGGAGAGGTCCGGCGAGGCGGCCAGCCGCAGCCCGTCCTCGGACACCGCGAGGGCGTGCGACACGTCGGGCACCTGCTCGGCGAAGTTCGCCAGCAGCCAGTCGAGTCCGGCGGTCACGGATGGGGTCATTGGGTTCTCCCGGTGGGTGTGGTGTGCGGGGCACGGCGCGTCGCGCTGGCCACGCCCTCGGCGAGGGCGGACAGGCGGGCCCGTACCACCTCGGGGTCGAGCAGGTCCGCCTCGGGGCGGGGCGGCGCGGCGGTGGTGGGCAGGGGAGCGGGGAGCTGGCCGCCCCGGGTGCGTCGGGGCAACCCGGCCGCGGTGGTCTGCGGCAGCGGCGGGGCGTCCGCGGGGCGTACCCGGGCGGCGCTGGGCGCCAGCACCGCGGCGCCGGGCGGACGCACGGCGGCCACGCCTCGGACGTGGCCGGTGCCGGCCGGCGCGGCGCCGGCCACCGGCATCGGGACGGCGGGCGCGGCGCCGGCCACCGGCATCGGGACGGCGGGCGCGGCGCCGGCCACCGGCATCGGGACGGCGGCGGTCCGGCCCAGGGCGGCCGGGGTGGGCGGGGTGGTGACCAGGTCGCGGCCGCCGGCGCGGGGCCGGAACCAGGGCGCGCCTCGGCCGGTGAGCTGGCGGCGGGCGGCGGCCGGCCGCCGGGTGACCGACTCGACCCGGGTCAGCGCGGCCTCGGGCACCTCCACCTGGGCGACCGTGCCGCTGCCCGTGTGGTGCAGCTGCACCCGGATCCCGTGCCGGGCGGCCAGGTGCGCCACCACGTGCAGGCCCATGCTGCCGGCCGCCGCGCTGGAGAGCGTGGCCGGGGAGGCGAGCCGCTCGTTGACGGTCGCCAGCCGGCTCTCGCTGATGCCGATGCCCTGGTCGTGCACCCGCAGGGTGAGCCCGTCGACGGTACGCCGGCCGTCCACCAGCACCGCCGAGTCGGGCGGCGAGTAGACGGTGGCGTTCTCCAGCAGCTCGGCCAGCAGGTGCACCAGGTTGCCGACGGCCGCGCCGTGCACCGCCGCGGTCGGCACGTCCACCTCCACCCGGGGGTAGTCCTCGATCTCGGAGGCCGCGGCCCGGACCACGTCGTCGAGCAGCAGCGCACCCTCGTGCCCCCGGCCCGGCTCACCACCGGCGAGGACCAGCAGGTTCTCCCCGTTGCGGCGCAGCCGGGCGGCGAGGTGGTCCAGCGCGAAGAAGCGTTCCAGCGCGTCCGGGTCGGTCTCCTCGCGCTCGAACTCGTCCAGCAGCCGGAGCTGGCGGGTGATCAGGGTACGGATCCGCCGGGCCAGCGCCTCCGCCATCCGGGTCACGTCCAGCCGCAGCTCGGCCTGCTCGCCGGCGAGCCGCAGCGCGGCCTTGTTGACCGTGTCGAACGCCTCGGCCACCTGGGCCACCTCGTCCCGGCCCCGCCGGATGCCCTCGGTCAGCCGGGTCGCCGTGCCGTCCCCCGAGGAGCCGTCGCCGGCGGCGATCGCGGTGATCCGGTCCGGCAGCTCCCGGTTGGCCATGGTGAGCGCGGCGACCCGCAGTCGGCGCAGCCGGCGGCTGGTCCGGACCGCCAGCAGCACGGCGGTGACCAGCGAGCCGAGCGCGACCGTGCTGGTCGCGGTGGCGGTGAGCAGGGCCCGCTGCCGGGCGGTACGGGCCAGCGCGGCGGCGTCCCGGTCGAGTTCCTCCGACAGTTCCCGGCCGAGCAGGTTGTACCGGCGGATCGTCCCGCTCTGCGCCACGTACCAGGCGTCGCCGTCGGTCTTCAGCGACTCCGCCGAGCCGTCGGTGTCCAGCACGGCGTCCCGCATCCGGCGGGCGGTCTCCACGTCGCCGCCGCCCACCAGCCGGTACCAGGCGGTGTGGGCCGCGCCGGTGGCGATCCGCAGGAACTCGGCCTGACGCTGTTCCCGGGCGCCGCGCAGCCGGCCGAGCCCGGCCAGCTCGCCCGGGGCGAGGGTGCCCCGGACGAAGACGCCGCGCAGCAGGTCCCGCTCCAGGGACGCCAGGTGCTCCTGGGCGGCCACGGCCGCCACCTCCCGGGCCGCGTTGGCCAGTTCGGCGTCGCGCAGCTGGGCCGGGAGCGCGTCGGCGACGGCGAGCAGCGACTCGACCAGCGACACGTACGTCGGGTCGGCGCTCTCCCCGCCCAGCGCGAGCCGGCGGTTCGGGCCGAGCTGGTCGAGCTGGCCGGCGGCGTCGTTCAGCACGGGTTTCAGGTCCGGCGCGGCGCGGCCGGCCTCCGCGCTGGCCGTGCGGTACCGGTCGACGGCGGTGTCCACCCGGCGCCGCTGGGCGTCCACCAGCGGCCGGCCGGACGTACCGCCGCGCTGGCGCAGCGCCGCCGTCTCGCCCAGCTCCCGTTCCAGCTCGTGCACCAGCCGCACGGTGGCGGTGGCGGTGCCGGCGAGCACGCGGGCCCGGTCGGCGTCCCGCGACGCGTCGAGCGCGGCGTCGGTCTGCGCGGCGCCGAGCACGACCAGGCCGACCGTGGCCACCAGGATCGGCGCGAGCAGCTGGGTGCGCACCGACCAGAGGTGTTCGGCGCGGTTCGCGGTGCGATGGTGCCGGCGTACGCGGGCCGGACGGGGGAGCGGCACGGGATCTCCCGGATCGGGGGTCGGGGTGCCGGGCCCGGACGACGGGTCGTCCGGGCCCGGCGTCGTGGGATCAGTTGGCGCCCAGATCCTTGAGCGCCTTCTCCGCCCCCCGGTGCAGCTTCACCGGGTCGGTCTTGCGGGCGTTCTCCAGGCTGATGCCCTTGGCGGCCGGGTTGGCCTGGGCGAGGGCGTCCTTCTTCTCGAAGACCGTCCGGGTGATCGCGCAGGCCACGTTGGCGTCCAGGTTGTCCCGGACCAGCAGCACGTTCGGCACCACGATGGTGGGGGTGTCGGCGGCCGTCTTGTACACGTCCTTGCCGATGGTGCCGGCCTGGTACGCCGGGTTGAGCTCGGTCATCTTCGGCAGCAGCGGGCTGATGTCGATGAACTTGACCTTGTCGCCGGCGGTGGTGAAGAGGTCGGTGACCCCGCCGGTGGGCACGCCGCCGGACCAGAAGAAGCCGTCGATGCTGCCGTCCTTCATGCCGTCGACGGTCTTGGTCAGGTCGAGGCGCTGCGCCTGGATGTCTTTGGCCGGGTCGAGGCCGGCGGCGGTGAGCAGCCGGTTGGCGATCACCTCGGTGCCGGACTTCGGCGAGCCGGTGGAGATCTTCTTGCCCTTCATGTCGGCGACCGAGGTGATCCCCGAGTCGGCCCGGACGACCACCTGCGTGTAGTTGTCGTAGATCCGGGCGAGCGCCTGCACCGGCTGCGGCGAGCTGAAGCTGCCCTTGCCCTGGACCGCGTTGACGGCGGTGTCGAAGAGCGAGAAGGCGACGTCGTACTGGCCGGCGACGAGCTGTTCGATGTTCTGGACCGAGGCTCCGGTCTCGGCGGCCGTCCCGGTGAGCTTGCCGTCGGTGGCTCCGGAGAGCTGGCCGGCCAGGGCGTTGCCGACCACGTAGTAGACCCCGGTGGCGTTGCCGGTGGCGATGCCGACCCGGGTGTCCTTGGTGACCTTGCAGGTGATCTCGCTGGCGGCGTCGTCGGTCGCCGCGCCGTCCTGACGGCCCCCGCATCCGCCGGCACCGGCCACGACCAGGGCCAGCGCCCCGATGCCCGCGGCGATCCGCACGTCGATCCGTCTCACTCTTTCTCCTCCCGATGGTCCACCAGTTGGGTCGACGCGCTGCCGGCTCGTCCGGCCGAGGCGCGTCGGAACAGCACGCCCGCCACCGTCAGCGCGGCCAGGACGGCGCCGATCGTGACGGGTACGGGTTCGAGTCGGAGCAGCACCAGCCCGGCGATCGCGCCGAGGATCCGCTCCGGTACGCCGGCCGGCCCGACTCCGGGCAGCCAGCCGCCCGCCGCCACCGCCAGCAGGGCCACCCCGACCGCGGAGACCACGCCGGCCAGCGCGATCCGGGCCGGCCCGCCGATGCCGAGCAGCCCCAGGCCGGTCGGCGTGATCACGAAGGCGATCGGGATGAGGTACGCGGGCAGGGCGTATCGCAGGGTCTGCCACATGGTCGGGACCAGCCGGCCGCCGGTCACCGCGGCGGCGGCCACCGCGGCGAGCGCGGTCGGCGGGGAGACCTCGGACAGCACCGCGAAGTAGAAGACGAACATCGCCGCGGCGGGCGCGGCGACGCCGAGGTTGAGCAGCGCCGGGCCGATGATCACCCAGCCGATCACGAAGGAGGCGGTGACCGGCACGGCCAGGCCGAGCAGGGTGAGCGCGACGGCGGCCAGCAGCGCGGTGAGCGCCAGCACCACGGCCGGCTCGGAGCTGACCGCCTGAGCCCCGCTGACCAGCAGCGCGGCGGCCTGCGGGCCGAGGCCGGTCTTGGTGGTGGTGGCGGTGATGATGCCGGCGGCGGCGCAGACCGCGGTCACCGCCAGCACCCCGCGTACGCCGCCGCTGAGCGCCTCGACCAGCCGGGCCGGGGTGAGCCGGTGCCGGCGGTCCAGGAAGGACAGCGCGGCGGCCAGCACGGTGGCGATCACCACCGCCCGGACCGCCGAGGCGCCCGTGGCGAGCACCACGATGATCACGATGAGCGAGAGGAAGTGGTAGCCGAAGCGGGCCAGCAGCCGCCAGGCCGAGCCGGTGGCGAGCACCACGGGGCGTACCCCCGAGCGCCGGGCGTCGATCTCCACCGAGAGCAGGATGCCCAGGTAGTAGAGGATCGTCGGCACGGTGGCCCAGCCCAGCACCTGGAGGTAGGACACGCCCAGGTACTCGGCGATGATGAAGGCCGCGGCGCCCAGCGTCGGCGGGGAGAGGATCGCGCCGACGCCGGCGGCGGCGAGCATGCCGCCGGCCCGCTCGGGCGGATACCCGGCGCGGCGCAGGATGGGCCAGGTGACCGCGCCGATGCTGACCGTGGTGGCCGCGCCGGAGCCGGAGACGGTGCCGAGCAGGAAGCCGGAGGCGACCGCCGTCCGCCCCGGGGCGGTGCGGGAGCGGCGGAACGCGGCGGCGGACAGCTCGACGAAGAAGCGGCCGGCCCCGGAGAGGTCCAGCACCGCGCCGTAGATGGTGAACAGCACGATGTACGAGGCGGCCACGTCCAGCGGGGTGCCGTAGAAGCCGCTGTCGGAGTTGTAGAAGGCGTCGACGAGCTGGTCGAAGTCGAGCCCGGCGTGGGCGACCGGCCAGGACTGCGGCAGCAGCCCGCCGTAGTAGCCGTAGCCGAGGAAGAGCAGGCAGACCGCCGGGAGGATCCAGCCGGTGGTGCGCCGGCACGCCTCCAGCAGCAGGAGCAGCAGCACGGTGCCCATCGCGACGTCCACCGGGTCCAGCAGGCCCTGCCGGTCGAGGAAGGCGTCGTACCCGCCGCCGCCCGCGCCGATGGTCACCGGCAGCACCGGGTAGAGGCAGCTCACCAGCGCGGCGAGGGCCAGCGCCCAGTCGACCGGGGTGGGCCCGGTCCGCTCCGCCGGGGCGGTCGCCGTCCGCCGGGGCCAGGGCAGCCGCACCCCCGAGGGGTACGCCAAAAAGACCATCGGCAGCACGCCGGCCAGGAAAATGATCAGGTAGTACTTGCTGCCCTGCGGAAGCGGAAAGAAGACCTGCCAGAGGGCGAGCAGCGCAATGGCGACGGTGGCGCCGGTGAACAGCAGCCCGACCGGTCCGGACAGGACGCGGCCCGGTTTCTCGTCCTCGAACTGGGCGGCGAGTTCCCGGGTGTCGTGGTGCGCGGCGACCGGCCCGTCGTCGGCCCAGACCGGATCGCCGACCGTCCCGTCGTCGGGCGGGAGCGGGACCGGAGCGGCGTCCACATCGGAGGCCGGGCTCGGCACGCCGGCTGGTCGGGGCGTCGGAGGGGAGCCGTCGGGGGAACGCACGTGCGACACGAGGGGGCACGATACGCGAATCACGTACACCATGGGAACATTGGTGATTGCGATTGCAGTACGTGACGGAAATAGCGCTCCCATTACTCAGCGCACTCGTATTCGGAGTGGTTTTCGCAATGCCCCGAAGAAGAATGCGGTTCACTTCTTGAATCACGGAGCGTCCGAAAAGGATCCGTCCTTGATGCCCGGTTGATCCGGCATTGCGGCGACTCGACGCGGCGGGTCGCCGTTAACCGGTCGAGCCTGTCGGACCGGACGGCTAGGGTCGGCCGGTGACCACAGCGCAGCCACTCATCCAGGCCCGCGGGCTGGTGAAGCGGTTCGGCGACTTCACCGCCGTCAACGGCATCGACGTCGAGGTGCGCCCCGGTGAGGCGTTCGGCTTCCTCGGGCCGAACGGCGCCGGCAAGTCCTCCACGATGCGGATGATCGGCTGCATCTCCCCGCCCTCCGGCGGCGAGCTGCGCATCCTCGGCATGGACCCGGTCCGCGAGGGGCCCGCGATCCGGGCCCGGCTCGGCGTCTGCCCGCAGCTCGACAACCTCGACCCCGAGCTGACCGTCGGGGAGAACCTCACCACCTACGCCCGCTACTTCGGCATCCCGCGCCGGGTGGCCCGCGAGCGGGCCGCCGAGCTGCTCGACTTCGTCCAGCTCGCCGAGCGGGCCGAGAGCAAGGTGGAGCCGCTCTCCGGCGGCATGAAGCGCCGGTTGACCATCGCCCGCGCGCTGGTCAACAACCCGGAGATCGTGCTCCTCGACGAGCCCACCACCGGGCTCGACCCGCAGGCCCGGCACCTGGTCTGGGAGCGGCTGTTCCGGCTCAAGCAGCAGGGCGTCACCCTGGTCCTCACCACGCACTACATGGACGAGGCGGAGCAGCTCTGCGACCGCCTGGTGGTGATGGACGGGGGCCGGATCGTGGCCGAGGGGTCGCCGCGCGCCCTGATCGAGGAGCACTCCACCCGCGAGGTGGTGGAGCTGCGCTTCGCCGCCGAGTCGCAGGAGGCGTTCGCCGGCAAGCTGAGCGGGCTGGGGGAGCGGGTCGAGGTGCTGCCCGACCGCATCCTGCTCTACGTGGCCGACGGCGACGCGGCGGTGGCCGACGTGGCCGCGCGCGGGCTCGTCCCGGCCAGCGTCCTGGTCCGGCGCAGCAGCCTGGAGGACGTCTTCCTCCACCTCACCGGCCGCACCCTGGTGGACTGATCACCGGGCTCTGGCCCAGGTGACGAAGCGCTCCGTCAGCCCTTGCGGGGCGACGCCGCCGTGCAGGGGGGTGAGGTCGGTCATGGCCTCGCCCAGGAGCGTGCCGAGGTAGATCAGCAGGGCGATCCGATCCTCCCGGTACTCCCCGAGCAGCGCCAGCCGGGCCGGGGAGCACGGCCACGCGGCGCCGCACACCCGGCAGCGCCAGGACGGACGCGCCGCGACGTGCGGGCGGTAGCGCGGCATCAGCGCGTGCCCTCCTCGCCGCGACGCGGCGACGGCACCCCGCGACCGCCGTTCGCCCGCCACTCCTGCGCGCGGGTCAGCCGGCCGGGGCGGCCGGGGCGGTCGACCGGGAGGGCCTCCGTCGGTGCGGTCGCCCACGCCGGGCGCTCGCTGGGCGTGCGCGGGGGGAGCGGGGCGGGCGGTGCCGGGCGCTGGCAGCGCCAGAATCTGAGTCGCATCGAGGTCGGCCTCCGTCGCAGGTGGGATGGGGGCGCCCACGCACCTCGTTGTGCGCAGGCGCCCCCGGGCCTGGTTCCGCCCGCCGTCCGATCCCGGGAGCGGTTCCGCTGCGTGACAGTCTGCTGAGGACCCGACTACGGTGGGAGGTCCCGCGCGCCGACGACCAGCGCGTATGGCGGCCCATCCCAGGCGGTACGAAGATGTACGGAGGCTGTCCGTGGAACTGTCGTCCATGTTGGACCACTTCGCGGAGGAGCTACGGCTCGCCCGGGCCACCAGCGGCATGTCCCAGACGGCGCTGGCCGAGGCGCTGAGCTATTCGGGCGCCCTGGTCGCCAAGGTGGAGACCTGCGAGCGCCGGCCGAGCCTCGACTTCGCCCGCCGCTGCGACACGGTGTTCGGGGCGGACGGCCGGTTCGAGCGCATCCAACGCCGGATCAGCCGGGAGACCGTGGTGCCCTGGTTCCGCGACTGGGCCGGCATCGAGCAGGAGGCCACGGCACTCCGCTCGTTCGAGCCGCTCTATGTGCCCGGCTTGTTGCAGACCGGGGAGTACGCCCGCGCCATCCTGGTCGGTGCTGGCTTGTTCGCGCCGGATGAGATCGAGCAGCAGGTGTCCGCCCGGATCGACCGCCAGGGGGTGCTCATCCGCGACCGACCGCCGCTGCTCACCGCCGTCATCGACGAGTATGTGCTGCGCCGGCGGATCGGCGGGCCGGAGGTGATGCGCGAGCAGCTTCGTCACCTGATGAAGCTCGGCTCGACCCTGCCCCGGGTCCGAATCCAGGTCGTGCCGCTCTCGGCCGGTGCGTACCCTGGCCTCGACGGCCCCTTCGTGATCGCCACCCTGCGCGGCGGGGAGGACATCGTCTACCTGGAGGGGCAGCGCCACGGCCAGGTGGTCGACCGAACCGACTTCGTGCAGCAGATGGTCGAGGTGTGGGAGTCGATCCGGGCTGAGGCACTATCGCAGCAGCAGTCCCTCGACCTGATGGCGGAAGTGGCGGAGACATGGACCTGACCGGCGCCCGGTGGCGCAAGAGCACCCGCAGCAACGGTAGCGGCGGCAACTGCGTGGAGATGGCCGGCAACCTTCCCGGCGTGGTGGCCGTGCGCGATTCCAAGGACCCGGCCGGCCCGGTGCTGGCCTTCGCCCCTGAGGCCTGGCGCGCGTTCGTCGCCCGGTTCGCCGGCCGGTCGTAGCGGCCGTCCGCGGCGCTGCGCGTCGCGGCACCCGGGTAACGCCAGCCGCTAACCGAGCGTGACCCGCCGGTGGTCCAGCACTCCGGCACGCAGGGTAATCGGCCCCACATTGCCGGATCATCCCCTCATCCGGCCGCTCCTGCCCGAGAGCGCCGCTGAGCTGGTTCTTCAATGTGGGCCTGGTCCACCGACCACGAACCGTCGCGCTGCCTTTGCTCTGCTGCAGCGGAGGCAACAGTTACGGACCGTTTCTGTTGCCTCCGCTGCAGCAGAGCAAAGCGAGCTGCGAGAGGGGTCGCGCCGGCGGAGGTGGGGTGACGGTCGGTGACCACCGGCTCTGCGGCCGCCGGATGTGTCACCGCGTTGCGGCCGCGTCGGTCGACCGGAAGTTGGCCGGTCGACCTGCCAGCGGCGGGCTCGGGGCGTTGCGCCGGGACGGCAGTTGGGGCGCGTCGCCGAACCGGGCAGCGCGTCCGGGACGTCGGACGGGGCGGGTGGGTGGAGCGCGGGAAAACCGGCGCGACGGTCCCGGGTGGTCCGTCGTAGGGTGGCCGGCGGCCTGTCGTACCCGGGCGGTAGGAAGGCCGGAGTGGGCGGAGAGCGGGGGTGGTCGCGGTGAGCGTGGCGGAGCGGGCCGGGGCGACGGTGCCTCGGGTGCCGGCGCTGGCGGTGCTCGCGCACTACCTGGTCGGCTACCGGCGCACCTGGCGGGCGGGCGTCTTCTCGTCCTTCCTGCTGCCGGTGCTCACCGTGCTGGGCTTCGGCGTCGGCGTCGGCGCGTACGTGGACCAGGGCGTCGGCGGTGTGTCCTACCTGGAGTGGCTGGTCCCCGGCCTGATCGCGTCCACCGCGCTCCAGGTGGCGGTGTCCGAGTCGACCTGGCCGGTGCACAGCAACTTCAAGTGGATCCGGACCTACCACGCCCAGGTCGCCGCGCCGCTGCGGGTCGGCGACATCGTCGGCGGCCACCTCGCCTTCGTGCTGTTCCGGGTGCTCACCAGCGTGCTGGCGTTCCTGCTGGTGACGGCGCTGTTCGGGGCGCTGCGCTCGCCCTGGGCGCTGACCGTGCCGCTGGTGGTCCTGCTGCTCGGCGCGGCGGTGGCCGCGCCGACCTTCGCGTTCAGCGCCGCCGTGCCGAGCGACAGCTACCTGGCGCTGTTCTTCCGGTTCGCGGTGATCCCGATGACCCTGTTCGCCGGGGTGTTCTTCCCGGTGGAGCAGCTCCCGGGCGGGCTGCGCCAGCTCGCGTACGTGACCCCGCTCTGGCACGGCGTGGACCTGTGCCGGGCCGCCACGCTGGGCGTGCCTCCGCAGTGGTCGGTCACCGGTCACCTGCTCTACCTCGCCGCCTGGGCCGCCGCCGGCTGGCTGCTGTCCCGGCGGGTCTTCCGTCGCTCGCTCGTCGTCTAGGGGAGGAAACCGTGGTCGCTCTCGTCCTGCCCCGGCTCGTCGGCTCCGCGGGGGTGCGCCGCTCCGCCTCGGTGGCCGAGCGCAACCTCACCGCGCTGCGCAGCGCCTACTGGCTGGTGCTGCTCTCCGGCTTCCTGGAGCCGGTGCTCTACCTCTTCTCGATCGGCATCGGGGTGGGCGCGCTGGTCGGCGACCTCACCCTGCCCGGCGGCCGGGTGGTGTCGTACGCGGCGTTCGTGGCCCCGGCGATGCTCGCCTCGTCGGCGATGAGCGGGGCGCTGGCGGAGACCACCTTCAACTTCTTCGGCAAGATGAAGTACATGAAGCTGTACGACGGGGTCATCGCGACCCCGGTGCAGCCGTTCGAGATCGCCCTCGGCGAGCTGGGCTGGGCGATGATCCGGGGCAGTCTCTACTCGGCGGCCTTCCTGGTGATCATGGTGGCGATGGACCTGACCACCGCGGTGCGGGCGGCCACCGCCTTCCCCGCCGCGGTGCTGGTCGGCTTCGCCTTCGGCGCGCTCGGCATGACCGTCTCCACCCTGATGCGCAGCTGGCAGGACTTCGACCTGATGGGTTCGGCCCAGTTCACCCTCTTCCTCTTCTCCGGCACGTTCGTCCCGGCCGAGGCCTACCCGGCGGTGCTGCGCTGGGTGGTCGAGCTGACCCCGCTCTACCGGTCGGTGCACCTGATCCGGGGCATCTGCGTGGGGGCGTCCGGCTGGTCGTGGCTGCTGGACCTGGCCTACCTGCTGGTGCTGACCGTCGGGATGCTGGCGCTGGCCTCCCGGCGGATGGGGCGGTTGCTCTACCAGTAGCTGGTTATCCGACCTCGTCGTCGGGGCATGTCACGGGGCACGACGCGACGACGAGGGAGAAGCGATGGCCGCCGAGGAGTCTTCCGCCCGGAACGGGCGTGACCGGGTCCGGCCGGTGGGGCCGGACGACGGGCCGGAGAGCCCGACCGAGCTGTCCGGCACCGGGTGGGTGGCGACGCTCAAGCGCACGGTCAGGGAGTTCCAGGAGGACAGCCTGACCGACTGGGCCGCCGCGCTCACCTACTACGGGGTGCTGTCGATCTTCCCGGGTCTGCTGGTGCTGATCTCGCTGCTCGGCCTGCTCGGCGAGAGCGCCACCAAGGGGGTGGAGGACACCGTCAACCAGGTGGTGCCGGAGGACAACATCCGGCACATCATCACCACGGCGATCGAGCAGGCGGGCCGTTCCGGCGGGCTGGCCAGCATCGCCGCGATCATCGGCCTGCTCGCCGCCTTCTGGTCCGCCTCCGGGTACGTCGGCGCCTTCATGCGCGCCTCCAACAGCATCTACGACGTGCCGGAGGGGCGGCCGGTCTGGAAGACCCTGCCGATCCGGCTCGGCGTGACCGCCGTCATCGGCGTGATGCTGCTGGCCGCCGCGATCATCGTGGTCTTCACCGGCGGTCTCGCCGAGCAGGCGGGCAGCGCGATCGGGCTCGGGTCGACCGCCGTGACCGTGTGGAACGTGGTCAAGTGGCCGGTGCTGCTGGTGCTGGTCAGCCTCATGTTCGCGATCCTCTACTGGGCGTCGCCGAACGCCCGCCAGGGCGGCTTCCGCTGGGTCAGCCCGGGCGGCCTGCTGGCCGTGGTGATCTGGGTGGTGATCTCCGGCCTCTTCGCGCTCTACGTCGGCAACTTCGGCTCGTACAACAAGACGTACGGGGCGCTGGCCGGGGTGATCATCTTCCTGGTCTGGCTCTGGCTCAGCAACGTCGCGATCCTGCTCGGCGCGGAGTTCGACGCCGAGCTGGAGCGCAGCCGGGCGATCGCGGCCGGGCACTCCGCCACCGAGGAGCCGTACGTGGAGCTCCGGGACGATCGCAAGCTGAAGAAGAAGCACAACGCGGCCACCCGCCGCTGACCCGTACGCCCCCGCTCCGCCCCCGCCGCCCGCGCCCGCGACGGGGGCGAGCGTTTTTCTTGATCCACTCCTGCTTTTGCTCAGATTGACAAAAGTTTGGACTGGATCTGCTGAAGCTATGGACACGTCACCCCGAAGCCTCCTACTGTGTCGGACACGACACATCGCCATTGCGTCGATGTGAACGACTCCGATGCGGAGGTGAGTCCCGGTGCGGACAGTCGACCCCCTGCACGTACAGCTCCTGCGACTGCTCCGGGACGAGGGCGCGGTCTCCCGCGCCGAACTCGGCGACCGGTTGCAGATGCCCCGTCCGCGCCTCCTCGCCGAGCTGGAGCGCCTGGTCGGCCTCGGCTACGTCGCCGAGGCCGGGCTGGCCGCCTCGCGGGGCGGCCGGCGGTCCACGCTGGTCGAGCTGAGCCCGCACCTGCGCTTCGCCGCGGTGGACCTGGGCGCCAGCTCGATCGACGTCGAGGTGGTGAACGGCCGGCTGGAACCGGTGGCCGCCTACACCGAGCAGGCCGACATCCGCTCCGGGCCGAAGGTGACCCTCCAGCGGGTCAACGAGCTGCTGCACAAGGCCAAGGTCGACGGGGCGTACGAGCGGCTCGACGCGGTGGGCATCGGCGTGCCGGGGCCGGTGAGCTTCCGGGACGGGGTGCCGGTCTCGCCGCCGATCATGCCGGGCTGGGACCGGTTCCCCGTCCGTGAGCTGCTGACCCGGGAGCACGGCTGCCCGGCGGTGGTTGACAACGACGTGAACATCATGGCGATCGGCGAGCGGCACGGCGGGGTCGCCCACTCGGTGGACGACTTCCTCTTCATCAAGATCGGCACCGGCATCGGCTGCGGCATCTACCTCAACGGCGAGGTCTACCGGGGCACCGACGGGTGCGCCGGCGACATCGGCCACATTCAGGTCGACCCGAACGGTCCGATGTGCTCCTGCGGGAACGTCGGCTGCCTGGAGGCCGTGTTCAGCGGCGCCGCGCTGGCCCGGGAGGCCACCGCCGCGGCCCGCGCCGAGGTCTCCCCGGCGCTGGCCGAGCGGCTGGCGGCCCGAGGTGCGGTGACCGCGCTGGACGTGGCGCAGGGGGCGGCCGAGGGGGACGTCACCTGCATCCAGCTGATCCGGGACGGCGGTCGCCGGGTGGGCAGCGTGCTGGCCGGGCTGGTCAGCTTCACCAACCCGTCGATGATCGTGATCGGCGGCGGGCTGGCCCAGCTCGGCCACATCCTGCTCGCCGAGATCCGGAGCGTCGTCTACCGCCGCTCGCTGCCGCTGGCCACCGGCAACCTCCCCGTGGTCCTCTCCGAGCTGGGCCCGCGCGCCGGCGTCGCCGGCGCCGCGGTGCTCGCCAGCGACCTGGCCTTCGGGGAGGCGGCATGACCACCCCGGAGACACCCATGGACCACGGGGGACCGGCCGAGCACAGCGAGGAGGGCGACGTGACGGAGACGCCGCTGGTGGAGGCCCCCGCCGACACCGTCGCGGGCGAGGTGGTGCTGCGCCTCACCGACGTGGTCAAGACCTTCCCCGGCGTACGCGCGCTGGACGGGGTGCAGCTGGAGGTGCGCGCCGGCGAGGTGCACTGCCTGCTCGGGCAGAACGGCGCCGGCAAGTCCACCCTGATCAAGGTGCTCGCCGGGGTGCACCGGCCGGACTCCGGCGAGGTCGAGTGGCGCGGCCAGCCCGCCGCCTTCGCCAACCCGCAGGCCGCGATGCGGGCCGGGATCGCCACCATCTACCAGGAACTCGACCTGGTCGAGGACCTGTCGGTGGCGGAGAACGCCTTCCTCGGTCACGAGCCGAAGCGACTCGGCTTCGTCCGCCGCGGCCAGATGGCCCGGCGTACCCGGCAGATCCTGGCCCGGCTCGGCCACCCGGAGATCCCGCCCGGCCGGCTGGTCCGGCACCTGCCCGCCGCCGGCAAGCAGATCGTCAGCATGGCCCGGGCACTCTCCCACGAGGCCCGACTGATCATCATGGACGAGCCGAGCGCCGTGCTCGCCCACGACGAGGTGGGCAACCTGTTCCGGATCATCCGGGAGCTCACCGCGCAGGGCATCGCGGTCATCTACATCTCGCACCGGATGGAGGAGATCCGCGAGATCGGCGACCGGGTCACCGTACTCAAGGACGGCCGGACCACCGCGGCGAACCTGCCGGCGCGCGACACCCCGACCCGCGACCTGGTCGCCCGGATGACCGGCCGGACCATCGAGTACGTTTTCCCCGACCGGCCGGCCGAGGAGCGACCCGGCGCGGAGCTGCTGCGGGTGGACGGGCTGACCCGGCACGGCGAGTTCGCCGACGTCTCGCTGACCGTGCGGGCCGGGGAGATCGTCGGCATCGCCGGCCTCGTCGGCTCCGGCCGCTCCGAGCTGCTGGAGACCATCTACGGCGCGCGGCGGGCGCAGGCCGGCACGGTCCGGATGGGCGACCGGACGCTGCGCCCGGGCAGCGTGGGCGCGGCCGTGAAGGCCGGCATGGGGATGGCCCCGGAGGAGCGCAAGAGCCAGGCGCTGCTGCTCGGCGAGCCGATCTACCGCAACGTCACGCTGGCCACCTTCGGCCGGTACGCCCGCCTCGGCTTCACCGACGCCGGCCGGGAACGGGCCGAGGCGGACCGGATCGCGAAGTCCCTCGAACTGCGTCCCCGCGACGTACGCCGGCCGGTGCGCACCCTCTCCGGCGGCAACCAGCAGAAGGTGGTGGTCGGCCGGTGGCTGCTCGGGGACACCCGGCTGCTGCTGCTCGACGAGCCGACCCGGGGCGTCGACGTGGGCGCCCGGGCCGAGCTCTACCAGGTGGTCCGGGAACTGGCCGCGCGGGGCGTCGGGGTGCTGCTGGTCTCCAGCGAGGTGCCCGAGGTGCTCGGTCTGGCCGACCGGGTGCTGGTGATGCGGGAGGGCCGGGTGGTCCGGGAGGCCCCGGCCGGCGACCTCGACGAGAACACCGTGCTCGACCTCGTCATGGCGGGGTCCCTGATGGAAGGCGCGCCGGCATGACCGAGCGATGCGCAGACACCGAACTGTGGACGGAGGCCGCGGCATGAGCGAGATGACACCCACCGCGACGCCGGAGCGGGCGGCGGGGCTGCCGGCCCAGTCGCCGCCGGTCGACCCGGCCGAGACGGCGAAGGCCGAGGCGCCGGCCCGGCTCTCCTGGTGGCGCGGGGACGGCGGGGAGGGCGCCAAGCGCAACCTGGGCCTGCTGGCCACCCTGGTGGTGCTGGTCGTGATCGGCATCCTCACCCGGCCCGACCTCTACGGCAACGCGAGCTGGGTGTGGGGCAACACGCTCACCATCCTCAAGCTCGCCTCGGTGGTCGGCGTGGTCACCGTCGGGATGACCTTCGTGATCATCGGCGGCGGCATCGACCTGTCGGTCGGCGCGATCGTCGCGCTCGCCGGGGTCTGGTGCACCACGGTCGCCACCCAGAGCTACGGCGCCGGCGGCATGATCTTCAGCGCGCTGGTTGTCGGACTGGCCGTCGGCGTGGTCAACGGCCTGCTCATCTCGTACGGGCGGCTGGTGCCGTTCATCGCCACGCTGGCCATGATGGTGGCCGCCCGCGGCCTGGCCGCCGAGATCTCGGACAAGCAGACGCAGGTCTCGAACAACCAGTTCATCAACGGCATCGCCAGCACGAACGTGCTCGGCATCCCGCTGCTGGTCTACATCCTGGCCGCGGTGGTGATCGCCGGCTGGGTGCTGCTCAACCGGACCACGTTCGGCCGCCGCACCGTGGCCGTCGGCGGCAACCCGGAGGCGGCCCGGCTCGCCGGCATCAACGTCCGCCGGCACACGCTGCTGCTCTACGCGCTCTCCGGCCTCTGCTGCGGCATCGCCGCGATCATGCTGACCGCGCAGGCCACCTCCGCCCAGGCGGCGATGGCCAACCTCTACGAGCTGGACGCGATCGCCGCCGCGATCATCGGCGGCACGCTGCTCAGCGGCGGGCGGGGCACCATCATCGGTTCCCTGCTCGGGGTGGTCATCTTCTCCACCATCACCAACCTCTTCGCCATCAACGGCCTCTCCACCGAGGCCCAGAACATGGTCAAGGGCGGCATCATCGTCGCCGCCGTCCTCGTCCAGCAGGTGCAGTTCGGCAGTCTCAAGCAGTTCCTCGCCCGTAACCGGGCCACCACCACCTGATCCCACCGCGCAACCGGCGGCCACCTCGACAGCGACGGTGGCCGGGCCCAGCACACCCTTTTTCACCTCACCACCTCATCAGGAGGCCGTCATGACAACGCAGGGTCGCGACCTGTCGCGCCGCCGGCTGCTCTTCGGCGGGGCCGCTCTCTCCGCCGGTGCGCTGCTCACCGCGTGCACCAGCAACGAGCAGGCGCCCACCGCCGCGCAGACCAAGGCGGCGGCGACCGGCGGCAACGCCGAGCCGGGCAAGAAGGTGACCATCGGCTTCTCCGCCCCGGCCGCCGACCACGGCTGGATCGCCGCCATCACCAACAACGCCAAGGCGCAGGCCGGGGCGTACTCGGACGTGGAGCTCAAGTCGGTGGAGGCCGGCGCGGACGCGGCGGCCCAGCGCGCGGCGCTGTCCACCCTGGTCTCCCAGAAGCCCGACGTGATCGTGCTGCTGCCGCACGACGGCAAGGAGCTCAACGCGTTCGGCCTGGAGGCGATGAAGGCCGGCATCCCGGTGGTCAACCTGGACCGGGCCTTCCCCGACGCGCGGGCCTACCGGCTCCAGATCAAGGGCGACAACTACGGCATGGGGGTGGCCGCCGCCACCTACATCGCCGAGCAGCTCAAGGCCAAGGGCGTCAGCAACCCGGTGATCGGGGAGATCCCCGGCATCGACTCCCTGGAGCTGACCCAGGAACGCTCCAAGGGCTTCGCGGACACCCTCGCCTCGTACGGCCTGAAGGTGGCCAACCGCCGCCCGGCCGAGTTCACCGCCGACTCGGGGCAGCAGGCGGCCACCGGCCTGTTCCAGGCGCTGCCCAAGATCGACGCGCTCTGGAACCACGACGACGACCAGGGCATCGGGGTCCTCGCCGCGGTCAACCAGGCCAACCGCAAGGAGTTCTTCATGGTCGGCGGCGCCGGCTCGAAGAAGGCCATGGAGGACATCAAGGCCGACAACACCGTCCTGAAGGCGACCGTCACCTACAGCCCGTCGATGGCCTCCTCGGCCATCTCGCTGGCCCGGCTCATCGGCCAGAACAAGGGCATGTCCGACCTGGTGGAGCTCCAGGTTCCGAAGGAGATCGTGCTGGCTTCCGAGACGATCACCAAGGAGAACGCGAGCGACTACCTCAAGCTCGGGTTCTGACACACGGGGGGAGACCCACCTTGTCCACTCACGACAACCTCCTGCGGGTCGGCATGGTCGGCTACGCGTTCATGGGCGCCGCGCACTCCCAGGCGTGGCGCACCGTGAACCGGGTCTACGACCTGCCGGCGCGGGTCCGGATGGCGCTCATCTCCGGCCGGGACGGCGGGAAGGTGGCCGAGGCCGCCGACCGGCTCGGCTGGGAGGGGCACACCACGGACTGGCGCCGGCTGGTCGAATCCGATGAGATCGACGTGGTCGACATCTGCACACCGGGGGACAGTCACTGCGAGATCGCTCTCGCCGCGCTGGCCGCCGGCAAGCACGTCCTGTGCGAGAAGCCCCTCGCGAACACCGTGGCGGAGGCCCGGGAGATGGCGGCAGCCGCCGCCCGCGCCCGGTCCGCCGGGGTACGCGCGATGTGCGGGTTCAACTATCGCCGGGTGCCCGCGGTCACCATGATGCGGCAGCTCGTCGCCGACGGGCGGCTCGGCGAGATCCGGCACGTCCGGGCCGTGTACCTGCAGGACTGGATCGTCGACCCGCAGTTCCCGCTGGTCTGGCGGTTGCAGAAGGACAAGGCGGGTTCCGGCGCGCTGGGTGACATCGGTGCGCACATCATCGATCTCACCCAGTTCGTCACCGGACAGCTGATCTCCGGGGTCAGCGCGGCGACCGAGACCTTCGTCAAGGAACGGCCGTTGCCGGCCGGCTCGAGCGGCCTGGCCGCGCAGGCCGACGGCAACGGCCAGGCGATGGGCCAGGTCACCGTGGACGACGCGGCGGTCTTCGTGGCCCGGCTCGACGGGGGCGCGCTCGCCACGTACGAGGCGAGCCGGTTCGCCACCGGCCGCAAGAACGCCCTCCGGGTGGAGATCAACGGCTCGCTCGGCACCGTGGTGTTCGACCTGGAACGCCTCAACGAGCTGGAGTACTACGACGCCACCCGGCCCGCGGCCGAGCAGGGCTTCACCCGGATCCTGGTGACCGAGGCGGAGCACCCGTACATGTCGGCCTGGTGGCCGCCCGGCCACATCATCGGCTACGAGCACTCCTTCACCCACCAGATGCGCGACTTCGTCGAGGCGGTCGCCACCGGCACCGACCCGACGCCGTCGTTCGCCGACGCGTTGCAGGTCCAGCTCGTGCTGGACGCGGTGACCCGCTCGGCGGAGCTGGCCGCGTGGACGGAGGTGGAACCCGCGCTGGCCGAGCTCGCCGCCTGATCCGACGCGGCGCCGGCCGGCGCCGCCCGAGCAGCTTTCCGGAGTCGACCGGCGAGGGCCCGCCGTGGTTGCGCCCCGCGGCGGGGACGAGGTCGACCCCGGGGAAGCGTGCCGCCGGACTCCTCCGGACGGCACGACCAGCACGGCCGTCCGGTGCGGCCGGACCGGGATTCCCCGGCCGCACCGGCGGGCCGACCCGACGACGACGGGGAGGAAGCATCATGCGTACGGGTGTCTGGCTGGTGGGAGCGCGCGGCTCGGTCGCGACCACCAGCATCGTCGGGGCGCTGGCCCTGCGGGCCGGGCTCACCGGTCCGACCGGCTGCGTCACCGAGCTGCCCGAGCTGCGGGGGCCGGCCCTGCCCGCCTTCACCGACCTCGTCCTGGGCGGCCACGACGTGGTCGCCACCCCGCTGGCCAAGCGGGCCGAGGCGCTCGCCGCCGCCGGGGTGCTGCCCGGGCGGCTGGTCGACGCCCTCGCCGGTGAGCTGGCTGGCGTCGAGGAGGAGCTGCGGCCCGCCCCCAGCGGGGGCACCCAGGCGGACCGGATCGACGCCGTGGCCCGCGACCTGACCGCGTTCCGGGACCGGCACGGGCTGGACCGGGTGGTGGTGGTCAACGTCTCCGCCACCGAACCGGCCGCCACGCCGCACCCGGCCCACCAAGACCTCGCCGCGCTGCGCGCCGCGCTGGCCGGCCCCGCCGACGTGCTGCCGCCCAGCTCGTCGTACGCGTACGCGGCGTTCACCGTCGGCTGCCCGTACGTCGACTTCACCCCGTCCACCGGGGCACGGCTGCCCGCCCTCGCCGAGCTGGCCGCCGAACAGGGCCTGCCGTACGCCGGCCACGACGGCAAGACCGGGGAGACCCTGGTCAAGTCGGTGCTCGCGCCCATGTTCGCGATGCGGCACCTGGCCGTGCGCTCCTGGTCCGGGGTCAACCTGCTCGGCGGCGGGGACGGCGCCACGCTGGCCGAGCCGGCCGCCAACGCCGCCAAGGTGGCCAGCAAGCAGCGGGTGCTGGGGGAGACCCTCGGCTACGTCCCGGAGGGCGACACCCGGATCGACCACGTGGCCGAGCTGGGCGACTTCAAGACCGCCTGGGACCTGGTCACCTTCGCCGGGTTCCTCGGCACCGGGATGCGGATGGAGTTCACCTGGCACGGCTGCGACTCCGCGCTCGCCGCCCCGCTGGTGCTCGACCTGGCCCGGCTCACCGCCGCCGCGCACGCCGCCGGGCGTACCGGACCGCTGACCGAGCTGGCGTTCTTCTTCAAGGACGGGCTCGGCGCGCCCACCCACGCGCTCGCCGAGCAGTGGACGCTGCTGCGCGAGTTCGTCGCCGGCCTGCACGCGGGAACGGCGCGATGACGCGCCTCGCCGACCTCGCCGAGCTGGTCCGGGCGCCCGCCGCGCTCTCCGTGCCGGGGGACGTGCTGGCCGGCGCGGCGGCGGCCGGCACGCTGGACCGGCGTACGCCCGCGCTGGCCGGGGCGTCGGTGCTGCTCTACTGGGCCGGCATGGCCGGCAACGACTGGGCCGACCGGCGGCTGGACGCGGTCGAGCGCCCCGAGCGGCCGATCCCGTCCGGCCGGGTCCGCCCGGCCGCCGCGCTCGGCGTCGCGGCCGGCCTGACCGCCGCCGGGGTCGCCCTCGCCACCGCCGCCGGGGGCCGGCGGGCCGCCGCCGTCGCGGTCCCGCTCGCCGCCGCGATCTGGGGGTACGACCTGCTCGCCAAGGACACCGCCGCCGGTCCCGCCGTGATGGCCGCCTGCCGGGGCCTGGACGTGCTGCTCGGCGCGAGCGCCGGGCCGGCGGCCCCGGCCGGGCGCGGGCTGGTCCGGGCGGTGCCGGCGGCGCTGACCGTGGCCGCGCACACCTGGACCGTCACCGCGCTGTCCCGGCGCGAGGTCTCCGGCGCGGACCGGCGGCTGCCCCGGGCCACCCTGGCCGGCACCGCCCTGGTCGCGGCCACCGCGCTGGGCCGGGCCGACCCGGTCCCGATGGCGCTGGCCGCCGGCTACGCCACCCGCTACGGGGCCGCGCAGGCCCGGGTGCTCGCCGACCCGTCGCCGCCCCGGGTACGCGCCGCCGTCGGCGCGGGCATCACCGGGCTGCCCGCGTTGCAGGGCGCGCTGACCGCCCGGGCCGGTTCGCGGTTGCTCGGCCTCGCCGTCGCCGCCGCCGCGCCGCTCGGCCGCCGCCTGGCCCGACTGATCTCACCGACATGACCGCCTCACCGCCGCCCCCGCCTGACCGCCCGCCGCTCGACCCGGCCGCCCTCCGCTTCGGGTACGGCACCAACGGCTTCGCCAACCACCGCCTCACCGACGCGCTCGCGGTCCTGGCCGACCTCGGCTACCACGGGGTCGCGCTCACCCTGGACCACGACCACCTGGACCCGTTCGCCCCCGGCCTGACCCGCCGGGTGGCCGCCGTCGCCAACCGGTTGAGCGCCCTCGGCCTCGGGGTGGTGGTCGAGACCGGGGCCCGGTACCTGCTCGACCCGTGGCACAAGCACGCCCCGACCCTGCTGCACGACGACCCGGCGCTGCGGATCGAGTTCCTCCGCCGGGCCGTCCGGATCGGCGCGGACCTGGGCGCGGAGGCGGTCTCCTTCTGGGCCGGCGTACGGCCGCCCGAGGTGCCGGCCGACGTCGCCCGGGACCGCCTGGTCGCCGGCTGCGCCACCGTGTGCGCCGAGGCCGAGGCGGCCGGCGTGCCGCTCGGCTTCGAGCCCGAGCCGGGAATGCTGGTCGAGGACATCGCCGGCTGGCGGTGGCTGCGGGACGCCCTCGGCGCGCCGCCCCGGTTCGGGATCACTCTCGACATCGGGCACTGCCGCTGCCTGGAGCCGGCTCCGGTGCCCGACTGCGTGGCGGCGGTCGCCGACCATCTGGTCAACGTGCAGATCGACGACATGCGCCGGGGCGTCCACGAGCACCTGGAGTTCGGTACCGGCGAGATCGACTTCCCGCCGGTGCTGCGCGCCCTCGCCGACGCCGGCTACCGCGGGCTGGTGGCGGTGGAGCTGCCCCGGCACTCGCACGCCGCGCCCACCGTCGCCGCCCACTCGCTCGACTTCCTGCGCACCGCCGCCAAAGGCGGTGGCTGACCACCTGCCACCCGGCTCAGAGGGGAGACGGCATGACACCCGACGGACTGCGCGCCGCGCTGCGCGGCGTACCCGATCCGCAATGGCTGGACGCGGCGCTGCGCCGCGTCGCGACCGAACCCACCGCGATCCCGCGGCTGTTCGCCGCCGCCGCCCGGCGGTGCGGTCGGGGGCCGCTGCCCGACCCGCCCGGCTGGACCGTCGACGAGGCGGCCCGGGCGCTGCTGCTCACCGCCCTCCCCGGCGACCACGCGTTCGTGGCCGACTCGCTCTACCGGCACGGCGACGCCGCCGAGAAGCGGGCCGTGCTGCGGGCCCTGCCGCTGCTGCCCATCGGGGCCGAGTGCGTGCCGCTGCTGCACGACGCGATCCGCACCAACGACACCCGGCTGATCGCCGCGGCGCTCGGCCCGTACGCCCGGCACCTGGAGCAGGCGGCCTGGCGGCAGGCCGTGCTGAAGTGCGTCTTCACCGGCGTGCCGTTGGCCGCCGTGGACGACCTGGACGGCCGGGCGGACGGCGAGCTGGCCACCATGATGGCCGCGCTCGCCGCCGAACGGCACGCTGCCGGCCGGACCATGCCCGCCGACGCCACCGACCTGCTCGTCCGACTCGGCGCCGGCTCGCACCCCACCACCGCCAGGGAGGCGTGATGCGCATCTTCGATCCGCACATCCACATGACGTCCCGGACCACCGACGACTACGAGCGGATGGCCGCCGCCGGGGTACGCGCGGTGGTGGAGCCGGCGTTCTGGCTCGGCCAGCCCCGCACCAGCGTCGACTCCTTCGTCGACTACTTCGACTCGCTGGTCGGCTGGGAGCCGTTCCGGGCCGGGCAGTTCGGCGTCCGGCACCATGCCACCGTGGCGCTGAACCCGAAGGAGGCCAACGACCCGCGCTGCCGCCCGGTGCTCGACGTGCTCCCGCGCTATCTGGACAAGGACGGCGTGGTCGCGGTCGGCGAGATCGGCTACGACTCGATGACCCCGGCCGAGGACGCCGCCTTCGCCGGCCAGCTCGCCCTGGCCGTCGCGCACGACCTGCCCGCCCTGGTGCACACCCCGCACCGGGACAAGGCGCGCGGGGTCGAGCGCACCCTGGCGGTGGTGGCCGAGTCCGGCATCGACCCCGGGCGGGTGCTGGTCGACCACCTCAACGAGGTCACCGTGAAGCTGGTCCGGGACACCGGCTGCTGGCTGGGCTTCTCCATCTATCCGGAGACCAAGATGTCGCCGCCCCGGATGGTCGAGCTGCTGAGGACGTACGGGACCGAGCGGATGCTGGTCAACTCGGCCGCCGACTGGGGGCGCTCCGACCCGCTGCTCACCCGGGCCACCGGGGAGGAGATGCTGCACGCCGGGTTCACCGAGGACGACGTGGACCAGGTGCTGTGGCGCAACCCGGTCGAGTTCTACGGCCAGTCCGGGCGGCTGGACCTCAGCGACCTGGACGCCCCGGCGCCCACCTTCGCCGGCAACTCCATCCTGCGTGGGGGCGAGTGATGCGGTTCCGGCACGCCGACGGCAGCACCGTCCACCTCGGCTACTGCACCAACGTCCATCCCGCCGAGGACCTGGCCGGCGTCCTCGCCCAGCTCGACGCGTACGCGGTCGGGGTCCGGCGGGCGCTCGACACCGACCTGCTGGGCCTGGGGCTCTGGCTGGCCGCGCCGGTCGCCGCGGAACTCGCCGCCGACCCGGCGGCCCGCCGCCGGCTCCGGCACGAGCTGACCGTACGCGGGCTCGAGGTGGTCACCCTCAACGGCTTCCCGTACGCGGCCTTCCAGGCGCCGGTGGTGAAGGGCGCCGTCTACCACCCGGACTGGACCACCCCGGAACGGCTCGGGTACACGCTCGACCTGGCCCGGGTGCTGGCCGACCTGCTCCCCGACGACGCGGCCCGCGGCTCGATCTCCACCCTGCCGCTGGCCTGGCGTACGCCCTGGGACGCCGGCCGGGCCGACGCCGCCCGGCGCCGCCTCGACGAGTTGGCCGCCGGCCTCGCCGCGGTGGAGCGGGAGACCGGCCGGGTGATCCGGGTCGGCTTCGAGCCGGAGCCGGGTTGTCTGGTGGAGTCGACGGGACAGGCGGGCGGGGTATTGTCAACCATGGATACCGACCGGCTCGGGATCTGCCTGGACCTGGCGCACCTCGCCTGTGCCTGGGAGGAGCCGGTCGAGGCGCTGGGCCGGCTCCGGGCCGCCGGGCTGCCGGTGGTCAAGGTGCAGGTCTCCGCCGCCCTCGCGGCGGCCGAGCCGGCCGAGTCCGTCGAGGCGCTGCGCCGCTGGGTCGAGCCGCGCTTCCTGCACCAGACCCGGACGGCCGGCTGCGCGGGCACCGCCGACCCGGCCCACCCGGCGTACGCGGCCGACGACCTGGACGTCGCCCTCGACGCGTGCCTGCCCGGGCCGTGGCGGGTGCACTACCACGTGCCGCTGCACGCCCCGCCCGAGCCGCCGCTCACCTCGACCGTGCCGGTGCTGCGGGCCGCCCTCGCCGCGCTCTTCGCCGGACCGGTCGCCGGCTGCGACCACCTCGACGTCGAGACGTACACGTGGGGGGTGCTGCCGGCGGCGCGGCGGCCGCGCACCGACCCGGAGCTGGCCGCCGGCATCGCCGCCGAGCTGGCCTTCACCCGCGACGAGCTGGCCGGCCTCGGGCTGGCCACGACGGTGGGGGTGGCGCGATGAGCCGGCGACTGGTCGTGCTGGACGTGGTGGGGCTGACCCCGCGGCTGCTGGCGCACATGCCCCGGCTGCGCGCGGTGGCCGAGGCCGGCTTCGCCGCCGAGCTGGGCACCGTGCTGCCGGCGGTCACCTGCTCGGTGCAGTCCACCTTCCTCACCGGCGAACCGCCGTCCGGGCACGGCATCGTCGGCAACGGCTGGTACTTCCGCGACCTCGGCGAGGTGTTCCTCTGGCGGCAGCACAACGCGCTGGTCGGCGGGGAGAAGCTGTGGCAGGCCGCCCGGCGGGTGGAGCCCGGCTACCGGGTGGCCAACGTCTGCTGGTGGTACGCGATGGGCGCCGACGTGGACTGGACGGTGACGCCCCGGCCGATCTACCACGCCGACGGGCGTAAGGAGCCGGACTGCTGGACCGACCCGCCCGAGCTGCACGACACCCTGACCGACGCGCTCGGCACCTTCCCGCTCTTCACCTACTGGGGGCCGGGGGCCGGGTTGCCCTCGTCCCGGTGGATCTGCCGGGCCGCGGAGAAGATCCTCGCCGAGCAGTCGCCCGACCTGACCCTGGTCTACGTGCCGCACCTCGACTACGACCTGCAACGGTTCGGGCCGTCCGGGCCGGAGGCCGCCGCCGCGGCGGCGGAGCTGGACGCGGTGCTCGCGCCGCTGCTCGACGCCGCCCGGGCGCGGGAGGCCACGGTGGTCGTGCTCTCCGAGTACGGCATCACCGACGTCTCCCGGCCGGTCGACGTCAACCGGTTGCTGCGCGCGGAGGGGTTGCTGCGGGTCTACACCCAGGCCGGGATGGAGTATCTGGACCCGTGGACGTCGCGGGCCTTCGCGGTCGCCGACCACCAGGTGGCGCACGTGTACGTGAAGGACCCGGCGGACGTGCCGGCGGTGGCGAAGCTCTGCGCGGCGCTGCCCGGGGTGGCCGAGGTGCTGGACGCCGCCGGCCAGGCCGGGTACGGGCTGGACCACGCCCGCGCCGGCGAGCTGGTGCTGGTGGCCGAGCCGGACGCCTGGTTCACCTACTACTACTGGCTCGACGACGCCCGCGCGCCCGACTTCGCCCGGCTGGTGGAAATTCATCGGAAGCCGGGTTACGACCCGGCCGAGCTCTTCTTCGACCCGGCCGGCCCGGGTGCCGCGAAGCGGCGCGCGGCGGTGGCGCTGGCCCGCAAGAAGCTCGGGATGCGTTACCTGATGAGCGTGGTCGGGCTGGACGCCGGGGCCCGGGCGGTACGCGGCTCGCACGGCCGGCTGCCCGCCGATCCGGCCGACGGGCCGGTGCTGCTCTGCTCCGACCCCGCCGCGGCCCGGGACCGGGTCGCCGCCACCGACGTGAAGGCACTGCTGCTCCAGCTCGCCGGACTGGCCTCGGAGGCGCCATGACCCTCACCGTCGTACCGACCGACCCGACCCTGCTGCGGGACCGCTTCGACGCCGCGCTCGCCGCGTTCCTGCGTGAGCGGCGGCCGGGTCGGTCGGACGACGGGACACTGGCCGTGCACGCCGTGCTCCGCCGGTTCGTCCTCGCCGGTGGCAAGCGGCTGCGGCCGCTCTTCTGCTACTGGGGCTGGCGGGGTTCCGGCGGCCCGGACGGCCGGCCGATCGTGGTCGCGGCGGCGGCGCTGGAGCTGTTCCACGCCTTCGCCCTGATCCACGACGACATCCTCGACGGCAGCGACCGCCGGCGCGGGAAGCCCTCGGTGCACCGGATCTTCGCCGACCTGCACGCCCGCGCCGGCTGGCACGGCGATCCCGAGGCGTACGGCCGGGACGCGGCCCTGCTCTGCGGCGACCTCTGCGCCGCCTGGTCGGGGCAGATGTTCCACGGCTGTGGGCTCGACCAGGAGCGGATCCGGCGGGGGCAGGTCCTCTTCGCCCGGATGCGGGCCGAGGTGATCGCGGGGGAGTACCTGGACGTGGTGGGCGCCGCCGGTGCGGGCTCGGTGGCCGACGCCCTCACCGTGATCCGGTTGAAGACGGCCCGCTACACGGTGACCCGACCGGTGCAGATCGGCGCCGCCCTGGCCGGCGCGGACCCGGACGTGGTGGCGGCGCTGGCGGGCTTCGGTGACCCGCTCGGCGAGGCGTTCCAGCTCCGCGACGATCTGCTCGGCGTCTTCGGCGACCCGGCGGTCACCGGCAAGTCCAACCTGGACGACCTGCGCGAGGGGAAGTCGACGGTGCTGCTGGCGCTGGCCCGCGCCGGGGCCGGGCCGGCCCGGGCGGCCCGGCTGCGGGCGCTGGTCGGCGACCCGGGCCTGGACCAGGCGGGCGCCGCCGAGGCCCGCGGGATCATCGAGGCCACCGGCGCGCGGGAGCGGGTCGAGGGGATGATCCGGGCGCGGGCCGACGCCGCGCGGGCCGCGCTGGCCCAGCTGCCGCTGGCGGAACCGGCCCGGGGCGCCCTGGCGGACCTCGCGGCGCGGGCGGTCGACCGGCGGCACTGAGCCCTTCCGCGCCGGCCCCGCTCGACCGTAGAGTGGGGGCGGCGACCGCGAGGTGGCCGGTGACCCGCCGGGAGGCGCAACCCGACGGGCCCAGGCGCGACCGCGCCCACCGGTGCTTCGACGAGGTCGCCCGCACCCGGTCGCCCTCGCCCCGGTCCGCTACGGAATCCCCCATCACGACAGGGGAGAAGGACAATGGCGCGACCCATCACGCTCTTCACCGGCCAGTGGGCCGATCTTCCGTTCGACGAGGTCTGCCGGCTGGCCGCCGAGTGGGGGTACGACGGGCTGGAGATCGCCTGCTGGGGCGACCACTTCGAGGTCGACAAGGCGCTCGCCGACGACTCGTACGTGGACCGGAAGCGGGCCACCCTCGCCAAGCACAACCTCCAGGTCTTCGCCATCTCCAACCACCTGGTCGGCCAGGCGGTCTGCGACCACCCGATCGACGAGCGGCACCAGGACATCCTCCCGGCCCGGATCTGGGGCGACGGCGAGCCGGAGGGCGTCCGCCGGCGCGCCGCCGAGGGGATGAAGGACACCGCGCGGGCGGCGGCGAAGCTCGGCGTGCGGACCGTCATCGGCTTCACCGGCTCGTCGATCTGGCACACCCTGGCCATGTTCCCGCCGGTGCCGCCGGCGATGATCGAGCGCGGCTACCAGGACTTCGCCGACCGGTGGAACCCGATCCTCGACGTCTTCGACGAGGTGGGTGTGCGCTTCGCCCACGAGGTGCACCCGAGCGAGATCGCGTACGACTACTGGACCACGAAGCGGACCCTGGAGGCGATCGGCCACCGGCCGGCGTTCGGGCTGAACTGGGACCCGTCGCACTTCGTCTGGCAGGAGCTGGACCCGGTCAACTTCATCTTCGACTTCGCCGACCGGATCTACCACGTCGACTGCAAGGACGCGAAGGTGCGTACCGGCGACGGCCGGCGCGGGCGGCTCTCCTCCCACCTGCCCTGGGCGGACCTGCGGCGGGGCTGGGACTTCGTCTCCACCGGCCACGGGGACGTGCCGTGGGAGGACTGCTTCCGCGCGTTGAACGCGATCGGCTACGACGGCCCGATCTCGATCGAGTGGGAGGACGCCGGCATGGACCGCCTGGTCGGCGCGCCCGAGGCGCTCCAGTTCGTCCGCCGGCTCGCGTTCGACGCCCCGGCGGCCGCCTTCGACGCCGCCTTCAGCAGCAGCCGGGACTGAGTTTGCCGCCCGCTACGAACTTGATGACGTGAACGACTCGCCGCCGCCCGGCCGGCCCGCCGGCCGTCCGACCCGGTGAATCACCTGCGTCATCAAGTTCGTAGCGTCCGGATCGGTGTCTTGCCGCCGGCACGGTCACGGGCGGTCGCAGCGGGGATACGGGGAACTCAGCAGGCCGCGAAGACCTGCTCGCTGACCAGCCGGGCCGCGCCGACCAGACCGGCCCGGTCGTCGAGGTCGGACAGGACGATCGGCATGCTTCCGGTGGCCAACGGCGTCGACCGCCGGTAGACCACCCCGCGGATCTCCGCGAGCAGGATCGGGCCGAGGCCGGCGGTCGCGCCGCCGATGATCACGAGGGCCGGGTTGACGAAGCTCACCAGGCCGACCAGCACCTGCCCGAGCCGGCGGGCGGCGTCCCGGACCAGCGTCTGGGCGCCCGCGTCGCCGCCGGTCGCCGCCCGGGCCAGGTCCGCCACCGTCAGCGTCCCGGCCTCGGCCAGCCGGTCGGCGAGCGCCGTCGAGCGTCCGGCCCGCGCGGCGGTCACCGCCTCGCGCACCAGGGCGGCATCACCGCAGTACGCCTCGACGCAACCGGTGTTGCCGCAGCCGCAGAGCGGCCCGTCCTCGGCGAGCTGGAGGTGGCCGACATCACCGGCCCCGCTGGTCGCGCCCCGGTAGAGCGTGCCGCCCAGCACCAGCCCGCAGCCGACGGCGTTGCCCAACTTCACGTACAGGAAGTCGTCGAACGGGCGGCCGGTGCCGGCGTGCCGCTCGCCGAGGGCCATCACGTTGGCGTCGTTGTCGACCTGCACCGGGCACCCCAGCTCCGCGGTGATGGTGTCGCGGACCGGGAACCCGTGCCAGCCGGGCAGCGCGGGCGGGGCGACCGGCGCGCCGTCCCGGACCGCGACCGGCGCGGGCAGCGCCACGCCGACCCCGGTCAGCCGGGCCAGCCCCGCCTCGGCCCGGAGCTTGCCGAGGAGTTCGACCGCGCGGCCCACCACCGCCTCCGGCCCGAGCCGGACGTCCACCGGCTCGGTGCGGCGGGCCAGGACGGTCAGCTCACCGTCGGTGAGGGCGACGTCGAGCCGTCCGTCGCCGAGGACGACCGCACCGAAGCGCACCTGCCCGCCGAGCCGCAGCAGGGACGACCGGCGACCGCCCCGGGAGGCGGCCGGCCCGGCGGCCTCCACCAGGCCGAGCGCCGTCAGCCGTTCCACCTCGGCGGCGAACCGGGCCCGGGGCAGGCCCAGGACGTCGCTGAGTTCCGCCCGCGAGCGCGGTCCGTCGTCGCGCAGCAGGCACAGCAGCCGTACCTGGTCCGCGTTCTCCGGTCCGACCATGCTCATCGCGATCACCTCCCTCCGGAAATGTGCCACATCCCGGTCACGGGCGGGTGACGCGGAGGGGCCGCCCCCGGTTTCCCGGCGGCGGCCCCTACGGTTCGTTCGGGTCGATCAGCCCCGCAGACTCGCCATGTGCTGGTAGCTGACCTCGGCGTAGCGCAGCGACCGGCCGGGGTCGGCGGTGCCGCCGGGCGCGGTGTCCTGCTCCCACATCGGGTTGTGGTAGCCCTTGGCGCCCATGTTGGCGAAGAAGGTGCCGTAGTCGATGTCGCCCTCGCCGAGCGGCACCATGTCGTACCCGTTGGTGGTGCTGGTGTTGATCTTGCCGTCCTTGGCGTGGAACAGCGGGAACCGGATCGGCTGGGCGGCGACCACGGCCAGCGGGTCGAAGATGCTGGTCTGGGTCACCCCGTCCGGGTCGGTGTAGCTGCGGTACCGGTACTGCGCCACGTGCGCCCAGTAGATGTCCATCTCGAACCAGACCCACTCCGGGTTGGTCCGGGCGATGAAGTACTCCAGCTTCCGGACGCCGGAGGACCGGGTCGGCCGGCCCGACGCGTCCAGCGGCCCGCTGTCCAGCAGGAAGTTGTACGCCGCGTCGTGGTTGTGGGTGTACAGCTTCAGCCCCCGGGCGGCGGCCATCTCGCCGAAGAAGTTCCACCGGTCGACGGCGGCGTCCCAGTCGGCCTGGTAGTTGCTGCCGGTCGGGTCGCTGCCGGTGCCGATGTGCGACATGCCGAGGATCTCGGCGGTGTCCAGCGTCTGCTCGAACTGGGCGATGGTGGTCGGGTTGACGGCGCCCGGGACCGAGGCGTGCGAGCCGTTGGCGCGCAGCCCGTTGTCGTCGAGGATCTGGCGGATCTCCGCCGGGGTGATCTGCCGGCCGAGGATCGAGGTGTGCTGGGTGTACCCGGCGAACTCGACCTCCTGGTAGCCGATCTCGGCGAGCCGGGCGAGCACCCGCTCGAACCCGTACGGCACCCCGGTGCCGTCGTCGGCGGCGCCGATCCGGTCGCGGACGCTGTAGAGGATGATGCCCCGCTTGCCGGTGGGGACGAGCAGGCCGTTGCCGGCGAAGGCGGCCGACGGGGCGAAGCCGGCGGCGCCGACGGCGACGGCGCCCGCCGCCCCGGCGATGGTGCCGAGCATCCGGCGGCGGCTCATCCCGTGCGATGTGTCGTTCATGTCCTGGCTGCCTTTCTCAATGGTGCTGGGCTGGTGTGGGGAGGTGGTGGGTGGGGCCGCCACTGCGGCGGCGACCCCACCCCGGGAGTCACGGCGTGACGCCGATGCCCTGGCCGGTGAAGTCGACCCAGTTGAGGTTGCCGAAGCCGCTGGTCGGACCGCCGGAGACGGTGGTGAAGACCAGGTAGAGCTTGTGCGAACCGCCCGGGTCGGTGATCGGCACGGTGGTGCCGGTGAAGGCGTTGTTGCCGCTGGTCGCGTTGACCGTGGCGGTGGTCAGCAGCGGTCCGGTGGGGGAGTCCAGCCGGAACTCGACACCGAACCGGGGCTGCCCGGCGGTGGCGGCGCTGCCTCCGGAGGTCCGCAGCGTCACCGACTGCATGTTCTTGAGGTTCACCGTGTTGTTGATCGCGATCCAGTCGCCCGGGTCGAGGCTGCCGCGCTGCTGCCCGCCGCCGGTGTCCGCGCTGGTGCCGACCGTGGTGCCGGACTCGTCGGTGGCGAACTCGACCTCCTGGCGCTTGGCCTGGACGATCTGCTGGTCCAACGTGGTCAGCGCCGGCTGCCCGTTCGCCCCCTTGTCGCTGTACGACGCGCTGACCACGCCGTAGATGTAGCCGCCGTGGGAGGCGTCGTCCGCGTCCGTGGGCAGTACGCCCGAGCAGCCGAACTGGTTGGCCTCGCCGTGGCCGTGGGTGTCGTGGCCGAGGACGAAGGTGACCTCGACCCTGCTGCAGTCGATCGGGCCGTCCTCCGGGTCGGTGACGGTCACCGACCAGGGGATGTCGTCGCCCCAGCTGAAGAAGCCGCCCTCGAGCGGGGTGTTGACGGTGACGGTCGGCGCGGTGTTGCCGACGGTGATGGTGGTGTTCGCCGACGCGGTCTTGCCGCTGGAGTCGGTCACCGTCAGCCGGGCGGTGTAGACGCCGTTGGCGGTGTAGGTGAACGACGGGTTCGGGTCGATCGAGTCGGTGGTGCCGTTGCCGTCGAAGTCCCAGGCGAACCTGATCGAGTCGCCCGGGTCCGGGTCCTTCGAGCCCTCGCTGGAGAAGGCGACGGTCAGCGGCGCGATCCCGTTGGTCGGGGTGGCGTTCAGCACCGCGGTCGGCGCCCGCAGGCCCTTGACGTAGCTGAACTTGAGCATCGCCGCGTCCGGGTTGATGTTGAAGAACCCGTCGCCGTACGTCAGCAGGTAGAAGTTGCCGTCCTTGCCCCAGCGCATGTCCATCGGGTTGTCGCAGAGGAACGGTTTGGTCGGGGTGGTGGGTGCCTGCCCGCAGTTCAACACATTGTTGATCTTCAGGGTGTCACCCTTGTCGTCCAGCCGGATCTCCTTGAGGGTGTCCCGGGTGAACTCACCGAAGAAGATGGCGCCGTCGTAGTACGCGGGGAACTTCGTCTCCGACCTCAGCTCCGGGTCGTAGTCGTACTTCGCCGCGCCGTGCGGGCCGACACCACCGGTCCCCAGCTCGGGGAAGAGCACCGGGCAGGTCTGGGTGGGCGTCGACAGGTAGGACTCCGGGCACGGGGTCGGCGCCTGGAACGAGTACCACAGCTCGGACTTCTCCACCGGCGGCAGGTCGGTCAGGCCGGTGTTGTGCCGCGAGGTGTTCTTCGGTGCCGCGCAGTCGAACGGGGCGACCGGAGAGATCGGGTTGGTGGTCCAGTTCATCTCGATGTACGGCAGGTTCGGCTGCACGCACATCGGCCAGCCGTAGTTCGCCGGCTTGTCGACCACCATCATGCGGCCGGTGCCCGCGGGGCCCCGCCCGACCTGCGCCACCGACGAGTCCGGGGAGTAGTCGGTGATGTAGGCGACGTCGTTCTTGTCGAGGGTGATCCGGAACGGGTTCCGGAAGCCCATCGCGTAGATTTCCGGCCGGGTCTTCTCGGTGCCGGACGGGTACAGGTTGCCCGCCGGGACGGTGTACGAGCCGTCCGCGCCGACCGTGATCCGCAGGATCTTGCCGCGCAGGTCGTTGGTGTTGGCCGAGCTGCGCCGGGCGTCGACGAACGGGGCCTGGTAGACGCCGGTGGCGCTGACCGAGTCGTTGTGCGGCGAGAAGCCACCCGACCCGCCGCCGCCGGCCGGGGTGTCGTCCCCGGTGACCAGCCAGAGGTTGTTCCTCGAGTCGAACGCGATGTCACCGGCCACGTGGCAGCAGGCACCCCGGTCGACCGGCACCTGGAGGATCTTCTGCTCGGTGCTCAGGTCCAGCGAGGGCGTCCCGCCGTCGACGAACTTGAACCGGGAGAGCTGGAAGTAGCCCTTCCACACGTCCCAGGCGTGCGGGTCGGTGCTGGTGGTCGGCGCGCTGCCGGTCGGGGTGTCCAGCGGCGGCGCGTAGTAGAGGTAGACCCACTTGTTGGTGGCGAAGTCGTTGTCGATCGCCGGCCCGTACATCCCGTCCTCGCTGTTGGTGTAGACGGGGATCTGGGCGAGGACGGTGGTCTCGTTCGTCTCCGGGTTGTGCAGCCGTACGCCGCCGCGCCGGTCGGTCTGGATCACCCGGCCGTCGGGGAGCACGTCGAAGCCGATCGGCTCGTTGACGTTGGGCTGGGCCCCGATAACCGTCATCTGGTAGTTGGCCAGCACGGTCGCGCCGCAGTCGCCGTCGGTCACCCCGGCCGCCCACTGGATCGCGCCGCCCAGGTGGGCCCGCAGGTCCACCGTGTCGTAGCTGTCGGGCGTGGCACCGAGTCCGGTGTAGAACGATCGCCCGCCCTGGTAGTCCTTGCACCAGGTGATCGGGTGGTCGAAGCCCATGGTGCCGCCGGTGTACGTCTTCTCGTCCACCGTGGCCAGCACGTGCGAGACGCCCCGGACGTTGGCCGCGAAGTTGTACCACCGGTCGGTAGTGCTCCACCGCTGCGGCAGCGTCTTCGAGGCCGGGTGGACCCGGTCGGCGACCGTGACGGTGGCCTTGCTGACCGCGGACGGCGCCCCGGTGGCCCGGGTGCCGAGCACGTTGGTGAGGAACGACCAGTCCGGTTCGGCCTCGATGGCGGAGTTGACGCCGACGAAGCCGCCGCCGTCGCGGTAGTACTGCTCGAAGGCCGCCTGCTGGGCGTCGTTGAGCACGTCGCCGGCGGTGTTGAGGAACACCACGGCGCGGAACTGCTTCAGGTGCGGTTCGTCGAACTTGCGGGCGTCGTTGGTCACCTCGACGGTGAAGCGCCGCTCCTGCCCGAGTTGCTGGATGGCCTGCACGCCGGCCGCGGTCGCGGCGTTGTTGCCGCTGGCCGACCTCGTGAAGACGAGCACCTTGTACTGGATGCCGTTGCTGTTTGGTGCCGGAGCGGTGAGCACCGGCGCGGCCTGCGCCGGGGTCGGAGCCTGCTCAGCGGTCGCGACGAGCGTCGCGCCGGCGAGAGCGAGCAGGCTGAGATGGGTGGCGGCCCTGCGGCCGAACGGTCTGCGCATCGAACCTCGCTCTGGTCGGGCGGGTCCGCCTCAGCGCCGGGACGAGGCTGAGGAGGTCGCTGGGGAGGTGACGAGAGCCTGGCCAGGTTCTACGCGAGACGATATTTGCGCGAGGGACCAAAGAGAAGAGGGTGCAGCCAAAAGTTTTCGATGAACCGGCACTACTTTTGCTCAGGATGAGCAAAAGTAGGAGTGTCGGCATACTTTTCGGACAGACGGCAGCGGGGGGGGGGGGGGGGGGGGGGGGGGGGGGGGGGGGGGGGGGGGGGGGGGGGGGGGGGGGGGGGGGGGGGGGTCGTGGGGGGTGGGGTTGTGTGTTGGTGGGTTGTGGGAGGGTGGCGCGT